>CAMFKX010000051.1 GCA_945957375.1 uncultured Roseiarcus sp.
GCCAAGCCGATCGAACTGGAAGCGGTGCCGGCTCGGAGCGTGGTGCAGCCAACCGCGATCCAGGTCGAAGTCTTCCGGTTGAAAGCGCAGCGCGTCGATCAGGGGCGACACGTCCAGAAAGCGGTTCGTTCGCCCGACGGGATAATGGTAGTCGACGTTTGCCATAGGGTCGTCCTCCACCTGCAGGCCCAGCCCCCCGTTTCAACGTCGTCGATCGGCGCCGGTTCCCGACGCCCGACGATCGTCTTTGGCCTGTCTCACGCGAGCTTGGCTTTTTTATGCGATCCCTCCTGGTCAGGGCGCCGCCAGCGCATTCCTGGCGGCGGTCTGATAGCGATCCGCGGCGGCGACGACTTCCTGCGCGGCGACGGTCAGAGCCTCGATCCCAGACTTCGTGTCATGCTCCGCAGCGGCTCGGGCCGCCAGCAAGGCGCGGAGGCGAGCTCGCAATTCCGGTGATGGCGCCGGCTCTCCCGCAAGGATGTCGAGCCGGGTCGCCGACAGTCGGGCGATGAACCCGTGGGCCGCCATCAGGAGCGCGGCCATCTCCTCGAGTCCCTTGCGCGCGGCCACCGGCTCGACGCTCATCCGGCCGGCCGAATCGGACAGCGCGGCGATCGCCTCGATCACGTTCTTGCGCGCCAGGCGGTAGTCCTGGGCGGGCGCGGCGGCGGTCAGCGCAACCTCCGCGAACGCTCCGAGCCGCGCCTGAAGGCGTCGCGCGATTCCCGGCGCATCGACGAATTCCCAGTAAGGCCAGACGAAGCTGAACAGGTGGGCGATCGCGGCGCCGATCAGCGTGTCGGCGAGGCGCGCGAGGATCGGCGCCGGCAGGTCCGGCTGAATGAGGTGGAGCGAGACCAACGCCATGACGGACGCCCCCACCGACGAGAGCCGATAGTTCAGGCGCACGAAGCTATGGATCACCACGACGGCGAGGCCCTGCACCGCGACCAGCGCGTAAGCCGGCGCCCACGCGACCGCCGCCGCGGCGACGACGCAGCCGATCAGGGTGCCGACCACCCGGTCGTTGCGGCGCGCCTTGGTCAGCCCGTAGTTCGCCCGCATCACCACCGCGATGGTCAGCAAGACCCAGTTGCCGTGCCCGGCGTCGCCGAGGACCTGGGCGACGACGGCCCCGGCCATCATGGCGAGCGCCAGCCGAACGGCGTAGCGGAAGACCGGCGAAGCGGGCCGGAAGTGCTGTTTCACGGCGTCCCAGGCATAGGACCGCTTCGGGATGAACGCCTTCAGGTCGACCCCTTCGATCGCCGCTTCGGCCGCCCGGTCGTCCGACAGCGCAAGCTCGAGCCGGCGGATGTGTCCAAGCGCGACCAACAGACGGCTGATCGTCGATCGAAGGGCCGTGCCGGCGTCAGCATCCGGCTGGGCGGCCTCGCGGCGCAGGGCCTCGATCGCTTCTTGATGATCGGGCGGCAGCGTCGGATGAGCCGTCGTCAGGATTTCGAGACTGAGGTGGTCGAGGTCGAGCGCTCCGACCGTCAGGGCGGAGCGGATCCGCTCGAGGAGGCCGGTCGAGGACGGGGCGCTGCGCGCCTTCGCGACTTCGCTCTGGGCGGCGACGAGCGCGTCGAAGGCGTCGAGCAGGATGCCGATGGTGGCGGCGAGCCGCATGCGCTCGGACCCGGGCTCCGGACGATCGAGCAGCGCCGCCCGGGCTGATTGAAGCTGCTCGGACAGGGCGGCCTGCTGGCGGATCGCCGAGCCGTAGGCCTGCTCCAGATCGGCGTTGGGATCGAACATCGCGGCGACGGCGCGCAGGTAGAGCGACAACTCGCGAATGGTCTCGCTCGCCACGAGCCGCCGTGCGCTCGCGTCGGTGACGATCGTCGCAACAAGCGCGAAGGCGATGTAGGCGACGCCGCCGGCGGCGAACAGGGTCTGGATCTTGACCGCCGCCGCCCAGGTCTCGCGCGGAAACCCGAGCACGAACACCATGGGAATCAGCGCCTGCATGCCGAGCGCGATCGCCCACCGGCCCCATCCGGTGATCATCCCCGCGACGAAGGCGACCAGACCGATGGTCGCCAGCGCGAGCGCGGGCCACGGCAGCGCGAGCTGAATCGCCGAGGTCGAGATCAGCGCGAGACCAAATCCGAGGGCGAGGGTGCGCGCCTTTTCGCGCCATGGCGACGGCAGGTCGGAAATGCTGGCCGAAATCGCTCCGAGGGTCGCGGGTTGTCCGGCTGCGAACCCGAAGATCGCCGAGGCTCCGAGCGCGATCGCGAGGACGCCTGCGCCGACGCTCAGGCCGTTGACGATGTGCTGGCCGACCAGCATGCGGGTAAAGTCTGGCCAGAGGCGGCGGGGCATCGCGATGGTCTCAAGAACCGCAGGACGGGGCACGAACGGCGAACATGAATCCGGCGCGGACGCAGCCCAAAAGGTTGGTCCTGCCCACGGCGTCTCCAGTAACACAAGATTGGCTGCACATGGCCATGCCCGCCTCCACGGGGCCGCGCGAAGCTGCATCGTCGCTCGCCTCAGTTGACACGCGTCCAACGACCGCAATGATCGCTCCACGCGGACAGCCGCGACCTGGAGTGCAGCAATGAAAGTGGAGGGGACGCAGGCGCTTCGGGCGCTCGCCGTGGCGTGTTCAGCGGCGGTCTGGCTGGGATCGGGGAGCTCGGCCGCGGCGCAGAGCTGTCCGGCTGCGGCGCCTACGCAGACGATCAAGATATACAACGATTCGCCCGTGTATCTCTTCCCGGAAATCGAAGTCGGTCTCGGCACTCCCGACGTCTGGATGCAGGCGGAATGCAAGGTGCCGAACAGCCAGATCGGCGTGCTCACCTACGGCCAGGACAAGACCTTCCGATTCTACGTCAATCCGCTGACCGGCATCGCGCCCAACGCGAGCGTCTCGATCACGGTGCCGCTGTTCACCCAATTGGTCGCGACGGTCGATCCGACCAAGCCGAACCAGTTCGCGGAATGGTGGCAGGGGCAGAACATCCAGATCTTCACCAGCCCGACGCCGACGCCGCCGCTCGCCCTGGCGAACGCCTACAACGGCGTGACGCGGCCGAAACAGAAACCGCTGGTCTCCGCGGCGGCGAGCCCCGTCTGGCCGACCTGCGCCTACACGCCCCCGCCCGCGTCGCCCTCTGCGCCGCCCCCGCCGTCCACGCCCTGCCTGCTCCCGTTCGTCTCCGATACCGATGGGACGATGCCCAAGAACGGCCCGAGCCAGCTGTTCGAGGCGACGCTCGGCGCCCGGCAGGCGCAGCCGGTCGTCAACGATTCCCCACCGAACACGCTCGACGAGACCAACGCCGACTTCGACGTGAGCTATGTCAATGTCGCCTACATCGCCGGCGCCATGGGGCCGTACAAGAACGACCAGACCGGCTACATCGGCTCGCCGATGAAGCCGGTCGATTTCGCCGCCAAGCTGAACGCCTTTCAGCAGGTCACCAACTGGCCGAAGTTCCAGTCGACCGACCCGAACATCCCGGCGGGGCAGAGAGACGTGCAGAAATTGCCGTCGCCGCTCGAACTGATCGCCCGGCTCAGCGGCGCCAATCCCCCCGCCGACCTGCCGCCCGTGGAAAGCTGGCCGACCAAGGTTTGGGCGTCCGTCCAGGCGCTGCGCGACAACTGGAATCAATGGTCGCAGGCGTGCATGCACAGCGCGACCAACGATCAGTTCTGCGACGCCATCCTCGACGTGAGAGACCTGATCGACGCGAATTATCAAAGTTACGTCGCCCTGTTCAAAAGCGGAAGATGCACCGGGACCATGGTTCAGAAGACGCCGGACCGCGTTCTGGCGCACCTCTACGGCTGGACGCCTTGGGTCGAGGCGGTCGAGGATCGCATGGGGTGCGCCCCGACCGACAATCTCCTCGAAAACACCAGCGACTATTACAAAAACAACGACTATGCCCAATATTCCAGGGTGAAGCTCGAGTTCGACAATCTGAACTATCAGAATTTCAAACCGGGACAGCAGCCGAAGTACGTCTTCAATCCCTGGGTCAGTTTCCTCCACAGCGGAGCCAAGTACCTCCAGATTCCGAACGTCTACGCTTATTCGGTCGACGACGCCGTCGGCAATCTCCAGGCCGAAGCGCAGGGGTTCATTATCGACGTCGGCAGCCTGAAGCACCTGGAGAACCAGTTGCCGGCGAAGCCGCCGATCAATGTTTCGCTCGGCTACGCCCAGACCGACGCCGTGCGTTTCGTCAGCTATCGCCTGTGCCGCAACGATCCGTCACGCGACACGAAGGTCAATCCGCTCAATCCGGCGTTCATCCTGTCGGCGAGCGACCCGGCGAATTGTCCGGTCTTCCTGATCGACAACAAGCCGACGCCGCAAACCTACACGTTCACGCTCACGACGCCGCCGCCCTACACGCAGTTCACGGCGGCGCAGGATAAGGCGGGGCTGCCGCGATGGAGCAACAAGCCGCCGTACGACACGACCCACGACGTCGACTGCAGCGGCGACGGCAATGGCCCGCCGTTCAAGCCATCGAGCAAGGCGTGGTGCTGCAGCAAGACGAATTCGCGCGGCGTGTTCGCCTATACCGTCCCCGATCCCCACAGCGCGCATCAGGCGCTCGTCCACCACGTGGTCACCCTTCCGGCGTTGCCTTACGACACCGACCAGGAGATCACCTGCAGCAAGGGGCGCTGAGGACGGCTAGCGCGCCGCGGTTGGCATGCCCTGCCGGCTCGGCGCCTATCCGGCCGATCGGGTTGTCGCCGTCTTGTCGAGCGCCTGAACCAGATCCTCCATCAGGTCGTCGGGATCCTCGAGCCCGACCGAGAGCCTGAGCAGCCCCGGTCCGATGCCGAGCGCCGCCCGCTGCTCGGGTTTGAGGCGCTGGTGGGTGGTCGTCTCGGGGTGGGTGATCAGGCTCTTCGCGTCGCCGAGATTGTTCGAGATGCCGACGATCGAGAGCGCATTGGCCATGCGGAACGCCGCCGCCTTGCCGCCGGCGACCTCGAAGGCGAGCATGGTTCCGCCGCTGCTCATCTGCCGTCTCGCCAGCGCCGCCTGGGGATGATCGGCGCGGCCGGGGTACAGAACCCGCTCGACCGCGGGATGGTCGGCGAGCGCGTCGGCGATCCGGGCGGCCGAGCGCGCCTGCGCCTCGACCCGGATCGGCAGGGTCTCGAGCGCTTTCAGCAGCGTCCAGGCGTTGAACGGCGACAGGCTCGGGCCGGTCTGGCGCAGGAAATTGTGGATGTTGTCGGCGATGAATTTTTCGCTGGCGAGGATCACCCCGCCGAGCACCCGGCCCTGGCCGTCGATGTGCTTGGTCGCCGAATAGACGACGCAATCGGCGCCGAGCTTCAGCGGATGCTGATGGAGCGGCGTGGCGAAGACGTTGTCCACCACGAGAGTCGCGCCGGCCGCATGGGCGATCTCGGCGACCGCGGCGATGTCGATGATCTCCAGCGTCGGGTTGGTTGGCGATTCGAGGAACACGGTCTTGGTGTTCGGCCGGAACGCGGCGCGCCACTGGTCGAGGTCGGTCCCTTCGACCAGGGTCGACTCGACGCCGAACCGAGGCAAGAGCTCCTCGACGACATAGAGACACGAGCCGAACAGGGCGCGCGCGGCGACGACGTGGTCGCCGGCCTTGACCTGGCCCATCAGCGCCGCCGTCACTGCCGCCATGCCGCTCGCCGTCGCGCGCGACGCCTCGGCGCCTTCGAGGAGCGCCATGCGCTTTTCGAACATGGCGACGGTCGGGTTGGAGAAGCGTGAGTAGATGAACCCCGGCTCGTCGCCGCGGAAGCGCGCCTCGGCCGTCTCCATCGTGTCGTAAAGGTAACCCTGGGTCAGGAACAGGGCCTCGGAGGTCTCCTCGAAGCGCGAGCGCAGCGAGCCGCCGTGGACGAGCTGGGTCGCGGGCCGGAGGGTGCTGGGATCGCGGGATTTACGCGGGGTGGTCATGGCTGGCTGTTCCGTCCTCTCGTGACCCGCCCGAGGGGCGCCTGCGCGCGCTGGTCCCCACGAGGGATCGGCAACGCTCGCAGGCGCCGTTCATGGCGCGCCATGGGGCCGAAAGGCGAGGCGATTCAAAGGAAGCCCCGATCTTTTAGCCCTTTGTTTAACGTGGCGGCAAGCCGACCGGCTCAAATGACCACGGAATGAGTTTCCTTACCGCGCCGCCAGAGCCCGGTCAACACGGGGGTCTTGCCAGCGGGCGCGCGCATTCCAAGCGGCCGCTGCTTCGCGGTCCATCGCCGTTACACTTGGAAAAATAAGGCGAATTGTCCCCGACACTGAATCACTATTGACTCTGCGGCAGTCGGTAAACAAGATTAACGATTATTAATCCTGAAGGGCGACATTGTCGTCGCGTCAGGCCGTTGCATGGGGACGCTGGTGAGACTCGACCGGTCCGTCATGTTTGCGCTCGGAGCGCTGCTCTTGTTCGTGGTTGCCGTGGCGGTTGGCCCCGCGCGCGCGCAGGAGCATATCGGCGCGACCGTGGATTCGCTGAACATCGTGTCGCGCGAACTGGATGGCGCGTCCGGCCCGCTCAAAGCCGGAGACGACGTCTTTCGCAACGAAATAGTCCGGACCGGCGGAGACTCGCGAGCGAAGCTCGTCTTCCTCGATTCCACCAATCTCGCCATCGGCCCAACTTCGCGGGTGACGCTCGATCAGTTCGTCTATTCGACCGAGGTCAGCGCGCAGAAGGTGACGGTCAATCTGGCGAAGGGGGTCTTCCGCTTCAGCACGGGCGCGTTGGACAAGAAAGCCTACGAGATCGAGACGCCCACCGCCTCTATCGGCGTGCGCGGCACGCAGCTCGATATCGGGGTCGCCGCGGCGCGCACCGATGTCACCCTGATCGAGGGGCAGGCCATCGTTTGTGCGCGCAACGGCGAGCGCTGCGTCGTACTGAGCCAGACGGGACAGACCGCGAAGGCGACGAGAACGGCGAGCGGTCGCATCCAGACCGGCTTTGCGTCCACGCCGGTCAACATCGGCTCGCTCTGCGCCGGCGCGCTGTGCTCGACCGTCGCCTACGCTTCGATCAATCCGGCTGGCGGAGTCGGCGGAGCCGGAGTCGCCGCCCTCGGCGGCGGATTCCCGCCGGGGGCCCTATGCGGACGCTAGGACCGAAAGCAACTATGGACGCCGCGCTGGCGATCGCCGCCGGACTGGTAGGCGCCGCTGCGCGACGAGCCGACGAAAGGACCAGGATGCGTCCATCAAATCGGCAGGGAGGCCATGGCCTCCCGTCGGGGAGCTTCTCTTCGTGTGCGAACCGCTGAGAATGAGGAGAGGGACAATGGTTGCAAGAAACGCCATCTTGCAATCCAGCTTCGCACGATGGTCTTTCGCTTCGGCGGTTGCTGCGGGACTCGCGCTGGCAGCGACGCCAACGCGCGCGCAGTGCATCGGCAACTGCGGCGCCGACGGGGCGGACGGCGTCGTCACCCTGTCGCCGACCGGCCACAGCTCTTACCAGTATATCAGCACCAGCGGAGGATCGGCCGGCGCCGGAGAGATACCCGGCGTGGGCGGGACAAACGGGTCGGAGCTCGCCAGTGCGGTGTTCAATGCGACGGCGAAGGAGTCGCTGCAATTCTATTTCAATTACATCACGTCTGACGGAGCGGGTTTCTCCGACTACGCTTGGGCGGAACTGGAAACATCGACCGGCGCCCACGTGGCGTGGCTGTTCACGGCCCGCACCGAGCCCACCGGAAACACCAGTCCGGGCGCCGGCCTGCCGGCCGACGACTCGACCCTGGTCCCGCCAACGTCGGCGATCATCCCGGGGGGGCCCGTTTGGTCCAAGCTTGGCGGCTCGTCGGGCCAATGTTTTGACGCGGGCTGCGGGTATACCGGCTGGATACAATCCACCTACGGCATTTCCACTGCCGGATCTTACAAAGTGGTTTTTGGCGTCACGAACTGGACCGACACGGAATATGACTCGGGCTTGGCGTTTGATGGGCTGGAGGCCGGCGGCATTCCGATTCCGACAGGGTGCGGCGGCGCCCCGGGCATCAATATCAAGGCTTCGGCGGGCCAGCCGTGCTACGCGAGCGGGCCTTACGTCTCGACCAACGTTATCGCCGGACAGGCGACGGGCGCCGGTTCGGTCCTGACCAACGTCACCGCGGCAGGGGCGCAGAACCCGGTCTCTTTCTCGACGTCGGCGGCCAACACCCCGGCGGTTCAGGCGGACGCCGGCGGATCGGTGATCCTTGCGGCGCCGCCGTCCTCGACGAGCGCGACGGTGACGACGACCGGGGGCAACAGCATCGGGCTTTACGCGACCGGTTCGGGGTCGACGATCAACGCGCAGAACGTCGATGTCGCGACCCACGGAATCAACGCCAGCGGCGTGCAGGCGGACAACGGCGGCGTGGTGACGCTGAATGGCGGGTCGGTGAAGACGTCGGGAAACGGCGCGGTCGGGCTTGCAGCCAATCCTGGAGGCTCGATTTCGGCGACGGGCGTCACGGTGACGACGAGCGGCGGCTACGACCCGAACTCCGGAAGCTACGCCGACGGACTGTCCGCATGGCAGGGAGGAAAAATCACCTTTACCGGCGGTTCGGTGATCGGGACCGGGTCTGCCACCGGCGCCGTCGATTCGAATGGCGCCGGCAGCAGCGTCACCCTCGACGGGACCATGGTTTCGACGACGGGCGCCGGCTCGCAGGGCCTGGTCGTCCTCGGCTCGGGCGCAACGCTGACCGCAACCAATGTCACCGTCACGACGACGGGCGCAACCGATCCGGTCAGCGGGTTTCAGGCAACTGGCGTCGTCAATGCCGGGTATGGGTCCCTCTCGGGCGGCGGGACGGTTCTACTGACGAACACCTCGGTCGCCACCTCGGGATCGCACGCGGTCGGCGTGGCTACGGCCGACGGCGGAGCGACGACGATCAGCGGCGGGACGGTAATGACCTCCGGCGCAAATGCGCTCGGCCTGCGGGCGAGCGGCGGCGGATCGAGCATCACAACGACCAACGGCGCCTCGATTGCGACCACTGGCGCACAGAGCGCGGCCGTGCAGGCGGATACCGGCGCCTCGGTGGCGTTGAACGGCGGAACGGTGACGGCGTCGGGGGCCGGCTCCGAAGGCTTGTTCGCAATGAACGCCGGCTCGACGATCGCCGCGATGAATGTCGCAGTCACCACGAGCGGCGGGTACAATCCGATGACCGGCAACGGCGGGGCCACGGTCCTGTCCTATGACGGCGGCGGAATTAGCGTCTCCGGCGGGTCGATCACGAATGCTGCGGCGTACACCTCTGGAGCGGTCGTCGCACAAGGCAGCGGCAGCACGGTTTCGCTCAGTGGCGGAACCGCGATCCTGACGACGGGCGCAGGCGTCGGCGGCCTCGTGACGCTGGGCGCCGGCGCGTCTCTTATGGCGGACAACGTCAGCGTTACGACGCGGGGCGGCGTCGATCCGAACACCGGAGTCGCCGCGATCGGGGCCTATAACGGCTACAATTCCAGCTATCCCGGTCTGACTGCCGGCGGCGCGATGAGTCTGACCAATTCGACGATCGCGACGACCGGCTCAGGGGCGAGCGGCGTGGTCACCAACAGCGGCGGCGTCACTTCCATCGCCGGCGGGTCTGTGGCGACGGCTGGGCAGGACGCGCATGCCTTGGTCGCGACCGGGGCTGGTTCGCAGGTCAATCTCAGCGGAAGCAATTCGTTCGCCACCCAAGGCGCCGGCGCGATCGGTCTCTACGCCGCGCTCGGCGCGGTCGTGACGGCCGACGCGTCCTCGATCACCACTGTGACGACCGCTGGCGGCGTTTCGCCTTCGACGGGTCTCGGCGCTCACGGCGTCAACGCCGACGGGGCGGGTTCGCAGATCCGGCTCGGCGCGGCGACGATCACGACCTCGGGCGCCGGAGCCTTCGGACTGTACGCCAGCGACGCCGCCGCGAGCGGAAGCGCCGGTTCGATCGCGGCCAGCGGCCTGCTCAGCCTCACCACGACCAACGCCGCCGCGACAGCGGTCGGCCTGCAAGGGAACGGCGCCGCGATCGTGGCGACCGGAGGCGGAACGATCACGGCGGCGGGGCGCGCGATCGCCTTCCTCGACGGGTCGAACCAGACCGCGACCTTCGACAACTTCACGATCAACGCCAAGGCCGGCGACCTCGTGTTCGCCGACCCATCGGTCGCGACGGTCAATTTCTCCAACACCGTTGCGGACGCCGGGTCCGGCAATCTGCTTAACGCGACTCAAGGCAGCGCCGTGACGTTCAACGCCGCAGGCTCGTCGCTGACCGGCGCCATCGTCACCGATCCGACGTCGACCTCAAACGTCAATCTCGCCAACGGCTCGACCTGGAACATGGCCGCCTCGTCGAACGTCAGCAACCTCGCCGTGACCAGGAGCACCGTGGTCTTCGCCCCGCCCAGCGCCGGCGGCGGTTTCAAGACCCTGACGGTTGGCAATTACGTCGGCTCCGGCGCCACCATGGTCATGAACGCCGCGCTCGGCGGGTCCAATTCCGCCGCGGACCAATTGGTCGTCAATGGCGGCGCTGCGACGGGGTCGACCCTGCTCGCCGTCAAGAACATCGGCGGCGCAGGCGGCCAGACCAGCGGAAGCGGCATCCCGCTCGTCGTTGCGAAGAACGGCGGAACGATCGCTCCCGACGCGTTCGCCCTCGCCGATTCCCCTGTCATTGGGGGATTCCGCTATACGCTCGATGAAACCAACGGCGACTGGTTTCTCGTCTCGACGCCGACAACGACGCAGGCGCAGATGCAGTCTTCCGTCACCTCGGTCGCCAAGGCGCAGCAGGCGCAGGCGGTGACAGGGCGCGTGCTCGGCTCCCTCCTGATCGGCGCGACCCAGCAGATCAGTTGCTCCAGTTGCGGCTCTGGGTTCGCTTCGATCGGGTCTCTGGCTTTCGGCATGCAGGGCCGCTGGACCTTGTCGCCGCAACTGACGCTGATCGGCGGGGCGTCCTACAATCAGTGGACCGCGCAGGGGATCTCGGTTTACAGCGCCCCGACCGTCGCAGGCTCGCTCATTTATGACATGTCGAATCTGGGGTCGAGCCGACCGTTTTTCCAGGTCGGCGGCGGACTGACGCCTTACGAAAGCGTGCACACCGCGCGCAGTTACCCCAACGGCGCGCAGTGGGCGGTCGGCAATTCGATCGCCGTAGACCGCAGCCTCTCGTTGTTCGCGCGCGCCGGATGGCTCGCCCGCCTCACGCCGTCCGACGAAGCGGCCGCCTACGTCGACATCGGACGCAGCTGGATGCAGACGGGCGGCTACACCGAGCAGACGACAGCGCAGAACCCCTATCCCGCGAGCGCCGGGCCGGGCCTGCAGACGCTCAATATCGCGCGCCTGGGCGGACAATATACCCACCTCTTCTTCGGGACCGTTGAGGCGAACGTCGGCGGGGCCGTCGCTTATGGCTTCGGGGCCGGCGCCGGAACCTTCGTCAACGTCTACGAGTTCGGCCCGATCGCGCCGGGCGCGGTTCCGAACTCGACCTGGTTCGAGTACGGCGGGCGCCTCGGCTATCGCGTCAACAGGAACCTGGTCGTCGACGCCTTCGTGCTCGGCACCGCGGGCGGCGATGTGGGAAACACCATCCACGGCGGCGTCGGATTGAGATTGGCGTTCTAGCGCGCATAGTTCGGCGTCGGCGATCCGGTAGTCAGGCGCATATGTCTGGAAGCCATAACCACCTCTGGCCGGGCGTGCCGCTGGCGCTGGCGTCGGCGGTCTTGTTCGGAGCCTCCGCGCCGTTCGCCAAGCTGTTGCTGGCGGCGGTCGATCCGCAATTGCTCGCGGGCCTCCTCTATCTCGGCGCCGGCGGCGGGTTGGCGCTGGTTCAGGCCGCGCGCCCGGCGCTCGGCGTCGCGCCAGCCGGCGCGCCGCTGCGCCGCGCCGACCTGCCGTGGCTCGTCGCCGTCGTGACCTTCGGCGGCCTGCTCGGCCCGCTCCTGCTGATGCTCGGCCTTGCGCGCACCTCAGCGGCCTCCGGCTCGCTGCTGCTCAATCTCGAGGGCCTCGCCACCATGGGCATCGCCTGGGTCGTGTTCCGGGAGAACGTCGACCGCCGCCTTCTCCTCGGCGCGGGCGCGATTATCGCGGGCGCGCTCGTTCTCTCCTGGCGGGGGCAGGGGGTCCGCGTCGACGCCGGCGGCCTGCTGATCGCAGCGGCCTGTCTCGCCTGGGGAATCGACAATAACCTGACGCGTCGGCTTTCCGCCGCCGACCCGGTGATCATCGCGCTCGTCAAGGGGCTGGCCGCGGGCGGCGTGAACCTCGCGCTGGCGATCGGACTCGGGGCGCGGCTGCCGTCGGCGGGCGTGACCGGGGCCGCGATCGTCGTCGGATTTCTCGGGATCGGGGTGAGCCTCGTCCTGTTCGTTCTGGCGCTGCGACATCTCGGCAGCGCGCGCACGGGCGCCTATTTCTCACTCGCACCGTTCATCGGCGCCGTCATCGCGGTCGTTCTGCTCGGGGAGCCGCTCACGCTCCAGCTCGTTGTCGCCGGCCTGCTTATGGGTGTTGGCCTCTGGCTCCATCTTGCCGAGCGTCACGAGCACGACCACCGGCACGATCCGGTCGAGCATGAGCACAGCCACGTCCACGACGAACATCACCGTCACGTCCACGACGGCCCGGTCACGGAACCGCACACCCACCGCCATCGTCACGAGGCGATGCGCCACCGCCACATCCATTTTCCCGACCTGCATCACCGCCATAATCACGGCTGAGCGCGGCGGGGCGCGTCAGACGTCGGGCTTTTGCAGGACGGCGAACCAGTTTCCGTTGAAACGGCCTTCGTCGACGATGGCGAAGCCCGCGTCCGCCGCCATCGCGCGCCACGCGCGCGGCGGGGCGAGAAAGAACGACAGGACGTTGGCGACGGCGAACATGGTCCAGCCGGGGACCCAGACGATCAGCAGGAAACGTCCGCCCGGCTTCAGGACCCGGCGCATCTCGCGCAACGCCGTGGCCGCCTGCGGTCCGAGGTGATCGATCGCGTGCGCGCTCACCGTAGCGTCGAAGGCCAGATCGGGAAACGGCAGCGCGGTGAGGTCGCCCTGCGCGATCTCGACCCGCGATGAAAGCCCCGCGAGCTGAAGGTTGCGCTCGAGCAGACGCCGGCCGCCGCCCTCGATATAGTCGGAATCGAAGCGGTCGAGCGCGACGATCCGGGCGCCGGAGCACGCGCGGCCAAGGGCCACCGTCGTGCGGCCCGCGCCGCAACCGCCGTCGAGAACACGGGACTCCGGCCGCGCCAGAAGGTCGACCATCGGCAGGACGGCGGCCTCGTACCGGCCGCTGGCGTGCGTGACCAATCCGCCCGCAAAGAACGCCGCGGCGAGGAGCAGAAACGCCATGGCGAGCGGCCACCAGAGGGGGGCGACGATCTGCAGCGCCATCGCCGCCGCGACCGAGATCAGGGCGGCGATCCAGGGTCCGTAGGTCCAGGCGGGAACCCAGCCGAAGTCGAAACCCGATCCCTGGACCCGGCGATATCGCCCCAGAACCTTGCCGTTGGTCAGGACATAGAGGGAAGCCAGCGACACGACGGCGCCGGCCAGATGGAAGCCGGCGAACGCGAGCACGACGCCCGAGACGGCCGGCAGGGTCGGCACGTAGATCAGCAGCGCCAGGCCGGCGGCGAGGCCGAGAAGCCCGACGAGCCACATGTGACTGTGGCTGGATGCGCGAGTGCCGGGATTCGCCGTCATGTCTCAACTCCATTCGTGACGCGCTCGCGCCGACGATGGTACTGAACACGTGTCCGGAAACATGGGAATGGACTCGTGGGGCCAAGTGTCCAGCATCACGCGGCCGGGAAGCCAGAGGCTGCCGAGGACCGACGCGTCCGACGCACGCGGCAGGCGCTTCACGACGCGCTGATCACGCTGGTTCTGGAGCGCGGCTACGAGGCGGTGACGATCAAGGACGTCGTCGCGCGGGCGAATGTCGGGCGGTCGACCTTCTACGCCCACTATCCGAGCAAGGAGGACCTGCTCACCGCGGAGATCGAGCACTTGCGCGCCGCGCTGGTCGCCGAGCAACGAGTTGCGCTCGCTCGCGCCGGCGGCGTGTCCGTCCGCAGCCTCGGCTTCAGCCGCGCCCTCTTCGAGCATGCGCAGCAGTACCGGCCGGTCTATCGAGCGCTGGTGGGGGAGCGCGGAGCGGCGATCATCATCGTCCGCATGCGCGCGCTCTTCACCCAACTCGTGCGAGAGGAACTCGGCGAACTCCTGCCGGGGGCGGCGAAGGGCGACATCCCGCGCAGCGCGCTGGTCCAGTTCGTGGTCGGCGCCTTGATGTCGATCCTGACGTGGTGGCTCGACGGCGGCTCCGATCTCGAACCGGAAGACGTCGATACGATCTTCAGGCGCCTGACGATTCCGGCGATCGAAGCTGTCGCCGTCCCGGCGCGCACGGCGCCGACGTAGGGCTCCGGGCGCAGGCGCGCTTCACGAACCCATCGGCACGAAGAAGCAGAAGACGCCGGTCTGGCTGCCGCTCTTGTTGTCCTTGTAGAAGATCCAGTAGTCGCCGTCCTGGCTGGGCAGCGCCTCGGCGGCCGGGATGCGCTGAAAATAGCCTTCGACCTCGTAATAGGATTCCGACACGCGGCGAACCTGATCGGGCCTCAGGTGGTGGGCGTCGGCGGCGGTGCAACACGACGCCTTGATCCATTTCGGGATGGGCGTCCCATTCGCCCAGAGGTCGTGAGCCTCGGCCCAGCCAGGCGAAAGGCAGGGCGTCAGGATCGCGGCGGTGACGGCCGCAAGTTGCTTGGGCATGGCTTCACCTTTTCTTGCCGTTCGGTCGAGTGTCCGCCGTTGGCGGCGGGGCGCGCGGCGCGGCCGATGCGCCGTCTGCGATCGCATGCAAGTTGCTTTCCAGCTGTTCGAGGCGGATGGCGAGAACGACGACGGAGCGACAAAGTTGTGCAAGACTTTCGGCCAGATCGTTCTCAGCTTCGGCGGCGATCGGATGGGGATTACGCATGACCGGACTCGATGTCCGGGAGCTGGTCGCGCGGCGCCATCCGCAGGCCGCAGACCGGACGCCGACGCGGGCGAAAACGATCATGGCGGGGCTGTCCCGCAACGCTCGCACCGATGACGGCGATGTCATAACGGGCAAGGTCCGACATTGATGTCTCGCTGCTCAGCCGACACTCCCGTCGGCTCATAACCAACTTCGACAATATGGTAATCGCGCGCTGTGATCGGCGTCACAGTGTGCGCCGCTCTCGACCCTCCGACTCGGGGAGCTCGCCCGGACAAGCTTCCGAGCGGTCTCCGAACCGGACCGCTTCGGAACATCGACGAGCGCCGTGAACGGCCGATATCGTCGGTGTAACAGCCTTGTAATTGTCAGGGACGTGGGGTGGAGATCGACATTCCGAAGGCCATCGCCGTCACCCACAGGCCGAGCGCCAACACCGCGATCATCCAGGCGACGAAGAAGCGCTCGAAGCCGATGCTCCTGTAGCCGTCGGCGATCCGGGCGCCGGGGATCAGCAGCAGGGCTATCCCCTTGAGCAGCGCAGCCCAGCCCGCGAGCGTGACGACGACCGGCAGGGCGCCGCCGCTCCAGACGTTATGGCCGACCACGATCGCGAGGCCCGCGGCCGTCGCCGCCATGCCGGAGAACAGCATCCACGACCCGCTGCGAGCCATGTCGTCGAATGCGGCCAGCGTCCGGGTGCGGTTCATCAGCATCCCGAGCGCGATCACGATGAGATAAAGGCCGATCAGGCGTCCGAGGAAGATCGTTGCCGACGACATGCGCCACGATAGCACGGGATCGGCGCCGGCGTCGGGAGCGAGCGAGCGAGGACGCGCGCTCCCGGCGCGATCAGCGCGGCTCGACCTTTTCGTCCGTCACGACCACGAAGCGCTTGAGGTTGGCGACGCCGAAGGCCGTCGACATGGCGACGTCGGCGGCGTCGCGGCCGCGGCCCATCAGGATGCGGCCGATGCGCGGATGGTTGTGGCGCGCGTCCATCGTCCACCAGCGTCCGTCGAGAAACACCTCGGCCCAGCCGCTGAAGTCGCCCGGATTGACGTCGGGCGGAACGCCGATGTCGCCGAGATAGCCGGTGCAGTAGCGCGCAGGAATGTTCATGCAGCGGCACAGCGCGATGGCGAGATGGGCGAAGTCGCGGCAGACGCCGACCCCCTCGTGCATGGAATCGCTCGCCGCGCGGGTCGAGCGCGCCTGCATGTAGTCGAACCGGATCTTCCCGTTCACGAAGTCCGAAATCGCCTGCATGCACTGCGTTCCGCCGGCGCTCTTGCCGAACTGCGACCAGGCGAAATCGGCGAGCTTGTCGCTGTCGCAATAGCGGCTCGACGCCAGATACAGCAGGACGTCGTCGGGCAGGTCGGAGATCGGAGTCGTTCTCGCCCCCGGCGGCGGCGTCTCGTCGGGCGCGCCCGAGTCGTGAATGACGAAGCGATCGGAGAAAGTGACGAGCCCGGCGGGGACATCAACGCGCGTGACCCTGTTGCCGAAGTGGTCGAGATAGTCGCGCATCGGCAACGGCGGCTCGGAGTCGATCCGGTCGGGCGTGAGCAGGTCGGCGTCCCGCGATGGATGGATGCGCAACTGAAGCAGCATCGGCGTCGGCGCCGGACATTCAAAGGCGATGTCGAAGCCTGCTTCGATCAGCATTGGGGGCGCTCCTCGCGTCGTCAGATGGGTGGGCGCCGCGGCAATTGCGGCGCCGGCGGCGAAAGTCTCAGGGCTATCAATCATCATGGCGCTTCCGCCACGGACGGACGATCCGCCAGTCGCCGGACAACGACGGTGACGACCATGCCCTCCTCGTCCTCCGGCTTGCCCCAATAGCAACCATGCAGGGGAATCGCCTGACGGGCGTCGCGCGCCACGGCGACCCGGATGAGGTCCCGGTTGCCGACAATGCCGTTGGTCGGGTCGAATTCGACCCAGCCGGACCCCGGCAGAAAGATCTGGCACCAGGCATGCGTGGAGCCGCCGCCACGATGGCTCTCTTCGGTGTCGGCGCGCGGCACATATAGATATCCGGAAACGAAGCGGGCGGCGAAGCCGAGCGCGCGAGCCGCCTCCATCATGAGAGTGGCGAAATCGCGGCAGGATCCGTGTCGCGTCGTCAACGTGTGGAGGGGGCTCTGCGTTCCCTTCTCCGTGCGCCGTTCGTAAACAAAGCTCTCCTTGATCGCGCGGGTCAAGGTCATGAGCAGCGTGGTGGTCTCGGTCGCGCGCCCCGCATTCAGGAACTGCCGGACCCAGCGCCCGAGTTCGCCGGACGGGTCGGGATAATGCCGCTCGATCGATCGGGCGAGGTCGAGCATTTCGTCGGGATCGTAGGCGAAGGGATAGGTGCGGGCGCGGTCTTCCAGCAGGAAGTCCGGCTCGTCAGGCGCCATGTGCTCGAGCGTGATCGTGCTCTCGACGTCGAGCCGCCGGGTCTCGCCCGAAAAATCGGCGATTGCGACGCAATTGTCGAAGACGTCGTGAATCCAGCGAAGCCGGCGCGGGCGCGGTTCGATCTCGAGGCGCGCCTCCAGAAGACGCTGATCGTTGCTGTCGCGCGGACGCAGCATCATCCGATGTTCGCCGAGCCGGACCGGGGCGGCGTAGGCATAGCTGGTCAGATGTCTTACGGTCAGGATGGTCATGTGGTCTCGAACAGTCCAGGAGCCAGCATAGGCTAAAGTCGCGGCCCTGAGGGAATTGAATCGGCGGCCCGCGTTTTTGTTTGACAGGCGCGCTAATTCTCAGAATCATCGTTCGCGGGGGGCGATGTGGAGGCCTGCCCATGCCTATCCGGTCTTCAATCTTCGCGACAGCCGGCCGCGGCCGGCTTTTCGACAGCATCCTCGACACCGTCGGCGACACTCCGACCATCCGCATCAACAATCTCGCCGTCGCCGGCCGGACGATCTACGCCAAGGCGGAATTCTTCAACCCGGCCGCGTCGGTCAAGGATCGGCTCGCCCTCAACATCATCGAGGACGCCGAGCGCCGCGGCGCCCTGAAGCCCGGTCAGACCGTGGTCGAGGCCACGAGCGGCAACACCGGAATCGGCCTCGCCATCGTTTGCGCGCAAAAAGGCTATCCGCTTGTGGCGACCATGGCGGACAGCTTTTCCGTCGAACGGCGCAAGCTCATGCGCATGCTCGGCGCCAAGGTCGTGCTGACGCCGCGGGCGCTCAAGGGTTTCGGCATGTACCAGAAGGCGGTCGAGCTGGCCGAGGCCAACGGCTGGTTCCTCGCCCACCAGTTCGAAACCCGGGCCAACGCCGACATCCACGAGGCGACCACGGCGCGCGAGATTCTCGCCGACTTCGCCGGCGAGCGCCTCGACGCCTTCGTCACCGGCTACGGCACCGGCGGCACCGTCGTCGGCGTCGGCCGGGTGCTGCGCCGGGAGCGTCCCGACGTGCGCATCGTCCTCAGCGAGCCGGAGAATGCGAGCCTCGTGTCCGACGGACGCCCTCAGGCGCGCAACCCGGACGGCTCGCCCGCCGAGAGCCACCCCGCCTGGGAGCCTCACCCAATCCAGGGCTGGACGCCGGACTTCATCCCGCTGGTGCTCCAGGAGGCGATCGACGCCCGGCTGTTCGACGAGGTGCGGCGGATTTCCGGGGCCGAGGGCGTGCGCTGGGCGAAGGAGCTCGCGCAAAGGGAAGGGATCTTCACCGGCGTGTCGGGCGGGTCGACGTTCGCCGTCGCGCGACAGGTCGCGCAATCCGCGCCAGACGGGTCGGTGATCCTGTGCATGCTGCCGGACACCGGCGAACGCTACCTGTCGACTGCGCTGTTCGAAGGCGTCGAGGCGGAGATGAGCGAAGACGAGCGCGCGCTCTCCCGATCGACGCCGTCGGCGCAATTTCCGACGGCGTGAGCGCCTTCCCGGCCCGCGCGCGGCGGCGCTGATTTCCAGCTCGGGAACAATTTCGCCGGACGAAGGCTTTTCGGGTGGCGGACGGGAACGCCGAATCCGCAACCAAGAGGTCGTCATGTCGGAATCGAATGCGCTCGCGTCCTTGCACACCGCCGTCGTCGACGCGCGCAACGGCTATCAGGAGGCGATCGAGCGCGCCGACGCCCCGGAGGCGAAGGCGATCCTTCAGCGGGTCAAGGCGCTCCACGATCAGGCGCACGCTGAGCTTCACCAGGCGCTCCTCGCGAGGGGCTTCCGCCCGGACGACGAGGGCTCTTTCATGACGACGGTCCACAAGACGGTGATCTCCGTCAGGAGCATGGTCACGGGGCTTGGCGACGGAGCGTTGTCGGCGTTCGCCAGCGGCGAGGAGCGGATTGTCGCCGATTACGACCAGGCGATCGCAGACAACTCCGGCGACGCGGCGCTGGTCGCGATGCTGGAGCAGCAGAAAGCGCGCCTCGAGCGCGCCATCGGCGAGATGAAGGCGATGGCGGCCTCCGCGGAATAAGTCGGTCCTGCTTACCCGGGCAATTTCGGCCGGCGAGGCGGCCGGTCCGGGTTGAACGTCGACCCTCTCAGGAACTGGCAAAGGCGAAGCGGGCCACGACGGGCCGCAGCCGCAGGTGGACGGGGCGGACGCGATTACGCTGTTCACCAGCCTGGGCGGCGCGCCGAACAGTTCGAGCTTTCACTGGCCCGTCCTCGCGCGTCGCTGGGTTACCGCGTCGACAACCCTGCCTCGGCAAGTTGGCGCCTGCGCGGCGCGGTTGCTTCTCCAGCAGAGGTCGCGGGAACAGGCGGAGCGTCGCGGAAACAGGAAGACGCTCCGCATTAGATTACCGCGCCTAGATTACCGCGCAAAGAATGCTCTGGTGCAAGTGATCTTTGTGGACTAGTATCCAGCTTGGACATTCGACGAAGATCGAAGCCGCTGGAGGGCGCACCGAAGGGAGGGACGGTCATGCCGGCGGCGCTCACCTATCCCGGAGTCTACGTCAACGAAATCCCAAGCGGGGTTCGCACAATCACCGGCGTCGCCACGTCGGTCGCGGCCTTTATCGGTCGTACGCAAAAGGGTCCCGTCGACACCGCCGTCGATATTGTCGGTTTCGGTGATTTCGAGCGTATCTTTGGCGGCCTGTGGACAGGCAGCGCCATGGGATTCGCGGTCCGCGACTTCTTTCTCAACGGCGGGGCGCGCGCGGTCATCGTCCGCTTGTTCGACGACGGCGCGGGCGGGGCGGGCGACGCGGCGATCGCCGCGGTGGATTCCATCGCCGCGGCCGCGCGCGGCGGGGCCAACGGCCAGGCCGCCAAGGCGGCCGCCAAGGCGGTCTACGACCCGATTGCCGCAGACGCGAACGCCAAGCAGCCGGTGAAGGATGCGGCCAAGGCGGCGATGGACGCGATCAATGCGCTGCCCGACAACGCCGACGCCGCGGCGGTCGAGGCCGCCGCCAAGACTGCGGAGAAGGCGGCCCCCCAGTCGACGTTGCGCGTGCTCAGCGTCGGCACGCTCGCCTTCAAGGCGGCCGCCCCCGGCGGTTGGGCCAACCGGCTGCGCATTCTCGTGTCCGCCGCCAATCCGGCGACCGCAGCCCCAGTGGCCGCCACGCTGGGCGTCGCGGCCGCCGACCTGTTCGACCTGACGGTCACGGATCTCGACAGCAACCAGACCGAGGTGTTCGAGAACGTCACGGTGAAGAATTCGCTGCGGCGGGTCGATCACGTCCTCGAGGACAGCTCGACGCTGATCGTCTGGGGCGGCGCCGATCTTGACGCGGCGGCGCCGGCGCTTCCCGACTTCACCGCCGTCTTCGGCGACGATCAGCTCGGGCAGAAATATGCGCAGATGCTCGCGGCGCAGAAGCAGTCGCCCGATCCGACGCAGGACCCGCTCAAGGCCGCGAAGAAGGCCTACGCCGACGCGCTCGCGGCGACGGCAGACCTCGTCGGCGACGGCGGAGCGCTGGGCTCGACGGATTTTCTGAAGCCGAACGGCGAGGACGGCAAGACGGGCCTCTATGCGCTCGAGCAGCTCTACACCCGCGACGGCATTTTCAACATGTTGTGCATTCCGCCCTATACCGCGGGGAACGACGTCGATCTCGGCGTGATCGCCGCTGCGGGCGCCTACTGCGAGAAACGGCGCGCCGTTCTGATCGTCGATCCGCCGAGCGGCTGGAACAGCGTCGCCAGGGCGGTCAGCGGCTTCTCCGCCGACCCGGACCAGGTCGGCTACCGGGGCAACAACGGCGCCATCTTCTTCCCGCGCCTCAAGATGCCCAATCCGTTGAAAAACAACCGCATCGAGGACTTCGCGCCCTGTGGGGTCGTCGCCGGACTGTTCGCGCGAACCGACACCCAGCGCGGCGTATGGAAGAGCCCGGCGGGCATCGACACGACGCTGCTCGGCGTGTCGTCGCTCACCGTGCCGATGACGGATGGCGAGAACGGCCTGCTCAATCCTCTCGGGATCAACTGCCTTCGCCATTTCCCGATCTTCGGCTCGATCAACTGGGGGGCGCGGACCCTGCGCGGGGCGGACGCCTTTGCCGACGATTACAAGTATATCGCGGTGCGTCGGACCGCGCTCTACATCGAGGAGAGCCTGTACCGCGCGCTGAAGTGGGTCGTGTTCGAGCCCAACGATGAGCCGCTGTGGGCGCAGATCCGTCTCAACGTCGGCGCCTTCATGCACAATCTCTTCCGCCAGGGGGCGTTCGCCGGCCAGAGCGCCAGCGACGCCTATTTCGTCAAGTGCGACGGCGAGACGACGACCCAGAACGACGTCAACCTCGGCATCGTCAACATCAAGGTGGGATTCAAGCCGCTGAAGCCGGCCGAGTTCGTCGTGCTGCAGATTCAACAGATGGCCGGGTCGGTGGAGACCTGAACACGGGAGGATGCGATGGTTCAGTTCACCGCCAACCCCCAGCGCTTCGACCCTTACAAGAATTTCAAGTTTCGCATCAAATGGGGCGCCGACTACGTCGCCGGCGTCAGCAAGATCAGCGGCCTGAAGCGCACGACGGAGGTCGTCAAGCATCGCGAGGGCGGCGACCCCAGCTCCAGCCGAAAGTCCCCCGGCCGCACCGAATACGAAGCGATCACCATCGAACGCGGCGTCACCCACGACGTCGACTTCGAGCAGTGGGCGAACAAGGTGTGGAACTACGGGTCCGGGCTCGGCAAGGAAGTCTCGCTCGCCGATTTCCGCAAGGACCTCGTGATCGAAGTCTATAACGAGGCCGGTCAAGCCGCGGTCCGCTACAAGGTCTACCGCTGCTGGGTCTCGGAATTCCAGTCGATGTCGGACCTCGACGCCAACGGCAACGCGGTGCTGATCCAGCATCTCAAGCTCGAGACCGAGGGTTGGGAGCGCGACTACGACCTGGCCGAGCCCAAAGAGGGCTCGTTCACCGAGCCGGCGTAATGCGTTCGGCCGTGCGCGCGCTCGCGCCCTCCGAACTCATCGACCTGTGCGACGCCGGCGACGCCTCGAGCTCGACGACGCGCGCCGTGCTGCTGCTCGAAGCGGCGACCGAAGCCGACGAGGCAGGTTCGGTTCGCGACTGGTCGCTCGGGCAGGTGAACGCCGGGCTCCTTCGCCTGCGCACGCTCGTCTTCGGGCGAAGGATGGAGGTGCTGGCCGATTGTCCCGCGTGCGCGGCGATCTGCGAGAGCGAGCTCGATTGCCTCGCGATGGCCGAGGCGGCGGCGCCGACGGCGGCGGGACCGCTGACGCTGGCCTTCGGCGGGGCCGAGATCGCCTACCGCCTTCCGACCGCCGCCGATCTCCTCGCGGTGACGGCGCGGGCTTCCTCCGATCCGGCCCAGGCGCTGTCGCGGCGGATCGTGCTCGACGGGGGGATGGACGCCGACAGCGGCGAACTCGGCGCCGCGCTCGCCGAGGCGGTGGCGGCGGCTGACCCGCTGACGCACATCGAGCTGGCGCTGACCTGCCCCGACTGCGCGACGCGCTGGACCGAGCCGTTGCACGTCGTCGACCTGTTCTGGGCGGAGCTGCGCAATCTGGCGGCGCGGCTCACCTTCGACGTCGCGCGTCTGGCCCAGGCCTTCGGCTGGCGCGAGTCGGACATCCTGGCGATGAGCCCCCGGCGGCGGCAGCGCTATCTCGAGCTGCTGCCGCCATGAGCGCCGGCGGCGACGGCGCGGCGGGCGCGCGCGGCCTGACCCTGTTCGACGCGCTCGTCGACCACGAGCGCGGCGAAAGGAACGGAACCGCGCCGAGCCTGCGCCCGCGGCTGCCCTATCTCTTCGAGGACGCGCCGCCGGAGCCCGAACGCGAGATCGACGCGCCGGAGCCGTTGGCTGCGGCGCCCCGGACATCGCCGCATCCGGTCTCTCAGCCGACGAGCGCGTCGCGCGGCGGGCGCGATGCGCCGAGCGCGCCAGTCCTTCGC
>CAMFKX010000052.1 GCA_945957375.1 uncultured Roseiarcus sp.
ACTCGACCCAGTCCTCCCACTCGGCGAACTGGACCAGCGCCGCGATCGCCATCGCCGCGATCACGATGCCGCCAGCCCATGCCGCGCGGGCCGGCCAAAGGGCGCCGGCGAAGCCCATCGCCGACGGCGCGACGAACAGCAGAACGCCACACACGAGCATGATCCAGTCCTGAACGCTATTGCCCCCGCGCCATGAAGTCTCGATCGGCATCGAAAATCTCCTTCCCTTGACGCGGCGCTTCTCGCGCCTGATCCGAACGGTAAACTGCGAATACGGCGATTCAGGGTGACGCCGGAGACCGCGACCTAATGACCCGCGACCTGCTTGACAGGCTCCTGCCGCGCGTTGCGCCGCCGCACGCGCGGCGCAGGCGTCGACCGTCGAGGCGGTCCATCGGGCGCGTAGGCGGCGGCCGCCTCCTCGCGCAGCAGGCGGCGAAACCATTGCAGGGCAGGATCGGCGGCGCGCAGCCGCGTCGAGACGGCGACCATGTCGAGCGCGTCGTCGAACGGCGGCCGCTTCAGCGCGAGGCCGAAACTTTCGGCGAAGCGCCGGGCGAAGGCGGCCGAGATCGTGGTGACGAGGTCGCTCGCCGCCACCGCCGCCACCGCCGCCATGAAGTGCGGCGTCACCAGGCCGATGCGGCGCTCGACCCCGGCCGCGCCGAGGCGGGCGTCGATCTCCGAGACGCCGTCGCCGAAGAACGACACGGTCGCGTGCCGCCAGCACCCGTAGTCGGCGAAGGTCCAGTCGCGGTCCGCCGCCGGGTGTCCGCGGCGCAGGACCAACGCCAGCCGGTCGGGCGCGAGCGCGTCGCTGACGACGCCCGGCGGCAGGGGCGTCGCGGCGGTGGCGAAGCAGAGATCGACATCGCCCAGCTCCATCCGGGCGACGATGTCGCGCCCGATCGACGAGAAGGCGAGATCGACGCCGGGGGCCTCGCGCTCGAGCCGCGCGACGAGACGAGGCGCGAGCAGTATGGTCTGCGAATCGGCGCCGGCGAGCCGAAACGTCCGGCGGAGGTTCGCCGGGTCCATCGCCGGGGCGTGAAACACCCCGCGAAGGGAATTGAGCGCCGCCGCGACCTTGGCCGCAAGCGCCTCCGCGGCCGGCGTCAGCGCCAGCCGGCCGCCGGCGCGTACCAGCAGCGGATCGCCAAAGATGTCGCGCAGGCGCGCGAGCGCGCGGCTCATCGCGGGCTGGCTGAGGCCGACTTCCGCCGCCGCGCGCGTGACGTTGCGCAGTCTCAGCAGCGCCTCGAGCGGCGGCAGAAGATTGAGGTCGAGCCCGGCTAAATTCACTTCGCGCATGATCGAGATACTAACTATGCATTTCCGATATGATCAAGTCGGGGGTATCGTCGCGTCGGATTTTGGAGGTTCGACATGAGCGGCAGGATCGTGATCTTCGGCTACGGACCGACCGGGCAAGCGACCACGGAGCGGCTGCTCGCCGAGGGGCGGGAGGTAGTCGTCGCGCAGCGCAAGGCGCCGGCGTCGCTCCCGAAAGGCGCCCGCTTCGTCCGTTGCGACGCGCTCGACCGCGACGCGGTGATCGCGGCCGCGCGGGAAGGCGAGCAGTTCGTCGTTGCGATCGGCTTTCCCTATCGCGGCGACGTGTGGCGGGAGGTCTGGCCGAAGGCGATCGGCAATTTCGTCGCGGCCTCGGAGGCGACCGCCGCGCGCATGGTGTTCGTCGACAACCTCTACATGTACGGGCCGCAGTCGGCGCCGCTGGTCGAGACCACGCCGCTCACGGAGTATGGGGTGAAGCCCGCGGCCCGCGCCGCCGCGACCCGGCTCTGGATGGAGGCGTGCGTCAAGGGCCGCGCCCGCATCGCCGCGTTGCGGGCGCCCGACTTCTACGGACCGGGCGTCGGCTTGAGCTTCCTCGGCGACACGTCGATCGGGGCGATGGCGAAGGGAAAGGCCGCGTTTTTCATCGGCTCGCCCGATATCCCGCACGACTACGCCTACGTGCCCGACATCGGACGCGCCGTCGCGACGCTGCTCGCGGCGCCGGATTCGGCCTATGGACAAGCCTGGCACGTCCCGTGCGCGCCGTCACGGACGACGCGGGAAGTGCTGCAGATGGCGGCGGTTACGCTCGGCCGGCCGCTGAAGCTCTCGATCCTGCCGGCGCCCCTGCTCGGCCCGCTCGGTCTCTTCGTCCCGTTCCTGCGCGAGGCGAAGGAGATGCGCTTCACCTTCGACCGGCCGTACCATGTCGACGCGAGCAAGTTCGCCAAGGCGTTCTGGTCGGACGCGACGCCGTTCGAGGAGGGCGTGCGCAAGACAGCGCTGGCCTTCCGCGCCGCGGCGAAGGGGTGAGACCCGCCTATCCCGGATTCGCCACAGGGTCGGATGGGGCGTGACAAATTCCGTCGCTTTGGGGCGGCTTGCATCACGGATTCGGGCACTTGTTCGGAGACGCGCCCTGCTTACCGTACCCCATCCGTCGGCCTTCGGCACACACCTTCCCCGCTTCGCGGAGAAGGGGGAGCGAGGCGCGCTACGCCGCCCCGGCTTCCTTCGGCGGGGCCATGGCGCCGGTCATCATCGCCACCGCGTCCGACATCGTCACCGCCTTTGGATCGACGACAGTCAGCCGCCGACCGAGGCGATGGATGTGGATGCGGTCGGCGACCTCGAACACGTGCGGCATGTTGTGCGAGATCAGGATGATCGGCAGGCCGCGCTTCTTGACGTCGAGGATGAGCTCGAGCACGCGGCGCGATTCCTTGACGCCGAGCGCCGCTGTCGGCTCGTCCATGATCACCAGTCGCTTGGCGAACGCCGCCGCGCGGGCCACGGCGACCCCCTGGCGTTGTCCGCCCGACAGCGTCTCGACCGGCTGATGGATGTTCTGGATCGTCATCAGCCCGAGTTCGTTGAGCTTCTCGCGCGCGAACTTGGCCATCCGGCCGCGGTCGGTGGCGCGGAACCACTGGCCGAGGAATCCCGGCATGCGCGGCTCGCGGCCGAGGAACATGTTGTCGGCGATCGACAGCGCCGGCGACAAGGCGAGCGTCTGGTAGACCGTCTCGATGCCCGCTTCGCGCGCGGCGATCGGCGAGGTGAAATGGACCGGCTCGCCGCCGAGCCGGATCTCGCCCGAATCCGGGATCACCGCGCCGCAGATCGCCTTGATCAGCGTCGACTTGCCGGCGCCGTTGTCGCCGATCACGGCGAGGATCTCGCCGGGATAGAGATCGAAGTCGCAATGGTCGAGCGCCGTGACGCGGCCGTAGCGCTTGACCAGCTGGCGACAGGTGAGGATCGGTTCGACGCTCACTTTGAAACCCTCCGGATCCACTGGTCGAGAGCGACCGCGACGATGATCAGCACGCCGATGGCGAATTCTTGCCAGAGCACGTCGAGGCCGGCGAGCGACACCGCCGAGCGGAACACGCCGACGATCAGCGCCCCCACCAGCGTGCCGATGATCGAGCCGCGGCCGCCGAACAGCGAGGTGCCGCCGATCACCACCGCGGTGATGCTGTTGAGGTTCATGTTCTCGCCCGCCGTCGGGCTGATCGCGCCGACGCGGCCAATCAGCGCCCAGCCAGCGACCGCGGCGATCAGGCCGGCGAACACGTAGACGCTGAGCAGGATCTTGTCGGTGTTGATGCCGGCGAGGCGCGCGGCCTCGGGATCATCGCCGGTGGCGTAGATGTGGCGGCCGTAGGCGGTGCGCATCAGCACGTACCAGACGACCGCCGCCACGAGCAACATGAGGAATGTGCCCCACATGATGCGGACGTCGCCGATCGCGAGCTGGTCGCCCATCATGCTCAGGAACGGCGCCTTCTCCTCGATGTCCTGCATGCCGATGGTCTGGCTCTGCGAATAATAGGTGTTGAGCGCGCCGATGATGCTGAGCGTGCCGAGGGTGACGATGAAGGGCGGCATCTTGAGCCGCGTCACCAGCGTCCCGTTGAGGTAGCCGAACGCCGCGCCGACCAGCAGGCCGAGCGGGAAAGCGATGATCGTCGGCACGCCGTCGAGCACGCCGAGGCGACCCATCACCACCGAGGAGATCACCATGATGACGCCGACCGAGAGGTCGATGCCGGCGGTCAGGATTACCAGCGTCTGGCCAATGCCGAGGATGCCGGTGACCATCACCTGGGTCAGCACGGTGGAGAGATTGCTGGCCGAGGTGAACCGGTGCGGATTGACCGCGACTCCGAGCAAGAGGCCGAGCGCCAGCACGACGAACGGAACGGTCGTCGGATAGGAATGCAGGAACCGCTGGAGGCGCTGGAGAAAGGTGAGCCTCTCCTCGTCGAAGGAGGCGACGCTGGTCGTCGCGCCGGCCAGGACCTTCTCGAACTCCTGCGGCGCAGGCCGTCCCTGAGACGCTTCGCTCATGGCTTCCTCGTTCGTTTCCCGGTTTCTGAGCGGTTCTTCTTTCGGCGCCCGCAATACGGGCGCCGAAGTCTCTCAGTGCTTCGGCGAATTAAGCGCCGTCGTTACCGGGAAATCAACCCCAGCAAAGCTTCAGGCCCTCTTCGACGCTGATCGACGGCACGCCGGCGACCGGATGGTCGGTGACGAGCTTCTCGCCGGTGTCGATGCTGGTCGGCTTCTTGCCGGTCTTGATGAAGTCGGCCACCGCCTGGACGCCGTCGGCGGCCATCAGCAGCGGATACTGCTGCGAGGTCGCGCCGATGATGCCGTCCTTGACCCACTTGACGCCCTGGCAGCCGCCGTCGACCGCGACCACGGTTACGCCCTTCTCCTTGCCCGCGGCCTTGAGCGCCGCATAGCCGCCGTAAGCGGCCGGCTCGTTGATGGCGTAGACGAGGTCGATCTTGTCGGCCTTCTGCAGGATGTTCTCCATCGCCTTGCGGCCGCCTTCGGTCGAACCGGAGGTGACGTCGGAGCCGACGATCTGCGGGCTGTCGCTGGTGGAGAAGTGCTTGGGATCCTTGACCTTGACGCCGAAGCCGTCGAGGAAGCCGTTGTGGCGCAGGTAGTCGACCGTCGGCTGGTTGGCGGCGAGGTCGAGGGTGGCGATCTTGGCGGCGCCGGCCTTGTCGCCGAGCGTGCCCTTCGCCCAGGCGCCGATCAGCTGGCCGGCCTTATAATTGTCGGTGGCGAACAGCGCGTCGGCGGCGGTGGCCGGATCGAGCGGCGTGTCGAGAGTGATGACGACGATGCCGGCGTCGCGGGCCTTCTTGACCGTCGGCACGATCGCGGTCGAGTCGCTCGGCACCAGTAGGATGCCCTTGGCGCCGGCGGCGATCAGCTGCTCGATCGCGGCGACCTGGCCGTCGTTGTCACCGTCCGCCTTGCCGGCGTAGGCCTGCGGCTTCAGGCCGAGCTCCTTGGCCTTGGCCTCGAAGCCTTCCTTCATCTTGACGAAGAACGGATTGGTGTTGGTCTTGGTCACGAGGCCGACGATCTCGCCGTCAGCGTAGGACGGAGCGCTGGTGAGCGCGAGCGAGATGGCCGCGACGGCGACGGTCGCGAAAATACCGGAGATCTTGGACACTTTGTTCCTCCCAACGGATATCGGCGATGCTGCTTCTGGGCTAGTCGCGGGAGCGCGTTTGTCGCTCTCCTTGGCGCCCATTTCGTCGCCGTATGTTATGGAAACAGAGTTCCCGGTGGGTGTCAAGGATAATTCCAACCAATGTAATAATTCTTGACAGCTGCTCGACGGGGGGCCAATCTCGCGCCCTGTTCACGACAAGAGTCAAGGGGCGGAGGATGACGGAGGCGCAAGACCGGTCGAGCGCGCGAGCCCACGCCTCCGGCGTGACCGCGCTGGCGCAGGTCCCGCCGACTCTCGAGATCGCGAGCGGCGCAGATCAGTCCGGCGTCCGCCTTTACAACGAACGGCTCCTGCTTTCGCTGGTGCGCCGGTTCGGTCCGCTCTCGAAAATCGAGGTGGCGAGACTGACGGGACTGTCGGTGCAATCGACGTCGGCGATCATGAACCGGCTTCAGGCAGAAGGCCTGCTCAAGCGCGAGGCGCCGCTGCGCGGGCGCGTCGGACAGCCGACCATACCGATGTCGCTCAATCCGGACGGCGCCTATTCGCTCGGCCTGAAGATCGGGCGACGAAGCTGCGACCTCGTTCTCGTCGATTTTCGCGGCGGGGTCCGCGCGCGCGCCCATCGCACCTTCGCCTTTCCCACGCCCGAGGGCGTTCTCGACTTCGTGCGCGAGGCGCAGCCGGCGCTGCTCCAGTCGATGACCGAGGCGCAACGACGCCGGATCGCCGGCCTGGGCGTCGCCCAGCCGTTCCAGATGTGGACGTGGGAAGCCGAGATCGGCGCGCCCGACGGCGCCATGTCCAGCTGGCGCGAATTCGATATCGGGCGCGAACTGGCCGCGGTCCTGCCCTACCCCGTCACCTTGTGCAACGACGCGACCGCCGCCTGCGCCGCCGAGTTCTTCTTCGGCCAAGGCTGGCGCAACCGCGATTTCCTCTACTTTTCTCTCGGCGCCTTCATCGGCGGCGGCGTCGTACTGGACGGCGCGCTGCGGATCGGGCGCACCGGCAACACCGGCGCGATCGGGTCGATGCCGGTCGCCGCCCGGACCGGCGCGCACGGCGCGCAGCAGCTCATCGCCTGCGCCTCAATCTATCAGCTCGAGCGCCGACTCGCCAAAGCCGGGGTGGACGCTTCGACGATCTGGGCGACGCCCGACGCATGGGCCGATTTCGGCCCGCCGCTCGACGCCTGGGTCGAGGAGACCGCCGAGGCTCTCGCCTATGCCTCCGTCGCGGCGATCTCGATCATCGACTTCGAGGCGATCGTGATCGACGGCGAGATGCCCGCGACGCTGCGCGAACGCATCGTCCGCCGCACCGCGGAAGTGTTCGAGACCCTCGACCGCCGCGGCCTGAGCGACGTGACGATCACCGCCGGGACGATCGGCGCCGACGCCGGCGCGATCGGCGGAGCGGCGTTGCCGCTGGTCAAGGCGTTCGCCCGCGACCGCGAGGTTCTCCTCAAGGAAGTCGTTCCCCAGACGGGGTGATTCCGTCCGTCGGCGCGGACGCCGGACAAGGGCTCTTTCGGAGGACCGGGCAAACTCGTACGAAGGTCTTTGCGTCACTGTTTCTCAAGCCGGAAGTGAGGGCCGATGGCTCCGAGACTCGTCAAAGTGGATCCCTTCGACCTCGTCGTCTTCGGCGGAACCGGGGATCTCGCCTATCGCAAGCTCTATCCCGCCCTGTTCCATCGCGAGCGCAGCGGCCAGTTCACCGAGCCGACGCGGATCATCGGCGTCTCGCGCCGGCACATGGATCGCGACGCGTTCCGCGCCAGCGTCAAGGACGCGCTGGTCAAGTTCAATGCGGTCGACGACAAGTCGGCCGCAGATCTCGAGCGGTTTCTCGCGCGCCTCGACTATGTCGCCGCCGACGCGATGAGCGACGCAGGCTGGTCCGACCTGCGCGACACGCTCGGGCCGGACGAGCGCATTCGCGCCTTCTACCTCGCGACCGGACCGGACTTGTTCTGCCCGATCGCCAAGCGGCTCGGCGCCGAGGGGCTCGCGAGCGAGCGATCGCGCATCATCGTCGAAAAGCCGATCGGACACGACGGGGCGAGCGCCGACTCGATCAACAACGACATCGGCTCCGTCTTTCCTGAGCGGTCGATCTTCCGCATCGACCATTACCTCGGCAAGGAATCGGTGCAGAACCTGATGGCGCTCCGGTTCGCCAACGCGCTGCTCGAGCCGGTCTGGAACAACGCCCATATCGACCATGTCCAGATCACGGTCGCCGAGACGCTCGGCGTCGAGGGGCGCGGCGCCTATTACGACGAATCCGGCGCGATCCGCGATATGGTGCAGAACCATATGCTGCAGCTCCTCTGCCTCACCGCGATGGAGCCGCCGAACTCGATGGCCGCAGACGCGCTGCGCGACGAGAAGCTCAAGGTGCTGAAGGCGCTCGAGCCGATCAACGAGACCAACGCCGCCGGCCTCACGGTGCGCGGGCAGTACCGCGCCGGCTTCGCCGAAGGCGGTCCGGTGCCGAGCTATCTCCACGACGCCGACCGGCACGAAAGCAACACGGAGACCTTCGTCGCCATGCGGGTCGCCGTCGCCAACTGGCGCTGGGCTGGGGTGCCTTTCTACTTGCGCACCGGCAAGCGCCTGCCGCAGCGCTTCTCGGAGATCGTGGTGGCCTTTCGCCGCGTGCCGCACATCATCTTCGACATGCCCGCCGACTCGGTGCCTGCCAACCGGCTGGTGATCCGGGTGCAGCCGGACGAGGGCATCAAGCTCTGGATGATGGTCAAGGAGCCCGGGCCGGGCGGCATGCGCCTCCAGCACCTGCCGCTCGACATGACTTTCGCCAAGGCTTTCGGCATGGAATCGGCCGACGCCTACGAGCGCCTGCTGATGGACGCGATCCGTGGCAATGCCGCGCTGTTCATGCGGCGCGACGAGGTCGAGGCGGCATGGCGGTTCATCGACCCGATCCGCGAGGCCTGGGCGGCGTCGCGCGAGGCGCCGCGTCCCTACGCGGCCGGGACCTGGGGGCCGAATGCGTCGGTCGCGCTGATCGAGCGGGACGGGCGCACCTGGAACGAGGAACATCACGATGGCGAATGAGCTCACCCGTCGGGACTTCCCCGACGACGCCGCGCTGGCCCCGGCTTTCGCCGAATGGACCGCGGAGCGGCTGCGCGCCGCGATCGCCGCCCGCGGCGCCGCCCTGCTGATCGTCTCCGGCGGCAAGACGCCGGCCGGCTATTTTCGCGCGCTGTCGGCGGTTCCGCTCGACTGGACGCGCGTTTCGATCACGCTCGCCGACGAACGCCGGGTCCCCGACGACAGCCCGCGCTCGAACGCTCGGCTGGTGCGCCAGGACCTGCTGCGCGATCGGGCCGCGGTCGCGAGCTTCGTTCCCCTCGCCGATTCGCGCCTGAGCCCCGCTCAGGAATTCGCCGCGGCGAGCGCGCGCATCGCCACGCTCCCCCTGCCCGCCGACGTCGTGGTTCTCGGCATGGGCGACGACGGCCACACCGCGTCATGGTTTCCGGAAGCCGAGGGGCTGAAGGAGGCGATGGACCCCGGCTCGCGCCAGCTCGTCGCCGCGATCGCTGCGCCGGACGCGCTGGAGCCGAGGCTCACGCTCACCGGCCGGATCATCCTGCGCGCCCGGGCGATCGCCCTGCAGATCGAGGGCGCGGAGAAGTTCAAGACGCTCGAGGCGGCGCTCGCCGACGGTCCGGTCGAAGCCATGCCGATCCGGGCGGTGCTGCGCGGCGCGGCCGAACGTTTGACGATCTTCGCCGCGAGCCGGGCGTGACATGGGGGTCAAAACCCTATGGGCGAGCGCGGCAAGCCGCCATCGGCTGTTACGCCACCGGCGCGACGTACAGGTTAGTCACCCAATTCGCCTCGAACACATCAGGCAGATCGCTTCGGACCTTCGATAGAAGCTCTTCTCTGTGCGCCGAGGGCATCAGAAGATGATCCGAGCGCGTCATAAGATAGGCGGCGAACGAAGCGGCCGTATAGCTGCGCCGCCATTTGTAGTCTCGACGCTCGACAGGCCCGAACCGACGACTGGCCCCGATCAGATCCGGAATGGGTCCGTTTGGCAGATACCACGCCTCGGGCGGCTGGCCCCAAATAGTCGAAGCCCATCGCGCATAGGCTGGCTCCAGACGATTGATCAACTCTGCCGACCAGGTCGGCGTGTGGCCGAAGATTGCGATAGAGCCGGTGGGCGACAATGCGTCCGCGGCTTTGGCGAAGCCAACGTCTGAGCGAACCCAATGCCAGGACTGAGCCGCGGCGACGAGTTCGTATTGTCGCTTTCCGCGCTCCCACTCCTCGAACGAGGCCATTTCGAACCGGACCGTCTCGGACTCAACAAACTTTGCGCGCGCAAGTGCGAGGAGTGACGCGCCGGGATCGACGCCGGTCACATCAAAGCCCTCCGCTGCAAACCCCGCCGTCGCCTGCCCCGATCCGCATCCGACCTCCAACACGCGATTTCCCGGCTTGAGCTTCGCCATGGCGATCAGATCGGAAAACAATTGCGAAGGATATCCGCTTCGGTGGGCGTCATAAGCCGCCGCAGCGGCGTCAAACGTTCGTCCCCGTTCCATGCCGAACCTCGCGAAAACGCCTGGCGAAGTTTACCAGCGATTAAGCAGCGCCTCCACTTGACGGTCTCGAAGTTACTGCGACACCGAGGCCCACGGTTATCAGCGCCACGATGGCGGCGGCACGGCCGCTCCGATACCGAGCGCATACCGCGGACCGTGGGATGACTACCCATCCGATGACGCCGTGCTCGCATAGCCGACCCTTCTCGGATTCATGGCGTCAAGCGATGAGTCTGACCACGGATCCGCCCACGGACGACGGCGGCGCCGATTGCGCTCGGGCCGTCGTTGAAGGTCCCAATCGGGACGACGGAATTGTCCGACGCCGTTGCGCGAACATCAGGAAGTCATGGCTCGTAGCAAACTATCGAGGGATTCAAGATCGGACTCGCGCCTCGATCCTCCGTTTTTCTCCTTTCGGGCTTCGACATAGCGACCGGTTTTGTCGGCCCATTCGGGAGCGAGCGCGACCCAGAGCGGGGTATCCGCCGCCTTGGCGGGCGGGGTTGCGAAGGGTGAGAGCACGCGTAGCACTGTCGCGACCATGCCGGTGGCTTGATCGAGGAAGGCAGTTCTGACGAACCCCGGCGATACGGCGTTGGCGACCACGCCCTTGCCGACGAGCCGGCCGGCCAGCGTCCATGTCATGAACCGGACCGCCTGTTTTGACTGCGTATACGCCTTGAAGCCGTTGAAGGGGCGACGCTTCCAGTCAAGATCGTTGACGTCATAGCCTCCGGTCGCCGCAGAGACGATGTTGACGATGCGCGATGGCTTTCCCGCCTGCAAAAGAGGAAGCAGCGTCTCAGTAAGGAGATACGGACCTAGTGTGTTTGTCGCCAGTGTCATCTCATGACCATCGGGCGATAGCCGGCGTTCGTTGAACCAAGCGCCGGCGTTGTTGACCAGCAGATTGATTGACGGGTGCCGATCGGCGACGCTGGCCCCAAAGCGCCGCACGGAAGTCAGGCTCGCGAGATCGAGCGGGAGGACTTCGATCCGTCCGCCGCCCGGCTCGCGGCAGAGTTCCAATTGCACGGCCTCGCCTTTGCTCGGATCCCTGACGCCGAGGACGACCGCCATCCCTTCGCGAACCAGACCGCGCACGATCTCCCGGCCTAATCCGCCGGTCGCCCCCGTCACCACAGCGACGACGGGCAGATTCCCATCAACCGACCGCGACATGACCAAGGCCCCCATCGATCCGGAGAAGCTGGGCAACGGTGAAGGCGGACTCGTCGGAGGCGAGGTAGATCGCCGCTTTGGCGATTTCGATCGCCTGTCCGTTGCGTCCGATCGGAACTTGGCTCGCGAACTCCTCGTAAAGCGCATTTCGCGTCGCCGGATCGAGCGCCTTGAGGGCGTTGGTGACGATCGGCCCCGGACTGATCGCATTGACGCGGATGCCGCGCCCTTTCAGTTCGTAGGACAATCCGGATGCCAATGCCGTCAGCCCGGCCTTGGCGGCGCCATAGGCGGTGGAATGGCGATGACCGATGAGAGCGGACACCGACCCGATCAGGATGATCGACGCCGGTCGGGCGAAGAAAGGCAAAAGCGACTGGATCAGGAAGAACGGACCCTTGAGGTTGGTCGCGAAGAGCTGATCGAAGCGTTCGGGCGTCCACTCCTCGAGCGGCAGCTGCATAGTGTCGGCGGCGTTGCACATGAGGATGTCGAGTTGCGGCCATGTCCGAGATAGCTTACGCGCCATTGAGTCTTGCGCCGGAAGATCGGCGGCGTCGATCCTGAAAGTAGAAAGACTATTGCCCAGCTCGCGACTGGCCTCATCCAAGCCGCCCTGTGTCCGCCCTGTGATGGCGACCTTTGCCCCTTCGGCCAGGAACTGGCGGGCGGTTTCCAATCCGATGCCGCTGGATCCTCCGGTAATCAGTGCATGTTTTCCTGCCAGCCGGCCCATATCGGTCTCTCCCTTCGAGAATGATGGCAGGATAGGCGCTTGCGATGGGCTGATCTATGTCATAGCGTCCGCAAATTGTAGCAGATCGTTCAGAACAGTGATCATGGATCCCCTTTCCGACCTCCTTCGCCTGCTGAAAGTCCGAAGCTACGGAGCAGCGGGCCTCGACGCCGGTGGTGACTGGGCAATTCAAATTCCCGCGCATGACGGGATGAAGGTCTTCGCAGTGGTCCGGGGAGCCTGTTTCGTGTCGCTTAGAGATGACGAGGCGCCGATCATGGTGCGTACTGGCGAATGCTTCCTGACGACGCAAGGGCGCCCCTTCCAAATGGGCAATGGAGCAGCGATCGAACCCGCCAGCATCCAATACCTGCGCCCGTCGATCTTCGACGGGCGCATCGTGACCCACAATGGCGGCGGGGACTTCCTGGCGGTGGGCGGATTCTTCTCGCTGGCTAGCAACCCGGCCGATCTTCTCCTCGGCGCGGTTCCGCCTGTCATTTCCTTTCGTAAAGGGCGCGAGCGGGACACGATGGAATGGTGCGTTAGTCGCCTGACATCGGAGCTGCGCGATCCTGACGCCGGAACTCATTTCGTCGCCCAGCAGCTCGCCACCCTGATGCTCGTGCAGGCGCTGCGATCCTCCATCGCGCAGACCAGCCCTTCCCGAGTTGGGTGGCTGACCGCGCTGGCCGATCCGAAGCTGCGGACGGCAATCGCCATCATGCATCATGATCCACAAAACCGGTGGACGGTTCAGTCGCTTGCGGCGCTTGCCGGGATGTCACGCACCAGTTTCGCATTGCGGTTCAGGGCGGCAATGGGAATCGCGCCGCTGGACTACCTCACACGGTGGAGGATGCTACTGGCGCAGGATCGGCTCGCGACCGGCCAGGAGCCCACTGTCGAGATCGCTCTCGCTGTCGGCTATGATTGCGAACGATCCTTTGCGCGTGCGTTCAGGCGCTCGAACGGATGTACCCCACGCGAGTATCGGCTGCTGGCGCAAGGCGTGAGCGCTTCGGCGGCAGCACCTGTAACTGACTAATCGGCGTCGCGCGATGTCGTCTTTCGCCGCCTGTTTTTCTCGGAGGCAGTCGAACGCTATCCCCGCAAGCCTCGCAGTAGCTGTTGAGAGCGGCGCTCAAGCACATCGAAACGTCGAAGATCAAGCCAATCTGCGTGGGGGCCGGCGGCCCACGGTAGTCAGCGCCACGATGGGGGCGCCAAAGCCCGCGGCCGCTCCTACCGAGCGCCGACCGTGGACCGTAATCACTGGCCACCCATCCGAGGATCGGCACGCTGATCGGCGTGCCTCCCAACCCGACGCCGACGCGCAGCGCCATCACCCGCTCCACGCATGGCGGGCTCCGTCGAAAATCGCATCAGGCTGTTCGTCGCGTTGGTGAAGGTCAGCGCCGCCGCGCCAATGACGACAAGGGTTCCGGCAAAGGACCAATAGCCCGGCGCGACTGCGGCAAGCGTGCAGCCGAGTCCGAAGATCGCGAGGCCGATCAGCAGCAATCGGAACCGGGGCGTTTCACGACCCCTCACCACAAGCGCACCGGACGCCGTGCCGCGCCATGATAGACGACCACTGGCCCGCATCCACGGACGACAGTGTGTAAAAACCTGACCGCCATGGTCGAGACGAAGACCGGGAAGTTCAGGCCAAAGGTCCCGGCCCTGGCATCGGGACGAAGTTCAGCCGTGCGCAGCAATGCGAGCGAGACCCGCCCGGCGGCGAAGGAGGCGCCATTGATGAAAGGCTCAGGACTCTGTCGCGGCTGAGATGACACAGCGTGGGAGTGTGCGGATCGGCGACGACATCGCAGCGCCCGGCCAACGACGCTACCCCTTAGAGTTGGACCCCGCGCGCCTTCAGCCGCTTCTTCCAGGTCTCGCCGACGATGCCGACCGCGCGCTGACGTGACAGGAGACGAGGCAGAATGGCGACCTGCTGGTTGGCGAGGCCGGGGATGACGGTGCATTTGCCGGCGAGCAGCGCATCGAGGCCGATCTTCGCCACCCACTCGGGCGAATCCGATTGGTCGTCTCCCTTGACCGCTCCGGCGTTGGCGACCCTGGCGAAATTGGACTGGGTATTGCCAGGGCAGAGGACGGTGATCTGCACGCCGCGGTCCTTGTATTCGTAGTACAGGGCCTCGGACAGCGACAGGACGAAGGCTTTCGTGGCGCCATAGACGGCGGACCACGGGATCGGCACGAAGGATCCGGTCGAGCCGATGTTCATGACGCCGCAATCGCCGCGGCGCGCCATCGACGGCAGAAAGACATGACAGAGTTCGACGACCGCGCGGGTGTTGAGCGCCAGCATTTCCGCGTAGGTCGCGAGATCGTCGTCGAGAAAATGGCCCCATTTGCCGAAGCCGGCGTTGTTGACCAGCAGGTCGACGTCGAGGCCGCGTCGCGCGACGTCCTGAGACAGGCGCTGCGCCGCGCCCTCATGCGCGAGATCGAGCGCGACGACCTCGACTTTCACCCCATGGGCCGATCGCAACTGCGCTGCGATCTCCTCGAGGCGATCGACCGATCGCGCGACGAGGATGAGGTTCGACCCGCGCCCGGCCAGATCGGCCGCGATCGCCTTGCCGATTCCGGACGAGGCTCCGGTCACCAGGGACGTCCTGCCCGAATAGCTCTTCATGGAAATCTCCTGCGCTCCCAGACATGACAGTAACTGTCATCGCTCCAACCTGTCAATGACAGGAGCTGACATCTATGATAAGGCGACGGCATGGGTCGATGGCCACCGGATTCGGCCGCGCGGTTGAAAGCCTCAGCCGTCGCGCTGTTCAAGGAACGCGGCTTCGCCGGCGTCACCGCGGCGGAGATCGCAAGCAGCGTAGGCATGACCGAGCGGACGTTCTTCCGGCACTTCCGGGCCAAGGAGGACGTGCTGTTCGAGGACTATTCGGGCGTCGGCGAGTCGCTCGTCGCGGCGGTCGCCGACGCACCCGCCGGCGCCAGCGTACGCGCCCTGATGCAGGAGGTAGCCGACCGGCTCGGGGAACGGTTCGAGGCGCAGCGTGACGAACACCGCGCCTTCGCCGAGGTCGTGAGCAAGGAGCCGGCGCTGCGCGCCCGGGAGTTGCTGCGCGATCAGGAGTGGAGCGGGGCGGTCGCCGAAGGGTTCCGCAGCCGCGGCTTTCCTCCGGCGCGCTCGGCGCTGATCGCAGCGACCACGGCGGCGACGTTCCGCATCGTTTACGGCGAGTGGCTAAAGGATCGGTCGCGGACCAAGCTCGCGACGCGCTTCGCCGCAGCCATCACGAAGCTCGCGTCCGACCTGCAATAGCGGCGTACGGGCCGCCTCTGGCGAGCGCCCAGCGCATGCAACCGGCGGCCGCGTCTAGGCCTTGATGAACGGACAGCCGCCCTTGTCGAGCGGGCGGAACGCGTCTTCGGCTTTGATCGTCGAGACCAGCGAAAAGACGTCCCACTCGGACCTAGACTCCGCGGGTGTTTTCGCCTTGTAGAGATAGATCGGGTGCAGGACCCGCCCGTCGGCGCGGATCGAGCCCTTGCCGAACAGCGGGTCATCGGTCGGGATCGCCTTCATCGTATCGACGAGCTTGACGCCGTCGGCGGCGCTCTTCGTTTCCGCCATCGCCTTCAGGAGATGGACGGTCGCGGCATACATGCCGGCGTGCATGTCGTTGGGCATCATCTTTTTCGGATGCGCGGCGAGGAAGCGCTTGCCGAAGGCGCGCGCGCCGTCGTTGGCGTCCCAGTAGAACGCGGTCGGCAACAGCGCGCCCTGCACGATCTCGAGCCCGAGGGACGGGATATTGGTGACGTTGAGGGTGAAGCCCGCAAGCGTCTGCTTCGGCGTCAGTCCGAACTCGTGCGCCTGCTTGAAGCAGCCGTTGGTGTCGCCGCCGCCGTTGGCGAAGGCGACCACGTCGGCGCCCGAGCCTTGCGCCTGGAGGAGAAAGGAAGAGAAATCCGGCGTGTTGAGCGGATGGCGAACCGAACCGAGCACCTTGCCGCCCGCGGCCGCGACCGCCGCCGCGCAATTGGCCTCCATGTCCTTGCCGAATCCATAGTCCGCCGTGACGAAGAACCAGGTCTTGCCGCCGGCCTCGGTCAGCGCCTTGCCCAACGCCGTCCCCGACGAATAGGTATCGTAGGTCCAGTGGACGAAATTCTTCGAACACTTCGGCCCGGTCATCACCGACGAGCCCGCGCCCGAACCGATCACCGCCTTGTTCTTCTCCTCGGCGACCGCGAGCACCGCCAGCGCGACGGCGGAATTGGGCAGGTCCATAACCACGTCGACGCCCTCGGTGTCGAACCAGCGACGCGCGATCGCCGCGCCGACGTCCGGCTTGTTCTGGTGGTCGGCGGAGACGATCTCGACCGGCACGCCGAGTTTGGCGGCGTAGTCCTCGACCGCGAGCTGCGCCGCGATCACCGAGCCGACGCCCTGGTAGTCGGAGTAGACGCTCGACATGTCGTTGAGGATGCCGATCTTGAGCGGCTTGACGCCCTCGGCGAACCCGGTTCGCGAGGCGGCGACTAGCGCCGCTCCCGCGAGAAGAAAGCGCCGGCGATCCGGCGTCCAGCGATAGGCCACGGCGTCCTCCCGTTTTGCTCGGCGCGGCGGAGCTTGCGCCGGGTCGGAGGACAATGTGGAGGAAGGAACGAAACGGGGCAACCGACGTTCGATCAAGGGTCACGCATTCTCGGGCAGCCCGAGCTCGTTCCGCGAAGTCGCCGTCGCCTTGAGGTCTCGCACACGATCTCCAGATCGGCTTCCGCCGATCGTCCTTGAGCCGCCGTTCGCGCCTTCAGCGTGCGCACCACGTCGCCCGTGACTTTGCGCATAGTCGAGGAATACTTACATACCAGATCGTTGCTTCAGCGGAGGGGCGGTACTCCGAAGCGACAATGGACGAAAGTCCGCAATCCGCTAAGCGGCGGTACAAGGCGGCTGCGGAGTGGGCGGCCATCGCGTAAGAAGAACACCGAATTCGCCGTTTGTGCCGAGGCGACAGAAAAACCCGAAGGATGACGAGCATGACCGACGCCCCCGAGTACGTTCCGCCGCAGGTCTGGACCACGAAGCCGAGCGGCGGGCGGTTCGCCAGCATCAACCGCCCGACGGCCGGCGCGACGCACGAGAAAGACCTGCCGGTCGGGCGCCATCCGCTGCAGCTCTATTCGCTCGCCACGCCCAACGGTCAGAAGGTGACGATCCTGCTCGAGGAATTGCTCGCGCTCGGTCACGCCGGCGCCGAATACGACGCCTGGTATGTCAACATCGGCGAGGGCGACCAGTTCAGCAGCGGCTTCGTCGCCGCCAACCCCAATTCCAAGATCCCGGCGCTGGTCGACCGGTCCGGTCCGAAGCCGATCCGGGTGTTCGAGTCGGGCGCCATTCTCCTCCATCTGGCGGAAAAATTCGGCGCCTTCCTGCCGACCGAGCCGGCGGCGCGGGCCGAGTGTCTGTCGTGGCTCTTCTGGCAGATGGGAAGCGCGCCCTTCGTCGGCGGCGGCTTCGGCCACTTCTACGTCTACGCGCCGACCAAGATCGAATACGCCATTGACCGCTACGCCATGGAGACGAAGCGGCTCCTTCACGTCCTCGACCAGCGGCTCGCCGAGGCCCGCTATCTCGCCGGCGACGCCTACTCGATCGCCGATATGGCCGCCTTCCCATGGTTCGGCGGGCTCGTGCAGGGATGGCTCTACAGCGCGGCCGAGTTTCTCTCGGTGCACGAATACGCGAACGTCAAGCGCTGGTCGGACGAGCTCAAGGAGCGGCCGGCCGTGATCCGCGGGCGCATGGTCAACCGCGGCTACGGCGATCCCGCCGGGCAGCTGCGCGAGCGCCACGAGGCGAGCGACTTCGAGACGAGGACCCAGGACAAGCTCGACGCGGAGGCGGCGGAGAGCTGAGGCCCGGGCGGCCGCAATCGCGCTACGGCTCCAGCCGCTGCCCCTCTCGGGGGCATTACGCGAACCCGGACGGCGGCGTGAAGCCGCCGAACGCCTGTTCGATCAGCCGAGCGAGCTCCAGCGTCGTCCGGTCCTCGAGCCAGGGGCCGACGATCTGCACCCCGATCGGCAGGCCCTCGGCCGTGCGCCCCGCCGGAACGGCGGTTGCCGGCAGGCCGGGCAACGTGGCGACCGCGGGCCACAAGAGCTGGTCGAGATAGGGCTGCGGCGCGCCGTTCACAATCAGCTTGCGCCGCTCCTGATCCGGTTCGTGGTCGTGCGGGAAGGCCGCGGTCTGGGTGACCGGGCAGATCAGCGCGTCAAAGTCACCGAAGAACGCGCGCCAGCGGGCCCGCAGGCCCAACCTGCGGGCGTTGCCGCCGACCCAGTCGCGGAAGCTCGGAGCGATGCCGCGCAGACGCTCGGCTGCAAGGCTCGCATCGTTCGGAGCGACGCCCTGCGCGGCTGCGGCGAGCTGGGCGTAGCGGGCGTCCGGCATGCGCGCGGCCATCGTCGCGAGAAGCATGCGCATGAAGAGGCGCGTCGCGCCGTCGAGGTCCGGAAGGAGCGCGCTCGACCGCGACACCTTGGCCCCGGCCTTCTCCAGTCCGGCCGCGAGCGTCTCGAGCGTCGCCGCGACAGACGCGTCGGGCGCCGTCAGCGGATGGTCGGCGAGCACCAGCAGGCGGGCTCCGACGAGATTTTCGAACCGCGGCGGCGGCAAGGCGAGGCGGTAGCCGACGCCCTCCTCCAGTTCGTCGGGGCCGGCGATGGCGTCGAACAGCGCGATCAGGTCGACGGCGGTCCGCGCCATCGGCCCGATCACCGCAAGGTCGAGCGAACCGGGCAAGGCCGGCGCGAACGGCGGAGCGTGGCCGCGCGGCGGCACGAGGTTGTGGGTCGGCTTGTGGGCGAAGACGCCGCAGAAATGCGCCGGCACGCGCAGTGACCCGCCGATGTCGGAGCCGAGCGACAGCGGCCCGTAGCCGGCCGCCAGCGCCGCCGCCGAGCCGCCCGACGAGCCGCCGGGGGTGCGCGTCAGGTCGTAAGGGTTATGGGTGACCCCATAGATCGGGTTGTCGCTTTGCCAATCGCCGAGCGCGACTGGCACGTTGGTCTTGCCGAGCACCACGGCGCCCGCGGCTTTGGCGCGCGCGACGGCGAGCGCGTCCTCGGCGGGGCGGAAGTCGCGCGCCTCCGGAAAACCCCAGGTGGTCGGGGTCCCGGCAAGGTTGTAGCTTTCCTTGACCGTCAGCGGCACGCCGAGAAGCGGTCCGCGCTCGCCGCGCGAGAGGCGCGCATCGGCCGCTGCGGCGTCGGCGAGCGCCGCCTCGTAGGTCTTCACACACAGGGCGTTCAGGGCGCCGTCGGCCGATTCGATCCGGGCGATCGCGTCGCGGGCGATTTCGACGGCGGAGTCTTCGCCTGCGGCCAGCGCGCGGGAGAGTTCCGCGGCGCTTGCGTAGGTCCATCTGGAATTGTGCATGTCCGTCTCCGCCGTTCTCTCGCGGAAATGGACCGCGAGACGATGGACCGCGTCAAGCGGGCGCCCGAAAGTTGACGGCGATGTGACAATCGGCAGACTTCGCCCGGCGTTTTTCTGAACCTCGGGGTCCGCCATGAATCGCGCCGCCGCATGGATGCTCGTCGCCCTGGGGCCGGCCATCGTGGCCGCGCCGACGCGCGCCAACGAGGCGGGGGCGGCGCGAGCGTTCGAGGCGGTGCGCGCCAGCCCGCCGGAGCTGCACGCGTTTCTCAAGGAGATGCCCAAAGGCGCCGACCTGCACATGCATCTCGGAGGCGCGGTCTATGCCGAAACCCTGATCCGGGAGAGCGCCGCCGACAACCTCTGCCTGAATCTCGTTTCGCTGAAGCTCGAAGCGCCGACGGGCGAGGACGGCTCCGGTCCGGTCTGCCCGTCCGGAGACGTCCCCGCCGCGCAGGCGTTCATGAACCAGCGGCTCTTCGACAGCGTGGTCGACGCCTTCTCGATGCGCGACGACATCCCCACCTCCGCGGAGAGCGGCCACGACCACTTCTTCGAGGCCTTCGCCAAGTTCGACGCCGTCAATTCGGCGCGACGCGGCGGCGAATGGCTCGACGAGGTCGTCCGCCGCGCCTCGGGCCAGAACGAGCAATACCTGGAAGTGATGATCTCGCCGAAGACGCCCCAAGTGGCGAAGGTCATGGAGCTCGTCAACGCGGTCGGCTGGAACGACGATTTCGGCGCGATGCTCGAGGCGATGACGGCGCGCGGCCTGACGCCCGAGATCGAGGCGGCCTGCGCCGACCTCTCCGGCGTCCGCGCCGGGCTCGAGGCCGAGCGCGCCAAGGCCGAGCGCTGCGGCGAAACGGACGCCTCGCCCGCCTGCGCCGTCGAGGTGCGCTTCCTCATGCAGCTTCAGCGCGGCGCGCCGAAGGAGAAGGTGTTCGCCCAGGCCCTGCTCGGCTTCGAGGCCGCGGCGGCCGACCCGCGCATCGTCGGGGTCAATTTCGTGATGCCCGAGGACGGCCGCACGTCGATGACCGACTACGCCCTGCACATGCGCATGTTCGGCTTCCTCCACCAGAGATATCCGACGGTCCACGTCGCCTTGCACGCGGGCGAACTGGCGACGGGCCTCGTGCCGCCAGAGGGCCTTTGCTGCCACATCCGCCTTGCGGTCGAGGAGGCCCATGCCGAGCGCATCGGCCACGGCGTCGACGTGATGTACGAAAAGGACCCCTACAGCCTCCTGAAGGAGATGGCGGCGAAGCATGTGATGGTCGAGATCTGCCTCACCAGCAACGACGGCATTCTCGGCGTCCGCGGTGCCGACCATCCGTTCCCGATCTACCGCAAGTACGGCGTTCCGGCCGCGCTCGCCACCGACGACGAGGGCATCGCCCGTATCGATCTCACCCACGAGTTCAAGCGCGCCATCCAGACCTACGCGCTCAAATACCCGGACGTGAAGCATCTGGTGCGCACGAGCGTCGAGCACAGCTTTTTGCCCGGCGAAAGCCTGTGGCGCGACCCGGACGTGTTCGCGCGCCCGGTCGCGGCCTGCGCCAACGACGAGACGCCGTCGCCCCAGTGCAAGGGCTTCCTGGCGAAGAACGAGAAGGCGCGGCAGCAATTCGAACTCGAACGCCGCTTCCGCGTGTTCGAGGCGAAATACTGAGCGCGGGAACGCAACCGACGCCCGGCTCACAGAGCCCGTGAGCCGTCGCGGCGTTGGACTTGGCGGCGGTTCGTTTGACTCAAGTCTCGGCCTCCCGGCATTGACGCAGGAACCGGGCCTACGGGAAAGCCGACTTGACGAGTGTCAGTCCTTCCAACGTTGTGAGAATACTATACATTCTTTTACTTAAGGACCTACTTTTTTATTGACGCGCGAGAGGGAAACATGGCCGAAGAATTTGACGGGACAATCGCCAAGCCAGACGACGCCCAGCACAAGGGTAAGAAAGTCAAGATCAAGCTGACGAAGGGTGAGAAGAAGTTTCCGAAGGAGGGCGACAAGCGCGAAAAGACAACGTCGTCGCTCCACGTCGACTTCCTGGTCGAACCGGGCGCCAAGTCGTTGTTCGGCGGCGAGCGATCGGTCGAGCCGCTCGGGCGCGACGATCCGCTCGAATTCACGTTCACCAAGACAAAGAACGGCGGCGAGAAATGGGACGTCGGCTCCAAGGGCGACAAGAACCATGGGCCGTGGTTTCATGTCGTTTGTCCCAAGCCGGGGACAAATCCCTATGTCGGACATATCGAGTTGAACGGGCCTGAACCCGGCAACGACATCGCGATCGACGAGAAGACCCAGACCAAAATCACAGAGTGGCTGAAGAAGGCGTTCCCGGCGGCCAAGGAGGCGGAAAAGCACCCCGTCGTCGAGTGACGCCGACTTGCAGGTGGTCCGCAACGCCGTGACGCCGCTCGGCTTCCGAGGCGAGACGCCCAGACGCAGAAAGGGCGGAGCCCAGGCCCCGCCCTTTCAAAACTCGTGAACCTGAGTTCCGCTCAGCCCTCGGCGGCGGCGGTCTGGACCGGGCCGGAATCCTTGCCCTTGGCCTCGACGTCGCGGTCGACGAACTCGATCACGGCCATCGCCGCGTTGTCGCCGGGGCGAAAGCCGGCCTTCATGATGCGCAGGTAGCCACCGTGGCGCTCCTTGTAGCGCGGGCCGATCACGTCGATCAGCTTCTTGACGAGGTCGGCGTCGCGCAGGCGCGAGATCGCGATGCGGCGGGCGTGCAGGTCGCCGCGCTTGCCGAGGGTGACGAGCTTCTCGACCACCGGGCGAAGGTCCTTCGCCTTCGGCAGGGTGGTCATGATCTGCTCGTGCTTGATGAGGGCCTGCGCCATATTGGCGAACATCGCCTCGCGGTGCTCGGCGGTGCGGTTGAAACGGCGCTTCGCGCGTCCATGATACATCGGCGGTCTCCTTTTCGGGTCTGCGGCCGCCGTGCCAAGGAACGGCCGCTCTTCTCATCCCCCTCGTCCCGCAGCGCGGGGAGAGGGCCGTGCCGAGGGCTGCGCCAATCTCGATCGTTGGCGCTGCCCCCCCTCATCCGGCCGCTGACGCGGCCGCCTTCTCCCCGCGAAGCAGGGCGAAGGACTCGTGTCAGTAGTGCTCCTCGAACCTCTTCGCGAGGTCCTCGATGTTCTCCGGCGGCCAGCCCTGGACCTCCATGCCGAGGTGCAGGCCCATCTGCGCCAGCACTTCCTTGATCTCGTTGAGCGACTTGCGGCCGAAGTTCGGCGTCCGCAGCATCTCGCCCTCGGTCTTCTGGATGAGGTCGCCGATATAGGTGATGTTGTCGTTCTTGAGGCAGTTGGCCGAGCGCACCGAGAGTTCGAGCTCGTCCACCTTCTTGAGCAGCGACGGGTTGAAGGCCAGTTCGGGAATGGCGTGCTGGGCTTCCTCGCGACGCGGCTCCTCGAAGGTGACGAACACCGCGAGCTGGTCCTGCAGGA
>CAMFKX010000053.1 GCA_945957375.1 uncultured Roseiarcus sp.
GACAGCCTTGGAGGCGCGCACATAGATGCGCTGTTCGGGATCGTTCTGCGCCGCCGACTGCAGTTTCGGCACGAGGTCGGCGTCGGCGATCGGCTGGTCGGCGAGATAGAGCTGGCCCTGCTCGTTGAGCGACACCGCGATCGGCTTCTTCTCCACGTTCAGCGCCGAAGCGCTCGTCTGCGGCAGGTCGACCGAGACGCCGGTCGTCAAGAGCGGGGCCGCGACCATGAAAATGATTAGCAGCACCAGCATGACGTCGATGAACGGCGTCATGTTGATGTCGGCCATCGCGCCATAGCGCGGCACGCCGCGCCGTCCGCGTGCGCTCTTCCGGCCGCCGCCGACCGCAATGCCCATGGGCGCGTTCCTTCAGGCCGCGTTCGCCCGCTCGGTCGACAGATGGTGGTCGATCTGCCGCGAGAGGATCGAGGAGAATTCGTCGGCGAAGCTTTCCAGCCGCGCCTGAGCCTTGGCGACGTCGCCCTGGAACTTGTTGTAGGCGATCAGCGCGGGAATCGCGGCGAAGAGGCCGATCGCGGTCGCGAGCAACGCCTCGGCGATGCCCGGCGCCACCACCGCAAGCGAGGTGTTCTTCGACGCCGCGATCGACTGGAACGAGTTCATGATGCCGAACACCGTGCCGAACAGGCCGACGAACGGACCCGCGGAGGCGACCGTCGCCAGCACCAGCAGGTTCGATTCGAGCCGCTCGACCTCGCGCGCGATCGAGACGTCGAGCACCTTGTCGATGCGCGCGTGCAGGCCGCGGAACGAACCCGCCGCCTGCTGAAAGGAGCGCTTCCATTCCCGCATCGCCGCGACGAACAGCGCGGCCGCCCCGGTGTTGGTCTGCCCCGAGAGTTGCGCGTAGAGCTCCTCGAGCGACTGGCCCGACCAGAAAACCTGCTCGAAGCTCTCCATCTCGTTGCGGAACCTGCGGAACAGGCGCGCCTTGTCGAAGATGATCGTCCAGCACCACAAGGAAGCGAGGAACAGCCCGAGCATCACCGCCTTCACGACGATGTGAGCGGACCAGAACATCGCAAAGATGCTGGTGTCGGATGTCGCGGCGGCTGTGGCGACGTCGGCAGGATTCATGGGGGTAACGAGACCTTCTCGACTTCAGGACGACGATGGCTTTGCCGGAATCGCGGCGGGGTCTGCCTTTCAAATCAGCCGAAACTTGGGCTGGAGAGGGTATGCCCCGAGTCTGCGCCCGTTCGATCCCGCCGCGTCCCTGATAGGGTTAACCGGGACCTACCGCAAGGCGATGCTCGATCGCGCCTGCGCTACCCAAACCGGGAGACTGCCGTTATCGTGCGGCGCAGCAAGAGGTTCGGCGGTACGGAGACGAATAGATGGGGGCGTTCGAAGCCTATGCGTGGGAGTGGGGTTCGGCGCTGATCCGCTGGCTGCATGTGACCGCCGCGATCGCCTGGATCGGCGGATCGTTCTTCTTCATGCATCTCGACGCGTCCTTGCGCAAACGCGCCGGCGAGGACCCGAAGATCTCGGGAACCTCCTGGCAGGTGCACGGCGGCGGCTTCTATCAGATGAGCAAGTACACGCTCGCGCCGGCGTCGCTGCCCGACGAACTCGTGTGGCACAAGTGGCAGTCCTACTGGACCTGGATGAGCGGCTTCACGCTGCTGTGCTGGGTCTATTACGGACAGGCGCAACTGTTCCTGATCGACCCGGCGGTGATGCCGCTCGAGCCGTGGCAGGCGGCGGCGATCGGAATCGTCGCCCTCGGCCTCGGCTGGCTCGTCTATGATTTCCTGTGCCGGTCGCCGCTCGGAAACAACGAGCCGCTGCTCGCGGTGGTGGGCTTCGGCTACGTCGTCGCGTCCGCCTGGGTGTTCACCCTCGTGTTCTCCGGCCGCGGCGCGCTGATCCACACCGGCGCGCTGATGGCGACGATCATGACCGGCAACGTGTTCTTCCTCATCATGCCGAACCAGAGGAAGGCCGTCGCCGCGCTGCTGGCCGGCAAGACGCCCGACCCGAAATGGGCCAAGACCTCCAAGACCCGCTCGACCCACAACAATTACATCACCCTGCCGGTGCTGTTCATGATGCTGTCGAACCACTATCCGGTCGTGTTCGCCAATTCGAGGGTGATCCCGGCGATCGTGACCTGCATCATCGTGGCCGGAGCGACCATCCGCTATTTCTACAACCGCTGGCACGCCGATCATGACAAGGCGCCGTGGTGGGCCTGGGGCGTCGCGGCGCTCGCGATCGTCGCCGCCTTCGCCGTCGCCACCACCGCCTCGCCCGGCATGCGCGGACTCATGGGCGTCGCGGCGCTGCCGATCGCCGTCGCCCGCGCCGACGCGCCCAAGGCGCCGCCGGACGTCGTCGACGTCGTGCAGCTGCGCTGCATGATGTGCCATGCGGCCGAGCCGATGGACTGGATCGGCGAGGCGCCGAAGGGCATCGTGCTCGACACGCCCGAGCACATCGCCCGGTTCGCCCCGGCGATCGCCATGCAGGCGGTGCTGACCCACGCCATGCCGCCGAACAATTTCAGCGGCATCACCGATGACGAGCGCGCCGTGCTCGCCCGCTGGCTGAAACTGGACGTCGCCTCGAAATGATCAAAGGTCTCACCGACGCCGAACGCGCCGCAGGCGCTCGCCTGATGGCTCGCCTGGACGCCTTCGCGGCCTTCACCGACGAGCCGGGGCGGCTGACCCGGCTGTTCCTCTCCGACGCGCACAAGCGCGCGGCGCAGGCCTATATCGACTGGTGCGCCGAGGCGGGTCTGGCCGCACGGATCGACGCCGCCGGCAACGTCGTGGCGCGCTACGAAGGCCTGACGCCCGGCGCGCCGACCCTGATGCTCGGGTCGCACATCGACACTGTCCGCGACGCCGGCCGCTACGACGGCAATTTCGGCGCGCTCGCCGCGCTCGCGGTGGTCGAAGAGCTCGCCGCGCGCGGCGAACGGCTCGACCACGCCGTCGAGATCGTCGCCTTCGGCGACGAGGAGGGCGTGCGCTGGCGCACCACGCTGACCGGATCGCGCGCGCTCGCCGGCGACTACCCGGAGGACGCGCTCGATCAGAAGGACAAGCAGGGCGTCTACATGCGCGACGCGCTGCTGGCCTTCGGCGGCGATCCGGAGAAAGTCCTGGCCCTGTGCGCCCATCCGATCGCGGCCTTCGTCGAGCTCCATATCGAGCAGGGCCCGGTGCTGGAGGCCGAGGGGTTGCCGATCGGCGTGGTCACCGCGATCAACGGCGCGACGCGGCTCGAAGTCGGCGTCGACGGGCTCGCCGGCCATGCCGGGGCGACGCCGATGGCGTTACGGCGCGACGCCTTCGCCGCCGCGGCGGAAATGGCGCTCGCCATCGAGGCTCGCGCGCGCGCCGAACCCGACCTCGTCGCCACCATCGGCCGCATGGAGCTGTGGCCCGGCGCGACCAACGTCATCCCCGGCCATGCCCAGTTTTCCATCGACGTGCGGGCGCCGCTCGACGTCCGCCGCGACGCGGCGGTCGCCGACATCGAGGCCCGCATCGACGCCGTCGCGCGCGGGCGCAGGGTGACGGCGACGGTCGCGAGGACCCACGAGGCCGGCGCCTTCACCTGCGATCCGGGCATCGTCGCCGGGCTCACCCAGGCGGTCGGATCGCTCGGCGTCCCGGTTCGTCTGCTGCCTTCGGGCGCCGGCCACGACACCATGGCGATCGGCCGCCTCTGCCCGGCCGGCATGCTGTTCGTGCGTTGCAAGGGCGGCATCAGCCACAATCCGCTGGAATCGATCACCGTGGAGGATTGCGCGACCGGGCTTGCCGCCCTGTCCCGTTTCGTAACGGAATTTCGCGCCGGCTGACGAAGCTCATGGTATAGGTGACAGTGTTACGGCTAGCGTTGTTGCCTTGACTTATTATTTAATCCGGAAGCGGAAAGGTTAGACCTTTATAGACTTGTCGGTCTGATCGAAGATCCTTAGCCTGCCGCTCATGGATCTGCTGGAGCCGGCGTCGCCCCGATCGCTTCGTCCGCTTGGACGGGCTTCCGTTTGAGTTCGGAGGTCAATGAGCGGCGCGGCGACGGGAAGGGCCCGCGCCGGCTTGACGGCGTTCAAGCGCCGATCGCCGACGCGTCGGCTCCTCCGGGCGCGGCGCAGCTCGCAGCGGATGCGCAAAGCGCCGCCGCCGCGCCGGGCCGTCTGGCCTCGCGCGGGCTCGCGTGGCCGTGGATCCTGCTGATCTGCGGCCTGCCGCTGCTGCTCCGCTGGCATCTGCTTTCGGTTCCGTTCGCCTTCAACGTCGACGAAGCCCAATGGACGGTGGTCGCGCGCCGGGCGTTCGACGATCCGGTCCTGTTTCGCTCGCTCGACCTGCGCACCAGCGGGCCGCTCAACGCGCTGCCGATCGCCTGGCCGATCCTGTTCGGCCTGACGCCGACGGTGCTCACTTCGCGTTTGACGGCCTTCGTCATCCAGAGCCTCACCCTGCTGGGCATGACGACCTTCCTGCGCCGGGGGGAGGCGGCGAGCCCCGGGACCGCCGCCCTGGTTGCGGCGGCGGCGTGGGTCGCGCTGGAAACGCACGCGATGGTGCTCGGCTACGAGAGCGAGACCTTGCCGGTCGCACTGATGGTGATCTTCTGCGCGGTCTACGCGGGGCTGCGCGCGGACGCGCCGCCGGGACCGCGGCTCGCGGTCTGCGGCCTGATCGCGGTCGCCCTGCCGTTCGCAAAGATGCAGGCGGCGCCGTTCGCGCTGGTCTTCCAGGCCGTCTGCCTGTTCCGGCTCGCGACCGACTGGCGCGCCGGCCGCGCGGGCGCCGCCGACGTCGCGCTGTGGCTCGCCGGCGGCGGGGCGCCGCTTGTTCTTCTCGTTGCGCCGCTGTTTCTCGTCGGCGAACAGGACGCGTTCCTGAAGGGCTACCTCGGGCTCACCGCGAGCTACCGGGGCGTGGAGCCCCTGAACCTGTTCCGCAACGCGTCGGGGACGATCGCCGTCATGGCGGTCCTCTGGGCGGCGGTCGTGATCCGGCGCCGCGCGCCCTCGATCCGGCGGCAGGCCCGTCTCGACCTGCTCCTGCTCAGCGCCGGCCTGTGGCCTGCGGCGTTGTTCGCCGTCTGGAAGCCCGGACACAACTTCTACCACTATCTGCTGTTCGCCGTTTTCGGGCTCTCGCTGTCGGTGCTGCTCGCGCAATATGCGTTTCCGGTCGCCAGACCGCGCCTCTCCATAGGGCTCCGTATCGCGTCGGGAGTCGTTCTCGTCGGCCTTTCCTCAGCGGGATTTCTTCGCGCCGAATTCGTCCGCCACGCTTCGCCGCTCGACCTCTATCGAAAAGGCGCGCTCGACAGAGCCTTTCCGGCGCCCGGCCGGAATGCTCGTCCGCTGTTCGCCTGGACCGGCGCCGAGGCCCCGGAGACCATGCTCTCCTGGGGATACGAGCCGGAATATACCGCGTTCTCCGGGATGAAGTCGGCCGAGCGGGCGGCCGAGGGCGAGTACGAGATCCGCCCGAACGCGGGCCGCGACTATTTTCGTGCGCGCCTGTTGCGCGACCTCGCCCGGTCGAACCCGGCGCTGGTTCTCGACGCCGGGCGCCGCGACTATTCCTTCACCGACCTCTACCCCGATTTCGACCCCCGGACGGAGCGCTGGGACATCGCCAGTTTTCCCGCCCTCGAGCAATTTGTCGCGGCGAACTACGATCTCGTCGCCGGGGGAGGGCGCTGCGCCGGCCTCTACCTACGCAAGGACAAGGCGGCCGCGTTGCGCGCGGCCGAGGTTCCTCTGAGAAGCGCAGTCCCTGCGCTGACCGACGGCCCCGCGACGGAGCGCTGCGACGACTGGTGGGCGCCGGATCGCTCGGACGCGACCGCGGTCCTGGAGCCGACGACGCCGGCGCCGGTGAAGGAGGTCTGGGTTCTCTCGTCGCGCGGCGGCAAGGCGCGGCGTCGAGGGACGACCCGGGCGGCGCTCGCCTTCGTCGGGGCTTCGGGGATACGCGCGGAGCGCGCCGCGCCGCTCTACGAATATCCGAACTGGACGGTGATCGAGGCGCCCGACGTGGGCCCGCTGGCGCGAATCGAAGTGCGGTCGCTCGCCGCCGTCGGCGAGGGGCCGGCGCTCGCCGGGGTCCGGGCGTTCGACCGGCCGTGGTCGAACGCCAGTCCTCCCGCATGGTGACATGTTAGTGCTTGCCGCGGGGCTGCGATTCGCGCGAAAATGGGTCTGGCGAGCGCGCGCGGACGCGCGACGGAGTGAGACATCATGGGCAAGCGGTTTTTCGGCGATATCGGACCAGTCAAGTATGAGGGACCGAAGAGCGGGAATCCGCTGGCGTTTCGCCATTACGACCCGGCGCGGGTGGTCATGGGCAAGACCATGGCCGAGCATCTGCGTCCGGCCGTCTGCTACTGGCATAATTTCGGATGGATGGGGTCGGACATGTTCGGCGCCTCGACCTTCGACCGCCCGTGGAACAACGAGGGCATGGAGGGCGCGCGCAACAAGGCGGACGCGGCGTTCGAGATGTTCTCGCTTCTCGGGTTCCCGTTCTTCACGTTTCACGACAAGGACGTCGTTCCCGAGGGCGCCAATCTCGCCGAGTTCGGCCGCAACCTCTCGGAAATGACGGACCGGTTCGCCGAAAAGATGCTCGCGAGCGGCGTGAAGCTGCTGTGGGGCACGGCCAATCTCTTCAGCCACCCGCGCTATATGGCCGGCGGCGCCACCAACCCGGACCCGGACGTGTTCGCCTACGCCGCGGCGCAAGTGAAGAATGCGATCGACGCTACTCACAAGCTGCACGGCGCCAATTACGTACTCTGGGGCGGTCGCGAGGGTTACGAAACGCTGCTCAACACCGACTTGAAGAGGGAGCTCGATCAGCTCGGGCGCTTCCTGTCGATGGTGGTCGACTACAAGCACAAGATCGGCTTCAAGGGCGTGCTGCTGGTCGAGCCGAAGCCGCAGGAGCCGACCAAGCATCAGTATGACTTCGACGTCGCCACCGTCGCCGGCTTCCTGCAGCGCTTCGGCCTCGAGAAGGAGGTCAAGCTCAACATCGAGGTCGGCCACGCGGTGCTCGCGCATCATTCGTTCGAGCACGAGATCGGGCTCGCCACCGCGCTCGGCCTGCTCGGCTCGGTCGACGCCAACCGCAACGACTACCAGACGGGCTGGGACACCGACCAGTTCCCCAACAATGCGGCCGAGCTCGTTCCGCCGCTATATTTCATCCTGAAGAACGGCGGCATCGCCCCCGGCGGATTCAATTTCGACTCGAAGGTGAGGCGTCAGTCGATTGATCCGGCTGACCTTCTCATCGGCCACATCGGCGGCATCGACGTCTGCGCGCAGGCGCTGGTCGCCGCCGCGGCGATGATCGAGGACGGCGCGTTCGATCGGCTGCGCGAGGACCGTTACGCCGGCTGGAAGGCGCCGGCGGCGGAGGCGATGCTGAAGCCCGGCGCGAGCCTGGAGGCGATTGCCAAGCGCGTCGCGGACGAGGGTCTCGAACCGAAGCCGCGCTCCGGCCGGCAAGAGTTCTTCGAGAACGTCGTCAATCGCTTCACCTGAGGGCGTCCTGAGGGCGCGCGCACTGCGCGCCTAGGGAGGCTCTGGCGGCGACGCGACTCTCGCGCCGCCTGTCAGCCCTGGAACCGGTCCTTGCGGCCGCGGATCTCGGCGAACACCGCTTCCGGGTCGGCGCCCGCCATGCCGACCGCCGCCTGCACCGGAGGCTCCTCCGCTCTCAGGAACGGATTGGCGGCGAGTTCGGCGGCGATGGTGGTGGGAACGGTCGGCCGATTTTCGGCGCGCAGCTTGGCCACATGTTCGGCCCGGTCGATCAGGATCGGATTGTCGCGCTCGATGGTCAGGGCGAACCGGGCGTTCGCCAAGGTGTATTCGTGCCCGCAATAGACCTGCGTCGATCCGGGCAGCCGGGCGAGCTTCAGCAGCGAACTCCAGAGCACTGCATAGGGCGCCTCGAACGCCCGGCCGCAGCCGAGCGAGAACAGCGTGTCGCCGCAGAAGACGATCTCGTCCTCCGGGAAGAAGTAGGCGATGTGTCCGGTGGTGTGGCCCGGGGTCTCGATGACCTCGGCCTGCAGCGCGCCGACGCGCACGATGTCGCCCTCCCGGACCAGCGTGTCCATATCCGGAATGCGCGCCGCCTCGCTGGCGGGTCCGACGATCCGCAGGTTCGGGTAGCGCGCCTTTAGCGCCGGGGCGCCCTGAATATGGTCGGCGTGATGGTGGGTGAACAGGAGGTCGGTCAGCGTCCAGCCCTTCTGTTCGAGCGCCGCCAGTATCGGCGCCGCCTCGGGCGCATCGATCGCCGCGGTCGCGCCGGTGCGGGAATCGTGAATCAGCACGCCGTAATTGTCGGAAAGGCAAAGAAACTGATGGACGCTGGTGGTCATGGCTGGTGTCCCCGTTCGCAGCGCCGCATCTCGGCGACGATCCGGCGATTGTCGGCTGCTATATCATCAGAAAGGGCGGATCGGCATCCGGCCGGCGAGGCGCCTCACCCGGCCGGCGGCGGCGAGAGGCCGAGCCTGCCAGCGATCATGCGGTCCACCATGCGCCTCGGCAAGGTGCGCGCCAGGAAATCCTGAAACGGCGTCGGCGACACGATGTAGCGCGTTTTCGGCCGCTCGGTCGAAAGGGCTGTCTCGACGGCGGCGCCGATCCGCTCGGGCGGGAGGCCGGAGCGCGCCATGGCCATCATATACGCCTTGATCTTGGCGATGGCGGCGGCGTAGGGCGTGTCGGCATATTCCGCGTCGATGCTTTCCGACTTGTCCCAGATCGGCGTCGCGACCGCGCCCGGATTGATGACGATGACGTCGATTCCGTACAGCATCAACTCGCGCCGAAGCGACTCGGAAAAGCCCTCGAGCCCGAATTTCGACGCGCTGTAGGCGCCGAGGAACGGGGCGGCGTTCAGCCCGCCGACCGACGACATCATCACGATCCGGCCGGGCGGCCCGGCCAGCGCGCGATCCGCGCCGAGCAGAGGCGCGAACGCCTGGGTGACGATCAGCGGCCCGACGAGGTTGACCGACAGCTGACGGGTGAAAGCGTCGGCCTTCAAATGAAGCAGGGGCCCGCCGACGGCGATGCCGGCGTTGTTGACCAGGCCGCGGAGCTTTTGCCCGCCGAGCGCCGCGCGGACTTCGGCCGCCGCCGCCGCCGCCGCTGCCGCGTCGGTCACGTCGAACAGGAGCGGGCGCACAGCCTCCCCGAACGACGCCTTGAGCGATTGCGCGTCCTCGCTGCGGCGGACGCCGGCGAACACGCGCCAGCCCTTGTCGGCCAGCGCCTTGACGCACGCCCGGCCGATGCCGGTGGAGGCGCCTGTGACGACGGCGGTCTTGATCGGTTCCTGCGTCATGGGGCTCCTCGCTCGACTTCGACGTCACCCTTCTACGCCGGAAGACGCCCGTCGGATGCGGGCGTCATTGGCCGCTTCCGACCGCCGGCAGCGGCGTGCCGCCGCTCTCCGGATAAAGGATCAGACTGGACACGTTGACCGGTTCGAAATCGGCCAGCTTCAGGTCTCTCAGACACACGAGATCGGCGTCGTCCCAGCGGGCGTCGGGCGTGCCGGCCAGTCCGCCGTTGGCCCCGCTGCCGCCATTGTCGATCATGATGATGCCGTAGTTGCGCAACGCCTCGATGATGATTGCGGATTGCGGGTTGCGGGCAGCGCAGGCCGGCGTCGGGACCGAGGCCTTGAGCCGGTAGATCTCGCCGGCCGGCGTGCTCCAGTCGCATTTGGCCGGCGGGTCGGCCTGATAGATCTGCGAAAACGGCGGGATCACCTTGCCGGCCTTGTCGGTGCAGGTCCCGGCGCCGGCGGACTGGGTCGCCGGCCACACCCAATAGTTCAGCATGTAATTGACGACGAAGGGGATCGTGTGCCGGATCACGCCTTTCGGCGCGCTCGCCGTGCCCGGTCCGATCACCTCGTCGGCGTTGATCAGCAGCGGCGCGTAGGGCAGCCCGGCGGCGTCCGACGTGCCCTTGCCCGGCGGCGTCAGATCGTTGGTCGTCATGTCCGGCCACAGGCCGTTCGAGGCGTCGCTCCAGGGGCCGTCGTGATATTCGGCGACGAACATCTCGTAGAGCGCCGCCGGCCTGCCGCCGCCGGCGCGGCGCAGGATCAAGACGTGCCGGTCGCCGGTCGAGTTGGCGGTCGCCTGAATCGGCGCGTTCCAGGGGATCGGGGCGGCCGTGAAATAGGATTGGTACTGGGTCGTCGTCACCGGGACTTCCGGCTGATCGTAGGGCACGGAATAGACCGGGATGCCGTTCGGCACCGACTCGTAGGCCGCCGCGCCGAAATAGGCGCGGATCGACGCCGGGAGATAATCCTTCAGGATCGGCGCCGCAGGCGACGTGTCGACCGGCAGCCCCGAGGTTGCGGCGTCCATGCGGTGGTGAAAGATCGAATTCGCGGGAAAGATCGACGCGAGAAAGGCGTTGGAGCCGTCGATCGCGAAACTGACCGGCGCCGCGGCCGCGCCGCCGGCGCTGTCGGTCACCACGATACGTGGAACGTAGGTCCCCTGGCCGCCGATTTCCGCCCCGGCGACGGCCCCGGTCGCCGGGTCGAGCGTCAAACCTTCGGGCAGGGTCGACTGCTTCGGGTCGATCGTAAATCGGTAGGGCGGCGCTCCGCCCGCGGCGACGATCCTGCAGCCCGAATAGGGCTGGGTCTGGACGCCCTTGGGGCAGGCGGTCGTCGTGATCGCCAGCGGCGGCGTCGGCCCGGCCGCGACGGCGAGGGCGGGCAGCAGAGCGGTCGTCAAAGAGACCGCCGAAATCCGAACAACCATGGCGCCTTTCCGTGGGGACGAAACGCACGCCGCGCCGCGCCCGCGGCGAGACCGTATTCGCAAGCCGGAGCCTTCCGCAAGGTGACCGCCTTCGCCCCGCGTTCGTCGTTTGACCCGCCGCCGACCGCGCCATAGAGAGGTCCGATGACCCGGCTTATCGACACCGTCGGGGAGGCGACCGGCTCCGCGCGCCTCCGCCATCCCGAAAAGGCGCATCGGCCCGACAACCCGATTCAGCGCAAGCCTGCCTGGATTCGGGTGAAGGCGCCCGGGTCGAAGACCTTCGCCGAGACGATGGCGCTGGTGCGCGCGCACAAGCTGACCACGGTGTGCGAGGAGGCCGGCTGCCCCAACATCGGCGAGTGCTGGGACAAGCGCCACGCGACTTTCATGATCATGGGCGAGACCTGCACCCGCGCCTGCGCCTTCTGCAACGTCGCGACCGGCCTGCCGGGCCCGCTGGACGCGGACGAGCCGGCGCGCGTCGCCGACGCGGTGGCGAAGCTCGGCCTCGCCCACGTGGTGGTCACCTCGGTCGACCGCGACGACCTCGCCGACGGCGGCGCCGAGCACTTCGCCCGCACCATCCGCGCGATACGATCCGCCGCGCCGGAAACGACGATCGAGGTCCTGACCCCCGACTTCCTGCGCAAGCCGGGCGCGCTCGAGGTCGTCGTCGAGGCCAGGCCCGACGTGTTCAACCACAATCTCGAGACCGTGCCGTCGAAATATCTCAGCGTCCGCCCGGGCGCCCGCTACTTCCACTCGCTGCGCCTGCTGCAGCGCGCCAAGGAGCTCGATCCGACGATCTTCACCAAGTCGGGCGTCATGGTCGGTCTCGGCGAGGCGCGCAACGAGGTCCTGCAGATGATGGACGACCTGCGCTCGGCCGACGTCGACTTCCTGACCATCGGCCAGTATCTGCAGCCGACGCCGAAGCATCACGCGGTGGTCAGCTTCGTCACCCCGGAGGAATTCGCCGAATACGCGACGATCGGGGCGGCGAAGGGTTTTCTGCTCGTCTCCTCTTCGCCGCTGACCCGCTCGTCGCACCACGCCGGCGACGACTTCGCCCGGCTCAAGGCCGCTCGCGAGGCGGCGCGCGCCTGAGCGGCGCTGGAGCGCGGGACCGCCCGTTGCCTGCGCCCACGCGCGTGCTTTGCAATTGACCCCCGGCGACCGACGCGCTAGGCACGAGCGCCTCATGCGCATGGCGCGAGCGCGTAGCTCAATAGGTAGAGCATCTGACTTTTAATCAGAGGGTCGTGGGTTCGATTCCCACCGCGCTCACCAACAAAAAGCGGGAAGACCGGCTGAGACGAGACGGCTCAGCGTCGAGCGCCGAGCGAGCGGCGCGGGCGGTGGCTGAGGTCGTTCAGCCAGGCGCCGGCGGCGACGCCGCCGAGAAAGGCGCAGGCGAGCAAGAGGCTGGTCATGGTCATCGGGGCTTCCCTGGCGTTATCCTGGTTAACGTTTCGCTAAGGCGTTCGGTTCACCGGCGCTGTGAGGCGCGTCACGGACGGAGGGCCGAATTTCAGCGACCAACGGCGGTCTCCGTTCGAATGGGACGCGCCGACGTCCCGGCCGGCGGGACAGTCTGTTGCCGCCGCGGGCGGATGCGCCGGTTGCCGCAACGGCGGAGCGGCCCTAACTATCGGTGGAAACTTGCCGATCGAGGAACCCCATGCCCGCCCGTCAGCCCGCGATCTTCCTGCCCCACGGGGGCGGTCCCTGCTTCTGGATGGAGTTCCCGCCGCCGTTCGGCCCGCACGCCTGGGACGGCCTGCGCGCCTATCTCGCGGGGCTGGTGGCGACGCTGCCGGAGCGGCCGAAGGCGTTTCTCGTCGTCACCGCGCACTGGGAGGCGGCGCAGCCGACCGTGAGCGTCAACCCGAAGCCGGGCATGCTGTTCGACTATTACGGCTTCCCCGACCACACCTATCGGCTCCAGTATCCGGCGCCCGGCGCGCCCGACGTCGGGCTTGAAGTCAAGCGGCTGATCGAGGCGGCCGGGCTGCCGGTCGCCACCGACGATCAGCGCGGCTTCGACCACGGCGTGTTCGTGCCGTTCCTGATCGTCGACCCGAAGGCGGAGATCCCGGTCGTGATGCTCTCGCTGCGCAAGGACCTCGACGCCGACTTCCACATTCGCCTCGGCCGCGCGCTCGCGCCGCTGCGCGACCAGGGCGTGGCGATCATCGGCAGCGGCTTGAGCTTCCATGATCTGAGGAGCTTCTTCGCAGGCGGCGACGGCGCCTCGGCCGGGTTCGACGCGTGGCTCGACGAGACGGCCAGGGCGCCGGCCGCCGAGCGGGAGGCGCGTCTGGCCCATTGGGAAACCGCGCCCGGCGCCCGCCGCTGCCATCCGCGCGAGGAGCACCTCATGCCGCTGATGGTGGTCGCCGGCTCGGCGGGCGACAGCGAGGGTCGCCACGCCTTCCGCGACGTGGTCGGGGGCAAGACGATATCGGCCTTCGAGTTCCGCTGAGGGCAAGAGGCCCGGCGGGTCACAGCGTCTCCGGAAACCCGGGCGCGCGCAGGTCGGTGTGCAGCGCATCCTCGAGCAGCTTCACCACCTGCGTCGACCATGCGCCGCCGCCGTAGGCTTCGCGCGCGCGAATGAAGGTCTGGGCGGTGATCGCCGCGAGATCGAGCGGCACGCCGAGGTCGGTCCCGAGCTTCATGGCGAAGCCGAGATCCTTGCAGGCGAGATCCATGGTGAAGCCGATGTTGTAGGAGCCGTTGAGCACCAGCTGCGACTCCGTCTCGTGGACGAAGCTGTTGCCGGAGCTCGCCTTGATGACGGCGAAGGCCTGGGCGAGGTCGAGTCCGCCGCGCTTGGCGAGCATCAGGGCTTCGCCCGCCGCGACGAGATGAATGAAGGCGAGCATGTTGGTGATCACCTTGATCACCGACGCCGAGCCCAGCGGGCCGACATGGAACACCGGCCGGCCGATCGCCTCGAGCGCGGCGCGATGCCGGTCGAGCGTCGTCGCCTCGCCGCCGACGATCACCGCCACCGCGCCTTCCGCCGCCTTGTGGACGCCGCCGGTCACCGGCGCCTCGAGCGTGAAGATCCCCTTTTCCGCCGCGACCGCCGCGAGGCGCTGGATCGTGCGCTGGTCGACCGTGCTCGTCTCAATCCAGGTCGAGCCGGGCTTCAGTCCCGAGAGAAGCCCGTTCGCATCGGTCAGCGTGCGCTCGGACACGGCCGGCGAGGGCAGGCAGGTGAAGACGGCGTCGACCTCTTCCGCCAGGGCGCGCGGGCTCTCGGCCCAGCGGGCGCCGGCGTCGAGATGCGCCCGGGCCGCCTCGCGGTCGAGGTCGTGGACCGTCAGGTCGAAGCCCTTCCGCCTGAGGCTCATCGCCAGCGGGCCGCCAAGATTTCCCAGACCGATGAACCCGTATCGCATCGCCCGAAGCTCCGATTGGTTTCACAAGCATAGGGACGGCGCGGCGATCGGCAAGCGACCGCGGCCGCCTTCGGGTTCGTTCAACACATCCACGGCGCCACTGGCGCGGCGGCTGCGGTTGCATTAGACTTTCAACTCCCGGCGTCGGACGGTGGTTTTCGCGTCGCGGTCGCTTTTTGGGGAGCCGAGGCAGTGGAGACGATCGCGGCCGCGTCGGCCAGGAAGCTCGGCAAGTTTCTCGCCGACGACTTTCGCGACATTTTCGGCTCGGCGCACGACGACCAGGCCGAACGATTGGGCTCACTGGCGCGCAGTACGATCGAAGCGATCGCCAAGAGCGACGCGCTCTATCACAATTTCGAACACACCATGCTGGTCACCCAGGTCGGCCGCGACATTCTTCGCGGTCGGGTCCTGTCCGAGCGCATCGAGCCGGCCGACTATCTGCATCTCATCTGCGCCTGCCTGCTGCACGACATCGGTTTCGTGCGCGGCGTCCTGAGGGGCGACACGGCGACCGAGTTCGTCGTCGACCACAGCGGCCGCAAGGTGACGCTGCCGCGGGGAGCGTCCGACGCGGCGCTCATGCCCTATCACGTCGATCGGTCGAAGTTGTTCGCGTTCGAGCGGCTGAACAATTCGCCCCATGTCGACCCGGCCCGAGTCGCCAACGCGATCGAATTGACCCGCTTTCCGCCTTGCCTCGATAGTCGTGACTGTCCGGACCTCGAGGCGCGGCTGATGCTCGCCTCCGACCTCATCGGCCAGTTGGGCGACCCGCTCTACCCGAGAAAGGCCAACGCGCTGTTCGCCGAATTCGAGGAGATCGGCTCCAACCGGCAGTTCGGCTACGACACCCCGGCCGACCTGGTCGACAAATATCCATCGTTCTTTTCCCGGAGCGTCGCCGCCCACATCGAGGAGGGGGTGAAGTATCTGTCGCTGACCGCCTCCGGCCGCCAGTGGGTCGCGAACCTCCACAACCATGTCTGGTGCGCCGAGCGCGGCAACTGGATGATGGGCCCGCAGCACTGAGGGGCGGGATCCGCGGGTGCGGCGGACCCCCGCCATCCGCCTGAAGGCGCCCTATCTCCGCCGGGTCTGGCTCGATTCGTCGCGCCTCGGCGACGGAGACCTTTATCCCTTCAACCTTCCGCTCTTCCGCCAGAAGGATTTCGAGCTCATTTTCGACCGCGCGGTGACGATCGTCGTCGGCGAGAACGGGACGGGAAAATCGACGCTGCTCGAAGCGATCGCCGCGCTCGCCGGCTTCGACGACGCCGGCGGCGGCAACGGCTACAGGCCGGTCGATCACGCCGGGGCGGTCGAAACCCACGGCGGCGCGCTGGCGCAGGCGCTGCGCGCGAGCTGGTTGCCGAAAGTCACCCGCGGCTGGTTCTTTCGCGCCGAGAGCTTCTACGCCGTCGCGCGCTACCTCGACGCGGCGGCGCTCGACGCCGGCGCCCAGCCGCCCGATTTCCTGTCGCATTCGCACGGCGAAGGCTTCCTGCGCTTCTTCGTGGAGCGATGTCAGCGGCAGGGCGTCTATCTCTTCGACGAGCCCGAGGCGGCGCTGTCGCCGGCGCGGCAGATCGCGTTTCTCAAGATCTTGCGGCGGATCGACGAGTCCGGCGTCGGACAAGTGATTGTGGCGACCCACTCCCCCTTGCTGATGGCCTATCGGGGGGCGAGGCTCCTCAGTCTCGACGGCCGGGCGGTCGCGCCGATCGCGCTGCGCGACACCGCCCATTTCCGGCTGCTGAGCGAATTTTGCGCCGATCCCGAGCGGTTCCTCGCACGAGCGCTGGAGACCGACGTGTAGGCTTCCGGCTATTCGGGCGCGTGGACCGGCGATGTGCGCGGCATCAGGTGGAGGTCGGACCCGGTCCAGGGATGGGCCTCGGCGACCGCCTCGTCGAGTTCGACGCCGAGCCCGGGCTCGGTCGGCGGGATGACCCAGCCGTCCTCCCAGCGGATCGGCGTCTTGAGCAGCTTCGCCTGGAAGCCGTCCCAGCGCTCGATGCTTTCGAGAATCAGGAAATTGGGGATGCAGGCGGCGAGCTGGATGTTTGCCGCCCCGACCACCGGGCCGCAATAGAGGTGCGGCGCGATCTGGGCGTAATGCGCCTCGGCCAGCGCGGCGATCTTCTTGGCCTCGAGAATGCCGCCGACCCGGCCGAGATTGGGTTGCAGGATCGAGGCGGCGCCGGTCTCCAGCACCCGGGCGAATTCGTATTTGGTGGTCAGCCGCTCGCCGGTCGCGATCGGCATCCGGCACTGGGCGGCGACCCGGGCCATTTCCTCGGGCGCCTCGGGCGGCGTCGGCTCCTCGAACCAGAGCGGCTCGTAGGGTTCGATCCGGCGCGCGAGGCGCAGCGCGCCCGACACGGTGAACTGGCCGTGGGTGCCGAACAGCAGGTCGCATCGGGTGCCGACCGCCTCGCGCAGCGCGCGGCAGAAGGCTTCAGCGAGTTCGAGCCGTTCGAGGCTCGGCTGGCGCGGATCGAAGGCGGTGTAGGGGCCGGCCGGATCGAACTTCACCGCGGTGAAGCCTTGCGCCAGATATTTCAGCGCGCGCTCGGCCGCCGCCTCGGGCGTCGAATAGACCGGGCTGTCGGAATAGGCGTGCGAGCCCGGCTCGTCGGGATAGAGATAGGTGTAGCTGCGCAGGCGCTCGTTCACCTTGCCGCCGAGAAGGTCGTAGACGGGCTTGCCGACCGCCTTGCCGACGATGTCCCAGAGCGCCATCTCGACGCCCGAGAGGACGCCCATCAGCGACGCGTCCGGCCGCCCGGTGTAGCCGCGGGCGTAGACGTTGCGCCACAGCGCCTCGATCCGGAACGGATCGGCGCCGAGCACGTGGCGCTCGAACACGTCGCGGATCATGGCGACGATCGCCTCGGGCCCGAAGCTCGCCGCATAGACCTCGCCGACGCCCTCGACGCCGCAGGCGGTCCGGAGCTTCAGGAAGACGAAATAGCGTCCGCCGAAGGCCGGCGGCGGGTTGCCGACGACGAAGGTTTTCAGGTCTGCGATCTTCATGGGCGTGTCTCAGCTTCCGGATTCAGGCATGAAGGTCCCGGCGAACCTCGTCCTGAGCCTGTCGAAGGACGCTCCAGATGGCGCTGATCTTGGAGCCCGCTGGATCATCCTTCGACAAGCTCAGGATGAGGTCTGCATTTCTCACAGACCCTTTCAGAACACGATCACGTTGCGCAGCGCCGCCCCGGAGCGGGACGAGGCGAGGGCGTCGTTGATCCGGTCCAGCGGATAGCGGCCGGTGATCAGCTCGTCGAGCTTGATCCGGCCGTCGCGGTAGAGCGCGACGATCTTCGGCACGTCGATGACCGGCCGCGCCGAGCCCATCTTGGAGCCGAGGATCTTCTGCCCGTCGGCCGCGAGCCAGCCCGGGTCGATCGTTGCCTGGACGCCGGAGGGCGGCATGCCGACGAGCACGGTCCCGCCGTTGCGCTTCATCAGCGACACGCCCTGTTCCGCCGCGCCCTTGACGCCGACGGTGACGAACACCCAGTCGGCCTTGCGGCCGCCGGTCAGCGCCTTGACCCGCTCCTCGACCGCCTCGGTCTTCGCGTTGACCGCGTGGGTCGCGCCGAAGGCGAGCGCCGCTTCGAGTTTCGACGGCTCGACGTCGATCGCGATGATCGGATCGCAGCCGGAGAGGCGCGCGCCCTGGACGGCGTTGAGGCCGACGCCGCCGCAGCCGATCACGACGGCGCTCGAGCCCGCCTTGACGTCGGCGGTGTTGACGACGGCGCCCATGCCGGTGAGCACGCCGCAGGCGATCAGCGAGGCGACGTCGAGCGCCATGTCCTTCGGGATCGCCACCGCCTGCGAGGCGTCGACCACCATGTGCTCGGCGAAGGCGCCGGTGCGCAGGCCGTGGACCAGCGGCTTGCCGGCCGAATCGCGCAGCGGCGTCTGCCGGTCGAGCGGGAACACTTCCTCGCAGAACACCGGCGCGCCGTCGGCGCAGGCGGGGCAGAAGCCGCAATTTCGGATCAGCGTGGCGACGACGGGGTCGCCCGCCTTGAGCCGGGTCACGCCCGGCCCGACCGCCTCGACCACGCCGGCGGCCTCGTGTCCGTAGACCGCGGGCAGGTCGCCGCCCCAGGCGCCGTCGATGTAGAAAATGTCGCTGTGGCAGATCGCGCAGGCGGCGTTGCGGATCAGCACCTCGCCCGGCCCGGGCTCGGCGATTTCAATCGTCTCGATCGACAGCGGCGCCGCGAAGGCGCGGCAGACGGCGGCTCTGGTTCGCATGGACCCCCCGGGATTCGTTGGCGCGGCCGGAGGCATCGTTTGGCGCCTGTTCGATCGACTTCAAGCGCAGTCTTGATGCAGGGGGCATGCCTTTTTGAGGGGAGGGGAGCCTGTCGCGCTCAAGCGGCCTTGCTGTTGGCTCGCTGCCGAAGCGCGTCGTCCATGCGCCGGGCGAAGCTCTCGGCCCGCTCGCACGGCACGAAAATGAAGTTGTTGACGTAGCGCATCTGCGTGCGTCGTCGGGACAGATCCAGCGCCGCGACCAATTGGAGGTCGCTGTTGAAGTCGGCGATCGGCCGCAAGACCCGGTCCAGGATGAAGAAGCCGGCGAAGCCCCGGGGCTCCAGAAAGGCGCGGATCAAGTCGACCGCGCCCGGCTTGTGGCGATCCTCGGCTTCGACGAGGATCACCGGCCTGTCCTTGTCGATCAGGCGCAGGGCGCCCTGCAGGACGTGCAATTCGTGGCCCTCCACGTCGATCTTGATGAAGCCGACCGGTCCCAGCGGGAAATCGTCGAGGCGAACGGTCGGCACAAGGAACGACGACGATTGCGAGGACCGGTCGAGCGCGCCGGGCTCGATCGTGGCGAGGCCGGTGTTGGCGCGCCCCGATTCGACCGGGAACCGGAGGCTGGCGACGCCGGCCGTGTCGGACACCGCCGCGGCATGCACCTCGACGTTGCGCGGAAGCGCCCTGGCGATCTTCGCCGCCAACAGCGGGTCGGGTTCGAAGGCGAGCACGCGGGGCGCCAGCTCGGAGAGCCGGGCGGCGTACTTTCCGACATTGGCCCCCACGTCCACCGCGGTCTTCTCCGGATCGACCATGAGATCGAGGAAATCCGTCTCGATCTCGTCCCAGGTCGTGTCGGCGAGCCGGCGGCGCAGCCACGCGTGCGGGCGCAAGAAACTGTACAGGGTCACGACGTAGTCGCGCTGCGGCATCGGGCGGAGCCACAGCCTCCAGCTCCAACGCGCCAAAGTGTCCTTCATCGGCGATCTCCGCGGTCGCTTCGGTCGGATTGATCGACAGGGCGCGGCGGCTTCTTTGGGGTCCGCTCGGCGCGCGAATGACGCGCGCATGACAATCAGCGTCGGGGATCGCTTGCCCGACGTCAAGACGATCGCCTGCGCCAAAGTGCTGATTTTCCTCGTAAACATTCGGCGGACGGCGATCCCGCCCGGAGCGCTGGAACGCCCTTCGAGACGGCCGCTTCGCGGGCGGCTAAAGGAGGAGGGCGCAGCACAGGGTCCGGTCCCTGGGACTGACCCCGCGTGGCATGCTACCCGCCAATCTGGCCAATCTGGCCTCTTGCGCGGTCGATCGGAAAGCGCTATTGACGACGGCCGGGGTTGGCGGCGGATGCGACCCCGAATGATCATACATGGCTTCCGCCCTGTTTTGGCTGCGCCTCGTAGAGGCTGGCCGGGAGAGAGGCGGTGGATGGGCCGGAGGACGGAAGGGTTTACCCTTGCGTCCACTCCGGCCGTGTCCTGTCCGAGACTGCCGGCGCGCGAAGCCTTCGGGTCGACCGCTTAATTTCGCAAGGGCTCCGTTCCGGGGTCGGCGGGGCCAGCATAGACGGGGAAGACCGAATTTCCAACCGTGGGGGTTGCCTCACGGCCGATGCGGTTCGAACCTTCTGTCCGGCGTTGGGCTCGCCCACCTCCGGGGACAGGCGCAAGTCGTCGTGGCGCTCGAGTCGTCAGATTCGCGCGGCGCGGCATGTGCAACAGGCGGGCCGCAAGGCTCGCCGACCGGAGACAGCACCGTGGATAGAGCGGAAAAGAAAGAAGCTGTCGCGGCCCTGCATGACGTCTTCTCGAAGGCGTCGGTAGTCGTCGTGGCGCACTATTCCGGCTTGACGGTCGCCCAGATGCAGCGTCTGCGCAAGCAGATGAAGGCCGCTGGCGCGTCCGTCCAGGTCGCCAAGAACCGCCTCGCCCAGATTGCTCTCGATGGCACGGACGTCGCCTCCATCGGCTCCCTTCTCAAGGGACCGACCCTGATCGCCCATTCGGCCGATCCGGTGGCGGCGGCCAAGGCAGCCGTGGCGTTCGCCAAGGATCACGAGAAGTTCGTGGTTCTGGGCGGGGCCATGGGCAAGACCGCCCTCGACGTCGATGGGGTCAAGGCGCTCGCGACCTTGCCGTCCCTCGACGAGCTGCGCGCCAAACTCGTCGGGCTCATCAGCGCCCCGGCGACCAAGCTCGCCCAGCTCACCACTGCGCCCGCGGCGAAGCTCGCGCGCGTGGTCGGGGCCTATGCCGCCAAAGACGCAGCCTGACCGAGGCTCTTCAAAACCCTCAGTTCGAACCTATATCTAAGGAAATCTCACTATGGCCAATCTCGAAAAGATCGTCGAAGAGCTGTCCTCGCTGACCGTTCTCGAAGCTGCTGAACTCGCCAAGCTCCTCGAAGACAAGTGGGGCGTATCGGCCGCCGCCGCGGTCGCCGTCGCCGCGGCTCCCGCCGGCGCCGCCGCCGCCGCGCCGGTCGAGGAGAAGACCGAGTTCACCGTCGTTCTGGCCGCCGTCGGCGACAAGAAGATCGAGGTCATCAAGGAAGTCCGCGCGATCACCTCGCTCGGCCTGAAGGAGGCCAAGGACCTGGTCGAAGGCGCGCCGAAGCCGGTCAAGGAAGGCGTCACCAAGGACGAGGCCGAGAAGATCAAGGCCGCGCTTGAGAAGGTCGGCGCGAAGGTCGAGCTCAAGTAATGAGCAGGCGGGCCCGAACGGGCTCGTCGAGTTGAATAAGGACGGTCCCGGGCCTTTTGGCCACGGGGCCGTTCCGGCGTTTTTGGGTTTGTTCTGACCGCATGGCGCGATTTGTGCCGCCGGGCGGGTTGATTGACAGGGGGCGATCGTATCGCCCCGCGGCTTCCGGAAGCGAATACCGCCGCATCGTTCGCTTCAGGGCCAGACCATCGAGGAAGACATGGCGCAGACATTCACCGGCCGCAAGCGCGTTCGCAAGGTCTTCGGGCACGTCAGGGAAGTCGGCGAGATGCCGAACCTGATCGAAGTGCAGAAGGCTTCCTACGACCAGTTTCTCCTCATGGACGCGCCGAAGGGCGGCCGCCCGACCGAGGGCTTGCAGGCGGTGTTCAAGTCGGTTTTTCCGATCAAGGATTTCGCTGACACGGCGCATCTCGAATTCGTCAAATACGAATACGAGGCGCCCAAGTACGACATCGACGAGTGCCGTCAGCGCGGCATGACCTACGCCGCGCCGCTCAAGGTGACGCTGCGCCTGATCGTGTTCGACGTCGATCCCGACACCCAGGCCCGGTCGGTCAAGGACATCAAGGAGCAGGACGTCTACATGGGCGACATGCCGCTCATGACTCCGAACGGCACCTTCATCGTCAACGGCACCGAGCGCGTCATCGTCTCGCAGATGCACCGCAGCCCCGGCGTGTTCTTCGACCACGACAAGGGCAAGAGCCATTCGTCGGGCAAGCTGCTGTTCGCGGCGCGCATCATTCCCTACCGCGGCTCCTGGCTCGACATCGAGTTCGACGCCAAGGACATCGTGTACGCCCGCATCGATCGGCGCCGGAAGATCCCGGTGACGTCGCTGTTGTACGCCCTCGGCCTCGATGGCGAGGAGATTCTCAAGACCTTCTACAAGACGGTGACCTATAGCCGCCTCAAGGACGGCTGGCGCGTCCCCTACGATGCGGAGCGGATGAAGGGGGTCAAGGCGACCGTCGACCTGATCGACGCCGACACCGGCGAAGTCGCGATCGAGGTCGGCCGCAAGCTGACCATCCGCTCGGCCCGGCAGCTCGCCGAGAAGGGCCTCAAGGCGCTGTCCGCCTCCGATCAGGATCTTTACGGCCAGTACATCGCCGAGGATCTCTACAACCCGACCACCGGCGAGATCTACGCCGAGGCCGGCGAGGAGATCACCGAGAAGTCGCTCGGGCATCTGCTCGAGGCCGGCTTCACCGATCTGCCGATCCTCGACATCGATCACGTCAACGTCGGCCCGTATATCCGCAACACGCTGAAGGTCGACAAGAACACGTCGCGGGAAGACGCGCTGTTCGACATCTACCGCGTCATGCGCCCGGGCGAGCCGCCGACCATCGAGAGCGCGGAGGCGATGTTCCAGTCGCTGTTCTTCGACTCCGAGCGCTACGACCTGTCGGCGGTCGGCCGCGTCAAGATGAACATGCGCCTCGATCTCGACGCGCCCGACACCCAGCGCACCCTGCGCCGGGACGACATCCTGGCGGTGGTGAAGGCGCTGGTGAACCTGCGCGACGGCCGCGGCGAGATCGACGACATCGACCATCTCGGCAACCGGCGCGTGCGTTCGGTCGGCGAACTGATGGAGAACCAGTACCGCATCGGCCTGTTGCGCATGGAG
>CAMFKX010000054.1 GCA_945957375.1 uncultured Roseiarcus sp.
CCGTAACGATCGGCGCGGTTCTGCTGGTCGGCCATCGCAGTCCCCTCCAAGAATGAAACGGAACAAGAATTTGAAAATCAGCGGATGCCGCCGTTCGCCATGCGCGCGCAGGCCGATGGGCGTGATATGCGCGGCGAAACGAGCGACGAGCGAGTCCGCCGGCGCGACGCGACTGCTGTCGGATTGATCTTGTTTATCTTGGTCTTTACGACACGAACCGCGTTGGCCGTGTGTCGGCCCGCCCTGTTCCTCGCCCTCACCGGTAGGCCCCAGCGCAAATTCCGCGCCGCCATCGTTACGCGCAGCGCGGCCGTATAATATCGGCTATTCGATGGCGATTCAAGCGTATTTCACGATACGTTGACGCGAATCTCCCCTCTCGAAGCGCGGCCGCCCACGCTGCCGGTTGAGCCATGATCCGGCGCTGAGGGTCCGCCCGCGCGCGGCCGGTCGGGCCTAATCCAAGGGCCGCGCCCGGAAAGCCTCGGGCGTGTCGCCGAAGCGGACGCGGAACCGTCGGCGAAACCGCTCAACGTCCGGGAATCCGCTGAGCCGGGCGATCTCGGCGACCGAAAGATGGCGCTCCGCCGGGCTGTGCAGGCGTTGCATCGCCAGATCGAGCCTCCGCTCTTCGAGCCGCTTTTCAAAGACGTCTCCGGTTCCGTCGAAGATCCTGCGCACCTCCGCCTCGGGCAGACCGAGAAGGCCGGCGATCCCGGCGAGCGACAGATTGGGGTCGGCGACGCGCGAATCGATCGCGCGCAGAACCTCGTGGGCTTGCGCCGCGGCTCCGCCGCGCTCCCGAGCCTCGTCTCCGGCGTCGCCGCGCGCGCCAAGCGCGAGGATCGCGAGATCGAACAGGTGATCCGACATCGCACGCGCCAGATCGGCGTCGATCGTCAGCGGGCCGTTGCGAATGATCGAGAGGTAGAGGGCGACGTGCCGCACCGCCGCGGCGGGCATGGCGACGGGCTGGCGCGGGTCGAGCGACGGAACCGCGGCGAGCACGCGGCGGAGCGGCAAATTGACGTATCCGGCTTCGAATCCGTCGCGGTACTGCAGGCGTCCAGGCGCGATCGTCGTTGCGGCGCCGTCGACGCCGACCGAGGCTTGCCACTGGCCCTGCACGACGTTCACCCGGCCATGGGTCGGCAAGATCAGCGAAATGGATTCCGCGCCGGTGCGCGGGTCGGCCGACCCGTGACGGAAGTCTATTTCGCAGTCGGATCGGCGCGAGAACGCGACGCTCGCGCCCGGCAAGCCGAAAAACGTCAGTTGGGCCCGGAACGGCTGGTCGTCCAGCGGCGTCACATCGAGGTCGCCGAAGGAGCGCGCCACGAACTCGCGCCACGCCTTGAGGCGTTGCGGTTCCGGCCAGGCCTCCGTCGACAGGGTCTGCGCCTCGATGACTGCGGCTTCCATCTCCGCTGGCTTCCATCTCCGCAGGTCGAACAACTCACCCCTACATAAGGATTACGTCTATTCGAGGACCCCGACTGAAACATTGCTCTTCGGCGCCGAAATCGGCCCGGGCTCCATCATATCCCCTCGCCCGGCCGTTTGCGAACCGCTTCGGGCGCGGCGCCGAAGCGCGCGGCGAACCGGCGGCGGAACGCCCGGATGTCCTGGAAACCGCAGGCGCGGGCGATCTCGCGGACCTCGACCCGGGCGAAGGCGGGATCGGCGAGACGCGCCCGGACGACGTCGAGCCGGCGCGCGAGCGCCAGCGCCTCGAACGATTCGCCGGCCGTCTGGAGCAGGGCGTGGAGCCGCTCGACCGGAACGCCGATCTGGTCGGCGACGGCATGGGCGGAAAATCCCGGCGTCGCCGCGCCGGCGTCGATGGCGCGGCGCGCCGCTTGCGCCTGCGCCGCGCGAAAACCGTTCGCCTCGGCGGCCTCCCGTTCGTCGCCTTTCGCCCCGAGCAGCATGGCGCACAGGTCGATGAGATGGTCGGCGACGGCGGGCGCGGCCGCGCGATCGACGCCGTCGCGAAGGGTGAGGAGTCCGTCGACGTAATCGACCAGCAGCGCCAGCGCCTGGCCGCTCGCGACCGGCTGCATGAGCGCGGCCTCGAAGTTCGGCGCGTGTCGCCTCAGGCGCTGCGACGGCACGGTGACGCTGAGGTAGCGTCCGCCGTCCTGGTAGCGTCCGGTCCCCTGGGCGAGGTTGGAGGCGAACACCGCGGTTCCGGGCCCGCCCTCGAATTCGCGGCGCAGATGCGCGAGGCGACGACGACCTTCGCTCGCGACGCTCAGAACGACGACCGGCCCGCCGCGGCCGACATCGCCTTTCAGCCAAGCGTAGGACGCCGCCCGCTCGCCGGACAGGAGCGCCACGTCCGGCAGACGGAGACTCAAGGCCGACGGCCGAATCGCGCCGTCCGGTCGCGGCGCGTCCGGCGCCCCCGAGGCTTTCCATCGGAGGCGCCACGGCGACGCGATCTGCGGCGGCATGCGCTCGTCCACCGGAATCCGGAGCGGCCGGATGCGATCGTCGCGCGGAGCTGGCGAACCCTGATCGGAATCCTCGCGATCGGCGTCGTTCACGAATCCCTCGCCCGACGAGTCTTACCTGAGACATTCGAGATGAGATCAAGCCAGGCGGCGGCGGGTTACGGTCCGGCCAAGCCGCAGGACGCCGTCACGACTCGCGTCCCCTGCCTCTGAAGACCGCCGCCTGCTCGCCGAAGCGCGCGCCGAACTTGCGATGGAACTGAGGCAGATCGACGAACCCGCAGGCGCTGGCGATTTCCGGGATCGTCATGCGGTCGAATTTCGGGTCGGCGAGCCGCGCCCGAGCGGCGTCGAGCCGGCGCGCCGTCACTCGGCGCCCGAATCCCTCGCCGTCCTCCTCGAGCAGAAAATGAACCTGACGCAGCGAGACCCCGAGCAGGTCGGCGACCGAATGGGCGGAAAATCCCGGCGTCGCCGCGCCGGCGTCGATCGCGGCGCGGATCGCAGCCCTCTGCGCCGCGGGCAAACCCCGCGCGAGCGCGAGCGCCCGTTCGGAGCCGCTCGCGCCGAGCAGCAGCGCGCACAGATCCGCGAGGTGATCGGCGACCGCCGCCGCCTCTTCCGCGTCGAAGCCGTCGCTGGCTTTCATCAGGCCCGCGACATAGGCCGCGAGCAGCCGGAGCGGAGGGCTCATCGGATCGATCGCGCGCAGGAGCCGGGCTTCCATCCCCGGGGCGCGGCGAAGCAGCGATTCGGCCGGAACGAAAAGCGCCAGGTAGCGGCCGTCGGGACGAAAGCGGAAGCGTCCGTCGTCGGCGTTCGACGCGAACGCCGCGCAGCCATCTCCGCCTTCGCATTCGCGACCGCCCTGCTCGATCCGGCGACGGCCGCGCAGCACGAGGCTCAGCAGGAACTGCGGCGGGGCGAGGCCGTCGCGCGCGATCAGCCGATAGCTCGCGCTCCGCTCGCCCGAGACCAATGTGGCGCCGGGCAGGCGCAGACAGTGGGCGGACGGGCGCGCGGCGATGAGCGCGTTGCGCTGGCCGGAGGTCGCCGTCGGCTGAAGGCTCCACGCCGGCCCGACCGGATCCGGCGGCCGGTCGTCGGTCAGGACGCGCTCGCGGCGAAAGCGGGTTTGCGGCGGCGGGCTCCCCTGCGGAGGCTCGGCCGGACGAGCCTGCGCCGGTGCGCGCGGCCCCGCCCGGCGACCAGGCGAGGCTCCTCCGGAGAGCCAGTCGAAAGAGGTGCAGGTCGTCTCGGCGATCCGGCGCAGATCGTCCTCGCCGATCCTTCGACCGCTTTCCCAGGCGCTCACGGCGCTGCGCGAGACGCCGAGAAGCCTGCCGAAATCGCGCTGGCTGCGCGCGACGCGGAGCCGGATGCTGGCGATCCGGGCCCCGACCACCCGCTCAAGCCCGGCCATGCGGCCGCCAAGGGTCGCCCCGCCGCCGCTTCGATCAAATCCAAGGGATTCATCGCCCATCGGAGAAAGCACTTAATCCAATAGCGCTCAAGCTATGGCACGCGGCCTGATTCTCTTCAATGCGACTTCATAAGTCTGGCGATCGATTCGCCGCGAGGCGATATAGACTTAAGGCTCGTGGCGACTCGAAAAGACAAGTCTCAGGCGTGACTTGCCCACCACCGCGCGTCAGGCGGTTCCCACCGCCCCGGCGAGGCGCGGAGCCTCGGGCGGAGCCGTCGCGGCCTCGGCGCCGGAGATCGCCTTGAGCGCGCCGTCGAGAACCGACCTGCGCACCGGCTTGCTCAGGAAGCCGGAGGCCCCGGCGCTGATCGCGGCCGCCTTGTGCGCGGGAAGGTAAAAGGCCGACACGGCGATGATCGGGATGGTCGCTAGGCGGCCGCCGAAGCCGCGGATGGTCCGGGTCGCCTCGAGGCCGTCGACGTTGGGCATCTGGATGTCCATCAGAATGACGTCGTATTCCCGCTTGACCGCCGCCTCGATCGCTTGCGCGCCGTCGTGGGCGAAATGAGCCTCGTGGCCGAGCTTGTCGAGCATCGCCGCCATGATTTCGCGGTTCGCCTCGATGTCTTCGGCCACAAGGACCTTGAGCGCGCGCGGCCCGGCGGGCGCGACCGCCGCCTCGGCCGACTGCGCCGGCGACGGCGCGATCCGGACCGGCGCCTCGAACCAGAAGCGGCTGCCGGCGCCGGGCTCGCTTTCGGCGCCGATGGTCCCGCCGATCAGGTCGACCAGCTTGTGCGAGATCGCGAGGCTGAGTCCGATGCCCGCCTCCCGGTGGCTGTCCCGCCCGCGTTCGAACGCCTGGGCCAGGCGATCGGCCGCCGACGACGAAAACCCGCCGCTGGTGTCCTCGACCTCGATCCTCAGCATGAGCGCGCCGCCGGCGTCGATCGACGTGGCGCGCGCGCGCACCGTCACCTTGCCGCTCGCGGTGTGCTTGACCGCGTTGTCGAGCAGATTGACGAGAATCCTGCGGATGCGGCCGCCGTCGCCCTCGAGCATCGCGGGCAGGTCGGGGGCGACATCCGCCTCGATGACGAGGCCCTGCGCCTTCTGCGCGAGCCGCGCGGTGTCGAGCGCGCTCGCGGTCACCGCGCGCAGGTCGAACGGAGCCCGGTCGGGAACCGCCCGTCCCGCCTCGAGACTGGCGAATTCGAGCAGGTTGTCGATGATCACGAGCAGGTTCTCGCCGGCGACCTCGATCGCCGAGGCGTAGTGCCGGTCGGTCGCGCTGCGGGCGTGTTCGACCAGCAGTCCCGACATGCCGATGATCGCGTTCATCGGCGTGCGCAGCTCGTGGCTGGCCATCGCCAAGAATTCCGACTTGGCCTTGCTCGCCTGCTCGGCCTGGCTCAGCGCCTCGGCGACCTTGGCCGCCTGGTCGGCGAGGTCGGTGATGTCGCGGATGACATGGATCCCGCCGCCGTCGGGGAGCGGATTGAAACGGGTCTCGACGATGCGGCCGTCGGGAACCGAATGCGTCCGCCGCGCCGTCTTGCGGGCGCGAAACTGGGCGACCCGCTCGGCGACATAGGGCTCCACGTCCACGTCCCCGTAGTCGCCGCGCAGGGCGAGATAACGGACCACGTCCTCGAAGTTCGCGCCGGGCTGGAGCAGCGCCGCCGGCGTCTTGAGAGCCTCGGCCGCGACCTCGTTACAGGTCAGCAGCTTGAGGTCCTGGCCGTAAACCGCGATGCCTTCGCCCATGTTCTCGAAGGTCGCCTCGAGCAGCGCGGTCTGCCGCGCCAGCTCCAACTTCTGGTTCTTCAGGTCGGTGATGTCGGTCCTGAGCGCCACGAGGCCGCCGTCCGACATGCGCCGCTCCTCGACGCGCAGCCAGCGCCCGTCGCCGGTCAGTTGCTCGTAGGAGCCGCCCGGCTGGAGCCGCCGTTCCCGCCGCGCCTGCTCGCGCCCCGCCTCGTCGCCCCCGGCGTCGACGCCGTAATGCCGGTAGAATCCGAGGCGCAGCAGGTCGTCGAAGGTCGCGCCGGGGCGCAGCATGTCCTTCAGGCTCGGGTACATCGAGCGCGTGGCGTCGTTGCAGACGACGAGGCGGTCCTGGGCGTCGTAAACCAGGAGACCGCCCGGGATAAGCTCGATGGCGTCCGTCAGGCGGCGCTCGGCCTCCAGCGCGCGGCGGGCGCTCTCGTCGGCGTCCCGCGCAGCCTGCGCGAGCCTCTCGCTCATGCGCTCGGCCTTCTCCAACGCCGCGACCGCCGGGGTGACGTCCTCGCCGCTGATCACCACGCCGCCGATCGCGTTGTCGCCGTCGCGCCAGGGACGCACCTCGTACCGGACCCATTGAACGACGCCGTCGGACCGCGGCAAGAGGGACGCTTCCGAGGTTTCGACTGCCCCGGCGAGGGCGCGCTGGTGCCCGGCCTTCCAGGTCTCGCTCATGTCGGGGAAATCGGCGTAATGGCTGCGGCCGACCGGCGTCGCGGACAGGCCGAGGAAGGCGAGCCACGCCGGGCTCGCGGCGATATAGCGCATCTCGCGGTCGAACATCGCCGTCGCCTTCGGCGCTTCCGCTATGAATTGTTCGAGGCCGGCCCTCCGGGGCATCGCGACGTTCGGCAACCGCTCCACCTGGATCTCCTCCTCATTCCTTCGGCTTACGCCGAAAGACGGCGGCGAACGCGCCGAACCCCGAGCCTTGCGCCCCCCACGGCGCAGGTCGTCGGCGCGCGGACTATGACGGTTCGCCGGGCTTCCTCCAAGGAAATCCTTGCGGCCGATTGGGCGGAAGGCATTGACCTGCGTCAACAATCGCGGGTTCGGGACCCGGTCACGACACGGTCTCGCGCCGTAGCCAGGGGACCAGCGCCGCAACCAGCTCCTTGAGGCGAAAGGGCTTGGCGACGAAGCCGTTCATGCCCGCGGCGAGCGCCACTTCGCGCTGACTGGTCATCGCTCCGGCGGTCAGCGCGATCACCGGCAGATCGACGAGGCCCAGTTGCCGGCGAATCGCGTGGGTCGCCTCGAGGCCGTCCATCTCCGGCATCTGGACGTCCATCAGCACGCAGTCGAAGCCGGCCGGGTTGTCGCGCAGCCGGTCGATCGCCTCGCGTCCGTTCGAGGCGGTCTGGCACAACGCGCCCTCGAGCGAGAGCAGCTTGACGGCGATCTCACGGTTGGTCTCGGTGTCGTCGACGATCAGCAGGCGGGCGCCCGCGAGCTGGTGGCCGACCGGCCTCGCCGCGTCCCGCGCCCTCGCCGGCTCCAAGGCCGCCGTCCTGAACGTGACGGCGAACCAGAATTCGCTGCCCCTTCCCGGCTGGCTTTCGACCCCGACTTCACCGCCCATCAATCCGATCAGCCGCTTGCAGATGGCGAGGCCCAGCCCGGTGCCGCCGTAGCGGCTGTAGGTCGCGCGCTCGGCCTGGACGAACGGGTCGAACAGCTTGTCGACGTTCTCGGGCGCGATGCCGATGCCGGTGTCGCTGACGGCGATGCGGACGCGAACGGCGTCCGGCTTGCGGTCGAGCGCGGTCACCGACACCGTGACGCCGCCGCGCTCGGTGAACTTGACCGCGTTCCCCACCAGATTGTTCAGGATCTGGCCGAGCCGGATGCCGTCGCCGATCACCATCGGCAGATCGTCCGGCGGCGGTTCGACGCTCAGCACAAGTCCCTTGCTCGTCGCCCAGGCCGAGAACGTGTCCTTGACCGCGCCCACCGCCTCGGCGAGCGAGAACGGATATTCGTTGAGATCGAGCTGGCCGGCCTCGATCTTGGACAGATCGAGCACGTCGGTCAGCAGGACGAGCATGTTGCGCCCGGCCGAATCGAGCGTGCGGACATAAGCCGCCTGCTCCGGCCCGAGCTCGGCGCGCGCCAGCAGCTGGGTCGTGCCGAGAATCGCGTTCAGCGGGGTGCGGATCTCGTGGCTGATGTTGGCGACGAACTCCGACTTGGCCTTGCTGGCGGTTTCCGCCACGGCCTGACTGGAGGCGAGATCGCGGTTCTTCTCCTCGAGCTCCCGGGTCCGCTCGGCGACGCGCAGCTTGAGCAGCCGCCGCTCCTGGTCGAGCGACACGGCCGAGGCGTGCATCCGCCGCGCGGTCCAGAGCGCCGCCGCCAGGACCCCGAGGCACAGCGCTCCGAGCTCCGACGCCAGCAGCCGCCACGACCGGTCCACCACCGCCTGCGGCTGTCCGACCAGAAGGAAGAACGGGGCGTCGGCCAGGCGCTGAAAGGCGTAGAGCCGTTCGACGTGGTCGAGGGGGGAGAGCGTCTGGTAGAGCGCGTGGTCCTGCGGCGCGCGGATGAGCGCCTTCAGCCGCTCGGAAATCGTGTTGTCGCCGGGCGCGCCGCGTTCGCCGGGATCGTCGGAATAGCGGGCGATCTGGGCGCCCTGCGCGTTGCGCATGACAATCACGCCGTGGGGAAAGAGGCCGACTCCGGTGAGCCGCTTCTCGAAGTGCGAGATCGGGATGCTGGCGTAGACGACCCCGCGGAACTCGCCCTTGTCGCCTTCGAGGCGGCGCGACAGGACGATCACCCACTCGTCGCCGAACCTGGCCTTCAACGGGCCTTCGAACGCCATCCCCTGCCGCCCCGCCGCCGCTTGCTGGAAATAGGCGCGGTCGGAAAGGTCCGCGCCATGGGGCGACGTCGCAAAGGCGCCGCCGGCCAGGGCGACGCGTCCGGCCGAGTCGAGGACGAGGATACGCAGGACGAACGGGTCGTGGGCGACGTCTTCGCTCAGCCGATTGGCAAGCCGCGCCGTCTCCTGCGGTCCGAGGTCGCGGGCGTCGACATATTGCCGCCCGATCGACTGCAGCAACGCGTCGATCCGGTCGAACGAGGCCTGAAAATCGTTGGCGATCAGCCGCGCGGTGTTCAGCGCGGTCTGGCCGGCGGACTGATAGTCCGTCGCGCGCACTTGCCAGACGAGATAGGCCGACAGGAGCGCGGGCAAGAGCGAGACGGCCAGCGCCGCTCCATAATACGGCCAGGAGCGGATTTTCGTGTGCATAATTTTCGCTGTCGCGGCTCCTCGTCGCCACTGTAAACCGGGCCCGCCGCGGCGCCCAGTGCAACCTCCGCCTAAAGGACGAAGCTCTTGACTCCGGTCGGCCGCGCTACCATGGGTCGGCCATGTCCGATGCGCTTCCCAAACCGCCTCTTCGCGTCGTTCTATGCGCGCCGCGCGGCTTCTGCGCCGGGGTGGTGCGGGCGGTCGACATCGTCGAGCGCGCGCTGCAGATCTACGGCGCCCCGGTCTACGTTCGGCACGAGATCGTCCACAACAGGTTTGTCGTCGACTCGCTCAAGGCCAAGGGCGTGGTGTTCATCAAGGAGCTCGCCGAGGCCCCTCCGGGACCGCAGCCGGTGATCTTCTCCGCCCACGGCGTCGCCAAGGCGGTGCCGGAGGAGGCGACAGCGCGCAACCTGTTCACCATCGATGCGACCTGCCCGCTCGTCACCAAAGTCCATCGCGAGGCGCAGGTTCATTTCAAGCACGGTCGGCGGATCGTCCTGATCGGCCATGTCGGACATCCGGAAGTGATCGGCACGATGGGCCAGCTTCCGCCCGGCGCGGTCACGCTGGTCAGTTCGATCGACGAGGTCGAGAGGCTCGCGCCCGACGACGGGCGGCCGATCGCCTATGTGACGCAGACGACGCTTTCGGTCGACGACACGCGCGAGATCGTCGCGGCGCTCCAGGCGCGGTTCCCCGCGATCCACGCGCCGCCGAACGAGGACATCTGCTACGCCACGACCAACCGTCAGGCCGCGATCAAGACCGCCGCGCGCCAGGTCGAGGCCGCGATCGTCGTCGGCGCCGCCAATTCCTCCAATTCGCAGCGTCTGCGCGAAGTCGCCGAGCGCGAAGGCTGCGCGGCGCAGCTCGTCGCCGACGAGCGCGGCATCGATTGGGCCTCGCTCGCGGGCGTCGCCTCGGTGGCGATCACCGCCGGCGCCTCGGCCCCGGAGGCGCTGGTCGAGCGCATCCTGGAGGCGCTGCACGCCCGTTACGACGTCGCGCTCGAGACGCTGACGACGGCCAACGAAGCGATGGCTTTCCCCCTGCCGCGGGCGCTGCGCGAAGTCCCCTGACGGCGCCCGGCCAGCTCCCGCCTCAGCCCTTGAACAGCGCCGTGTAGGCGGCGATCAGCTTCGGGATCTGGTGCGACCAGGACAGCTCGCTCTCGATCCGGCGCCGGCCGATTTCGCCGGCCGCCGCCCGCCGCGCCGGATCGGCGAGCAATTCCAAAATCTTGTCGGCGAAGTCGATCGGGTCGTTGGGCTTGGCGTAGAGCGAGGCGTCCTCGGCCGACACCCGGCCCTCGACCACGTCGAACTGCACGATCGGCTTCTTCATCACCATGTATTCGAGGATCTTGTTCATGGTGGAGGCGGTGTTCATCGGATTGACGCGGTCGGGATTGACGCAGACGTCGGCGCTCGAAAGCACCGAAAACAACTGCTCGTCGGGCGCGCGGCCGAGGAAGGTCACGTAGTCGGCGAGGCCCATTTCGATCGACAGCGCCTCCATCCGCGCGCGGCTCGGCCCGTCGCCGACCAGCACGAACTGGATGTCCTCGCGCTTCAGGTCGCGCACGATGTGACGGACCGATTCGAGCAGGAGGTCGAGCCCCTCCTGGTCGCCGATCACGCCGACGAAGCCGACGAGAAAGGCGCGGCCCTTCCTCCACGCCGGATCGGCGGGCAGAATGCGGACGCGGCGCAGGTCCGGGCCGCTGCGCACCACGAACACCCGGTCCGGCCGCTTGCCGCCGCGCGTGATCGCGATCTTGCGATAGCTGTCGTTGGTGGAAATGACGATGTCGGCGGCGGCGAAGGTCAGCCGCTCGAACAGCAGGAGCAGACGCCAGAACATTCCGCGCTTGTTGAATTTCGCTTCGTAGAGCTCGGGATTGATGTCGTGGTGGTCGAACACGAACTTCTTGCCCAGGAGCTTGAACGGCAGCGCCACGAGGAAGATCAGGTCTGGCGGATTGCAGGCGTGGATGACGTCGAAGCTCTGGCGAAAATAGACTTTCCAGGCCAGCCGCGTCTCGTGGAGCAGCGCGCTCGAATATTCCCGCAGATAGCCCGCCGCCGAGGCGCCCTCGGCCGGCAGGTCGTGGCGGTAGACGTTCACGCCTTCGAGGACTTCCTCGTCCGCCTCGTAGCCCTTGCCCTTGGGGCAGATGACCGAGACCTCCGCCCCCGCGGCGACCAGCGCGAGCGATTCCTGCCACACCCGCCGGTCGAACGGGACCGGCAGGTTCTCGACGACGATCAGCACCTTCCGGCCGGACAGCGCGGTCGCGTCGGAGGTCGGCGGCGGCGTGACGGTTTCGGTCATGCGGGCCTCAGCCGGCGTGTCGTAGCGAAACATGCGGAACGGTCTCACAGAGCATGGATATTGAGGACTCTCGCATCGCCGAGGGCGAGCGCGCTCGCCCTTCCGTTCGCATCGACGACGAGATCGTAGCGTGTGCGCTCCGCAGCCTCCTTGTCGACCAGGAGCTCCTTCATCCGCGGCAGGTGGCTGTAGGCGTAGCCGAGGTTTTGGCCGATCAGGTGCTCGGGACTGAGCGACGGATCGTAGATCGACAGGGCGTAGCCGGCCTGGAGGAGCTTGCGGGCGAGATCGATGTTCGGGCTCTCGCGCAGATCGTCGGTGTCCGACTTGAAGGCGAGGCCGACCATCAGCACGCGCGCGCCCGGCTTCAGGCCGTCGGTCGCGCGGGTGAACAGGAAGTGCTTGTGCGCCTCGTTCGAGCGCATCACCGCGTCGATCACATGCGTGTTCGCCCCGACGTCGCTGGCGATATGCTGCAGGGCGCGCACGTCCTTGGGCAGACAAGACCCGCCGAACGGACCGCCCGGGCGAAGGTAATAGGGCGAAATGTTGAGCTTGGTGTCCGACACGAAGATGTCGTGGACCACCTTCGCGTCAATGCCGAGATTGACGCAGACGCGGCCGATTTCGTTGGCGAAGGCGACCTTGAGCGCATGAAAGCTGTTGTCGACGAATTTGGTGAACTCGGCTTCGCGATAGCCGACCGTGAAGGTCGGCGCCTCGATCGTCCCGTTCATCTCGTCGATCCGCGCCGACGGCTTTCCGTCCGCCGTGCCGATCACGATCTTCGGCGGATGGAAGAAATCCTTGACCGCCGAAGCCTCGCGCAGGAACTCCGGATTGTAGATCACCTCGACGCAATCCAGGGAAGGTCCGAGCGCCGAGCGGAAGATCGGGAGAATCAGGCCTTCGACCGAGCCGGGCCGGATGGTGCTGCGATAGACGACGGTGAACCGCTCCTTGCGGCCGGCGTCGCGCAGCGCCGCCGCGATCTGCAGCGTGACCTCGGCGATGGCGCGCATGTTGTGCGAACCGTCGGGCGCGCTCGGCGTGCCGACGCAGACGATCGCCAGGTCGCAAGTGCGGGCCGGATCGGCCGGATCCGTGGTGCAGCGCAGTCGCCCGCGCGCGAGCGCGTCGGTGAGCATGGCGTCGACGCCCGGCTCCCGGATCGGCGACACGCCGGCGGCGATCTTGCGGACCTTGTCTTCGCTGACGTCGACCCCGACGATGTCGTGCCCCTGGCTGGCGAGGCAGGCCGCGCCCGTCATCCCGACATATCCGAGACCATAGACGGCAATTCGCATGGTCACCCCTGTTCCATCATCGCCCGCGGTCTCGGGCGGACGCCGCGCCGGCCAGGTGCGTCTTGTCTTGCGCGTCGACGTCAGCCGCCATTCGGCGGCAATAGCTTTCCGCGCACCGATGTCATTCGGCCTATCGTCCAACCCTTGTGCGAAGCCCGCGCGCCATTCGGCGCCGCGCTGGCGGCTTACCTGGCCTTGATAGGACAATCGGCGCGCAGGTCAATCTTCCCGACCCCTGCGCGACGGTCGCCAAGAGCCGCCGCGGCGTGCGAAGACCGCGCCGAGACGCGGATTGACGGGCGCGCCGCGCGTCGCTAAGCGGACGCTCTTCCTCCGATCGAGCGCAGCAAACCCCCACATGGCCGTCTATACAGAGGTCTCTGACGAGGCGTTGGCCGCTTTCCTCGCGCTCTACGACATCGGCGAGGCGGTTTCGTTCAAGGGTATCGCGGAGGGCGTCGAGAACTCGAATTTCCTCCTGCGTACCACGAAGGGCCAGTTCATCCTGACGCTCTACGAAAAGCGGGTGAACGCGACTGACCTGCCCTTCTTCGTCGGCCTGATGGAGCATCTCTCGAGCCGCGGCGTGACCTGCCCGCAGCCGGTGCGCAACCGCGAGGGCGCGGCGCTCGGAACGCTCGCCGGCCGCCCGGCGGCGATCGTCACCTTCCTCGACGGCGTCTGGCTGCGGCGGCCGAGCGTGCGCCATTGCGCCGAGGTCGGCGAGGCGATGGCGACCATGCATCTCGCCGGCGCCGACTTTCCGCTGAGGCGGGCGAACGCGCTCTCCGTCGCCGGCTGGCCGCCGCTGCTCGCCGCCGCCGCCGCGCGCGCCGACACGGTCGCGCCGCGCCTGGCCGAGGAGAGCGCGGCGGAGTTGGCCTTCGTCGAGGCGCACTGGCCGGCCGGCCTGCCCTCCGGGGTCATCCACGCCGATCTCTTCAACGACAACGTATTCTTCCTCGGCGAGAGGCTGTCCGGGCTGATCGACTTCTACTTCGCGTGCAACGACGCCTTCGCCTACGACCTCGCGATCTGTCTGAGCGCATGGTGCTTCGAGCCGGACGCCGATTTCAACGTCTCCAAGGGCCGCGCCCTGATATCGGGCTACGAGCGGGTGAGGCGGCTCGAAGCGGCCGAGGTCGAGGCGTTGCCGGTTCTGGCGCGCGGCGCGGCGCTGCGCTTCATGCTGACGCGCCTGGTCGACTGGCTGAACGTGCCGCCCGGGGCCAAGGTCATGCCGAAGAATCCGCTCGAATACCGGGACAAGCTGCGCTTCCACCAGCGCGTGCGCTCGGCGGCGGACTACGGGCTCGACCGTTGAGCGAACGGGTCGAGATCTGGACCGACGGCGCCTGCTCGGGCAACCCCGGCCCCGGCGGATGGGGCGCCGTGCTGCGCTACGGCGCCCACGAGAAGGAGCTCAAGGGCGGCGAGCGGCTGACCACCAACAACCGCATGGAGCTGACCGCCGCGATCGAGGCGCTCGAGTCGCTCAAGCGCCCCTGCGCCGTCGTGGTGCACACCGACTCGCAATACGTGCGCGGCGGCATCACCGGCTGGCTCGCCGGCTGGAAGCGCAACGGCTGGCGCACCGCCGACAAAAAGCCGGTCAAGAACGACGACCTGTGGCGCCGGCTCGACGAGGCGGCGGCGCGCCACGGCGTCGAATGGCGCTGGGTGCGCGGCCACGCCGGAAACGAACTCAACGAGCGCGCCGACCAGCTCGCGCGCGACGGCATGGCCCCGTTCAAGGGGTGAGCGGCGCCGCGGCGAACGCCAGCGGCGCGACCGGCCTTAGATCGTCGCCCGCCTCATCCACGGGGCCAGCGCTTCGACCAGCTCCTTCAGCCGGAACGGCTTGCCGATGAAGCCGTTCATTCCGGCGGCGAGGGCGGCGTCCCGCTGACCGGCCATCGCCCCCGCGGTGAGGGCGACGATCGGCAGGTTCGCGAGGTTCAGCTCCCGGCGGATCGCGCGGGTGGCCTCGAGCCCGTCCATCTCCGGCATCTGCACGTCCATCAGGACGCAATCGAACCCCTCGGGATTCTCGCGCAGCCTGTCGATCGCCGCACGGCCGGTCGCGGCCGATTCGCACCGCGCCCCTTCCACCGACAGGAGCCGCACCGCGACCTCGCGGTTGCTCTCGGTGTCGTCGACCACCAGGAGCCGCATGCCGGCGAGCCGCTTCGCCGCCGCGGCGGCGCGCGGCGCTTCGTGCGTTTCGGCGAGCGACGTCGTCCGAAAGGGAACGACGATCCAGAAGGTGCTGCCCTTCCCCGGCGCGCTCTCGACCCCGATCTCGCCGCCCATCAGACCGACGAGCCGCTTGGTGATCGCGAGCCCGAGGCCCGTTCCGCCGAACTTGCTGTAGGTCGTCCGGTCCGCCTGGACGAAGGGTTCGAACAACCTGCCGAGCACCTCCGGCGCGATGCCGATCCCCGTGTCGCGCACCACGAGCCGAAGGCGGATCGAATCGGCGCGGCGGTCGAGCGTTTCGACGGCGATCGTGATCCCGCCCTCCTCGGTGAACTTGATGGCGTTGCCGACGAAGTTGATCACGATCTGGCGAAGTCTCGCCTCGTCGCCGACGAGGCCGGGCAGTCCGTCGGGCAGCGGCGCGACGGCCAGGCTGAGGCCCTTGGCGCTCGCCGAAACCTTGAACGTGTCCTCGACGCCGGACAGCACGTGGGCGAGCGAGAAGGGCGATTGGTCGAGGTCGAACTGGCCCGCCTCGATCTTGGACAAGTCCAGGATGTCGCTGAGCAGCACGAGGACGTTTTCACTGGCGGATTCCAGCATCCGGACAAAATGCGCCTGCTCGGCTTCGAGCGGGCTTTGGGCGAGGAGCTGGGTCATTCCGGAGATGACGTTGAGAGGCGTGCGGATCTCGTGGCTCATGCTCGACAGAAATTCGGACTTGGCCCGGTTGGCGGCGTCGGCCTCCGCCCTCGCCGCCTCCGCGGCGGCCCGCGCCTCGTCGAGCGCGAGCAGCGCTTCCGCCTGCGCGGTGACGTCATAGGTGACGCCGACCATGCGCACGGGCTTCCCGTCCGGACCCGGCATCCGCCGGGCGAAGCTCTTCAGGTAGCGGACGGTCCCGTCCGGCCAGACGGCGCGGAAATTGCGCTCTCCGTTGTTCCTGTTCGCGTCTTCCGAGTCGGACAGACGGATCTCGGCGCCGACGTAATCTTCCAGGTGGACCCTGGATTTGAACACCTCGTTCGGGTCTTCGTCCGCTCCGGCCCCGTAGAGCCGGTACATCGCGCGGTCCCAGGTCGTGCGCCCGCTGGCGACGTCATAGGCCCACACGCCGACGACGCCGGCGGCGGCCGCGGTCTCGAGCCGCTCCTTGGCCGCGCGCAAATCGTTCTCGATCGTCTTGTAGTCCGTGATGTCGAAGCAGGTAATGAGCAGGCATTCGAAGTCCAGCGGGACGAAGCGGGTCTCAACCCATCGCCCGGTGTTCAGCCGGCGTTCCTCGCGACGCTCGCGGCGCACCTCCCCGCGCGCAAACAGGCGTTCGGCCAGTTCGGCGCGCGACACGGAGTCGCCGAAATCGCCGCGGGCGTAGCGAAAGTCGAACTGATCGATCAGCCGGCGCAGATCGCTGTCGAGCCGGTCCGACGGCAATTCGAGGATGCGTCCATAATTGTCGTTTCGAACCACGCAGTTCAGGTCGGCGTCGAACAGCGCGTTGCCATAGGGGGAGGCGTCGAGCACGGATTGCAGCAGCTTCTCGCTTTCGACCAGCGCCGCCTCCGCGCGCTTGCGCGCGGTGATGAGCCTGACGACGCCGCGATAGCCGGCGAAAGCGCCGTGCTCGTCGAATGTCGGAACGCCGCTCGCGGAAATCCACTGAACGGCGGCATTTTCATCCTCGAACGCGACCTCGAGTCCCCGGAACGGTCGGCGCGCCCGCAGATCCGCAAGCTTTGTCGCCATGATCTCGTCCGGATCGATCGCATCGGCGGCGAACACCTCAAGCACCGACCGGCCGAGCGTGTCCTTCGCCGTCAAGCCGTTGACCTGGAGGGCGTTGTCCGAGACGTAGGTGAACCGCAGATTCTCGTCGAGCTCCCAGAACCAGTCGGCCGAGCTGCTGGCGAAGTCGCGCAGCCTGCGTCGTTCCTCTTCGAGCGCCTTCTGGAGGCGCACGCGTTCGGCGATGTCGCGCGCGGACGCGTAGATGAAAGTCTTTCCGTCAATTTCCGCCAGCTTGGCGCTGATCTCGACGTCGAAGACCGTTCCGTCCTTGCGCCGGTGGCGCCGCTCGATCAACGTCGATTTGCGGTCCAGCCAGATCTGGCCGACCGAAGCGGCGAACTCGCCGCCGTTTTCAATGGCGCAGTCGATATCGGCGATGTTGAGCTTGCCGATTTCCTTGCGGCTATAGCCGAGCATGTCGGCGAACGACTGGCTGAATTCGACGATCGCGCCGTTGGTGTCGAGGATATGGACGCCGTCGGCGGCGACCTCGAGCAGCGCCTTGAGTCGCGCCTCGTAGGCCAGCCGCTCTGAAATGTCCTGCCCCTGAACTATATAGCGAAAGGCTCCGTCCGCGGTTCGCGAGACGGACACCTCCATGTCGACCGGAATGGTCCGACCGTCCTTGTGTAGGAATGTTCCCAGGGCCCGGTAGGTTCGCGGCGCGCCGGAATCGGCGCGCCGCAAGTTTCGCAGCGTTGCGGGTCTGTCGTCGTGTCCGACCAGATCGAGAATGCCGCGCCCGACAAGCTCCTCGCGGGCGAAGCCGAGCATCCTGCACAACGCCGGATTGGCGCGGACGAGTAAGCCCGCGCCGTCAATCACGAGCATCGGATAGGGCGCGCTGTCGACGACCTCGCGAAGCCTCTGTTCGCTGGCGATCAGCGCGCGATTTTTCTCTTCGAGCGCCAGTTCCGCCCGCTTGCGTTCGGTAATGATTCTGCCGACGCCACGGTGGCCGGTGAATCCTCCGGCCTCGTCGAAGAGCGGCACGCCGCCATATTCGACCCACTGGGGGTCGCCGTTCTGATCCAGCAAAGCCAGTTCCAGGCCGCGAAACGGCTCGCGGTCCGCGACTGCGGCGAAGAGTCGCGCCTTGGCGTCGCCGGAGTTGAGCGTGTCCGTCCCGAGAAACTGCTGCAACGACATTCCCGGCACGTCCTGCGGAGACAGTCCGTTGGCTCCGAACTGCGCCGTGAGCAGCGTGACTCTCTGATTTCCATCCATCTCCCAGAAAAAGTCCGCGGTGCTGCCGGCGAAATCGAGCAACCGGCGCCGTTCTTCGTCGAGCGCCTTCTGAAGTCGAATGCGTTCGGTAATGTCGCGGGCGGAAGCGTAGAGGAATGCCTTTCCATCGAGCTCCAACGGCTTGGCGCTGATCTCGACGTCGAGGACCGCGCCGTCCTTGCGACGGTGGCGCCGCTCGAACCGGGTCGTCTCGCGGCCCTGCAAAATCTTGCGCACCAACGCCGTAAGCTCGCTTCCGCTCGCGCTGGCGTCGATGTCGGCGATGTTGAGCTTGCCAAGCTCCTCCCGGCTATAGCCGAGCATGTCGGCGAAGGATTGGCTGAATTCGACGATCGCGCCGTCGGCGTCGAGGATATGCACGCCGTCGACGGCGAGGTCGAGATCAAGCAGCGCCTTCACCTGCTGTTTCCCTCGAGCCGGAGCCCCGCGTCAGCCGCTGCCGCAGCGATCGTTGCGGCTGCGCTGCGGAACAGCCACGGCGAGGGGCGGGGAGCATGCATCTGACCAACCGACAAGCGCCGCGCGCGAAATTGAACAGCCGCCGCCGCGCGTTCGCGGCGTTGACAAAGTGTATCCCCAAAGCGTCATGCGCTACAGTATTCTTTTGCTCAACGGCGCTTCGGCCGCGCCCGCGCGCCTACCCGCCCTTCAGCGCGCCGATCACCGCGGCCGCGTCCGCGGAATCCCACTTCAGCGCGCCCGAGACCACCGCGACCTCGCAGCCGTCGCGGTCGATCAGGAGCGACACCGGCAGGCCGAGGGCCTTGCCGTCCCTGCGCAGCGCCTCGAAGGCGTCGCCGCTCGGGTCGGCGTAGCGTTCGAGCGCCTTGACGCCGACGCTGTCGAGGAAGGGACCGCGGCGCTCCAGCCGGGCGGTGTCGACGTTGACCGCGACGACCTCGAAATCCTTGCCGCCCTTGGCCGCCTGAAGCGCGTCGAGCGCCGGCATCTCCGCCCGGCACGGGACGCACCAGGTCGCCCAGACGTTGAGCAGGATCGGCCGGCCGCGGAAGTCGGCGAGCGACGTCTTCGTTCCGTCGGGGCGCTCGAAGGTCAGCGGCAGCGCCGGCCGCGGGTCGGTCGCGACCCGGATCGCCGCGGCGTCGCCTTTCGCCAGCGGAGCGAGCCTGGCGGCGAGCGCGCGCGAGGCGGCCGGGCAGAGGCTCGCGGCCTTGTCCGCCGGCTTCAGCGTCGCGTATAGGAACGCCAGCGCGGCGACCCCCGCCGCGACGCCGATGACGGCGGCCCAAAGGCTTCGCGGGCGCGGCGGATATCCGGGCATCGTCATTCAACCATCCAGGGCGAAACTGTCATGAGCAACGCGATGTGGGGCGGCCGGTTCGCCGTCGGCCCGGCCGAAATCATGGAGGAGATCAACGCCTCGATCGACTTCGACCGCAAGCTCGCCGCCCAGGACATCGCAGGCTCCCTCGCGCATGTCGCCATGCTCGCCCGACAGGGCGTGGTCGAAAAGGCGGACGCGGACGCCATCGCCAAGGGCCTGACCCAAGTCAAGGGCGAAATCGAGGCCGGGACCTTCGCCTTCTCGCGCGCGCTCGAAGACATCCACATGAACGTCGAGAGCCGGCTCGCCGCGATCGTCGGCCCGGCGGCGGGGCGCCTGCACACCGCGCGTTCGCGCAACGACCAGGTCGCGGTCGACTTCCGCCTGTGGGTGCGCGACACGATCGACGCGCTCGTGCTCCAGATCGCCGGCCTGCAACGGGCGCTCGCGACCCGCGCGCTCGATTGCGCCGACATGGTGATGCCGGGCTTCACCCATCTGCAATCGGCGCAGCCGGTCACCTTCGGCCATCATCTGCTGGCTTACGTCGAGATGCTCGGGCGCGACGCGGGGCGGTTCCGCGACGCGCGCGCCCGGCTCAACGAATGCCCGCTCGGCGCCGCCGCGCTCGCCGGCACCTCGTTCCCGATCGACCGCGCGCAGACGGCGGCGGCGCTCGGCTTCGACCGGCCGACGGCCAATTCGCTCGACTCGGTCGCCGACCGCGACTTCGCCCTCGAAGCGCTCTCGGCCGCCGCGATCACGGCGACGCACCTCTCGCGCTTCGCCGAGGAGATTGTGCTCTGGACGACGCCGCAATTCGGCTTCGTGCGGCTCTCGGACGCCTTCTCGACCGGCTCCTCGATCATGCCGCAGAAGCGCAACCCGGACGCGGCCGAGCTGGTGCGCGGCAAGACGGGCCGGGTGACCGGCGCGCTGGTCGGGCTGCTCACGGTGATGAAGGGCCTGCCGCTCGCCTATTCCAAGGACATGCAGGAGGACAAGGAAGGCGTGTTCGACGCGCTCCAGACGCTGTCGTTGTGCCTTGCGGCGATGACCGGCATGGTGAACGACCTGACGCCGGACGCCAAGCGCATGAAGGCCGCGGCGGGCGCCGGCTACGCCACCGCGACCGACCTCGCCGACTGGCTGGTCAGGACCCTGAAAATGCCGTTCCGCGAGGCCCACCACGTCACCGGCCGGATCGTCGCGCTGGCCTCGGAGCGCGGCGTCGGGCTCGAGAAGCTGAAACTCGAAGAGCTTCAAGGGGTCGAGCCGCGCATCACCGCCGACGCCTTCGCCGTGCTCAGGGTGGAAAAGTCGGTGAAGAGCCGCACCAGTTACGGCGGCACGGCCCCGGCCAACGTCAGGCGTCAGGCGAAGGCGTGGCTGAAGAAACTCGGCGCGTAAGTTTACCAAAGGCGTCGGACCGATTTCGCATCGACTGGTTACGTGACTTGCTGTCGCGAGGCGTGCGGCTTTGATAGGTCAACCGCAAGGTTGGGCGCACTCATTCAGCCGCTTCCTGAAGAACGCGCAGCTTTCGCTCCTCCGCGCCGGTCGGCAATGCGATGAACCTTTCAAGGAACGGCGCGATGTCGACAACCCTGAGCGCGGGTCCCTGTGTTGAGCAGTGTCGCCAAGCCGCTTCCAAACAGTTTTGATCGATAAACCATTGAGCCTTGGCGACATCGACGACATCGTTCGCATGAGCGCGTACGGCCTTGAGGAATACCCGTGCAGGCAAGCTATCAAGGAAAATGGAGGTCCCTGCGGTAAACCTTTCCCACGGGGCGGCGCCCTTTCTGACCCTCAAGCCAATGTCATGGCCCTCAAGGAACTTGATCGCCTCTGACAAATCTCGCCTGAAGGCCGAGTCGAAATCGATGGTTACGATCGGGACCGGCGTTTGCTCTCGCCATTGCTCGGCGGCCAGGAGGCGCGCCAGCGAAGCAATTGGGGCCTTATTCTCTCCACAAGACAGTTTAACCTTAGTTATCAGCAGTCTATCCGTAATTCCAAATTCTTGTCCCAAAGCCCACGCTTCCTCCATACACTGATCCTGGTCCTCCGGGTTGCACACAATCACGACGTGAAGCGTGTAATTTCGCGGGCAGTTTTTTTTGAAACTTGTGAACAAGAACTTCGCGTATCGCTTCAGGTAATTCAGTTCACAGCTTGCGCATACAAGAAGATCTGTCTCGCTCGGCAACGGCGGTAATGACTCGAACTCAATTCCCGTCCATTCCCGATCTTTCCTCAGGTCTACATAATTTCTGCGAGAAGAGGTTTGCGCTTGAGTCCATAAGTAGGGCCGAAAAGACGCTGCGGATTCGACGAACTCTGACAATAATTGGCAATATAAGGAATAGTTTCCTTGCTTGTACGCGACGATTGCCTTGTATATTACCACAATCGAACGACTTTGGGCATGGGAGTCGGCGAGTTTCGCAACCCAGTTCATTTCTGCAGCGGCCCATTCTGCGTCGCAGATGCCGCGCGTGGCGATCATTACAGATTTTCCGAAATACTCCATGGCGTCGACCGACGGCGCCCGTCTTATCGCTTCACGAGCGAGCTTCAAGATCCTATCCGATCCCTCCCCCTCCCGCTTGTACAAAACATAACACACCAATACCAAGGGCTTGTCCCAATTCGGAGCCTGTTTCGCAGCAAGTTCGAAGCACTCTATGGCTCGATCTTGCAAGACAAGATCATTAGACGTGCGGTTGAATCGTACCTGATTGAGATAGGAATACCCTTCCCGAAGCAAGGCTTCTGCTGCCTGTTCGACCACGACTTTCTCCTCATAAAAGTCAGCTTCATCCAGACCCGGACGCTTCTCGTTCCACCTTCAGCGTCATGTTTTTCGAACCCGTCAACAAGGAAGGACCGACGCGAACATGAACCACACGCAAACGAGGAAGGAAAGTCGACAGGCCTGCGAGTTCGGCTACACGTCGACCGCGGTGCGAACATGCAAGGCCGAACCCCACACCGGCGGGTCAGCTCCCCGATCGCCGCCGCCAGAATGAACCGCTGGAAGCGCTCGCTGCCTCAGCGACCCCGCGCGGCGACCGCCGCCGCGAGCAACGCCGCCGCGAGCGCGGGCAGCGCCAGCGCCGCAAGCCCGAACCGGCCAAAAGCCGCGGCCCCGATCACGCCGCCCGTCACCATTCCGGCCCAGAGCGCGAGATAAGGCCAGGGCGCCGAGGCCGGGCCGGCCCCTGTCGCCGCGTCGACCAGCGCCTCGCCGAACTTGACGAGAGCGCCGGTGACATAGGTGAGGCCGGTCGTCGTCCGGCCCGCCTTGTGGATCACGCCGTTCTGCGCGCCCATGGCGACGGCCATCAGCCCGCCGGCCGCGAGCGCAGGCAAGGGCGCAAAAGCCGCGACGGCGAGCAGCGCGGCCTCGAGCGCGAGGATCGCCGGCCGCCGCGCCTCGCCCGTCGTCAAGGCGACGAGCCGGCCGGCGACGACGCCCACAACGAACGCGCCGACGATCGTCCCGGCCGCGGCCGCCGCGGCCCGCGCCCCCTGGCCGACCGCGATCGCGAACTGGGTCGAGTTGCCGCTCATGAACGAGACGAACAGGTCGCCGAGCAGCAGAAATCCGACCGCGTCGACGAAGCCCGCGAGCCCGATCAGGAACACCGCCAGCGTCAGGTCGTCGCGCTCGGCCGCCGTCATGCGCACGGCCGCGGCG
>CAMFKX010000055.1 GCA_945957375.1 uncultured Roseiarcus sp.
GTCGAGGATGATCACGAGACCGACAGCCAGTCCGATCGCCGACATCTGGATCATGTTCACCTGCATGCCGAAGCGCCGCGGCGCCTCGCGCCCGGCGAGGAACGAAGTCGCGGCGACGAAGGCGAGCAGGATGAGCCAGAAGATGCCGGGGATGTTGCTGCTCGAATCCGCGAGGCGGGATTGGCGCAGGTTCTCGATCCGCGCGGCATATTGCGTCAGGTCCATGCGGCTCGGGTCGGCGGCGTCGAGGCGCCTTTGCGTCTCGCGCAGACGCGTCCAGAGCGCGTCAAGGTCCGCCTGGGCGAGCGGCGACAGCGCATTCGGCGCGACGGCGAGGCTGCGCCATTCGTCGCCCGCAACATCGCGCGCGTAGCCGGCGAGCGCAGCTGCGGCGTCGCCTGCCGGCGCGCCGATCCGGTCGAGCTCGCGGCCGAGGCGATGCACCGCCGCGCCTTCCTGACGCACGTTGTCCTCCGTCCTGGCGAGGCTCGTCAGACCGTTGGTGATCATCAGCGCGAGCACGAAGGCCGAGAGCCCGAGCAGGCTCGCATGCGCCGTGTCGGCGAGCTTGTCCTCGAAGGCGCCATGCTGGGGCCAGCGCCGGAACCAGAGCCGGTTTGAGAGCCACGCGACCGCCCCGCCGAACAGCGCAAAGGCCAGCGCCGTGACCGCAAGGATCGCGAAGTCGGAGAGGGCGTTGCCGAGAGAGTCGACGACTTTGAACATGCACCCACCTCCTGTTCACGCGGACCACGCCTTGCGTCAGGGCTTGGACGCGTCGCCGCTCATTCCGCCGCTGCGGCCGCGCGCTCGTCTTCGGCCGCCGGGGCCTTGGCCGCGAGCGACGCGCCCGCGTCCGGCGCGAGGCGGACGAAGACCAGCATCGAAAGGCTCGAGATCGCCGCGACCGCGACGAAGGCGAGCGAGAGATCGCGCGCTTCGAGCGTCAGGTCGCCGAAGCCGACCTGGATCAGCTGGATGCACACCGCCGCGACCGCAACGCCGACCGCGCCCGACATCTGCTGCGAGACGCTCGCGAAGCTGGTCGCGCGGCTCATGCGCGGCGGGTCGATGTCGGCGTAGGAGATGGCGTTGAGCGCGGTGAATTCGAGCGAGCGGAAGAAGCCGCCGGCGAGCAGGGCGGCGAAGATCACCCAGTGCGGCGTGGTCGGGGTGAACAGCGCGTAAGACGCCATGAAGGCGCCTGAGATTAGCGCGTTGACGATCAGGGTGCGGCGGAAGCCGAACCAGCGCAGCGCGGTCGAGGCGGTGAACTTCATCGCCAGCGCCCCGGCGGCGGTGGCGAAGGTCAGCGACCCGGATTCGAACGGCGTCAGGCCGAAGCCGATCTGCAACAAGAGCGGCAGGAGAAAGGGCAGGGCGCCGATGCCGATGCGAAAAATGAGCCCGCCGGCGACGCCGGCGAAGAAGGTCGGGATCTTCAGGAGCTTCAGGTCGAGGATCGCGTCCTCGTTGAGGCCGGCGTGGCGGACGTAGAGAGCGATCAGGACGAGGCTCGCGCCGATCTGGGCCGAGACCTCCCACGCCGGCGCCATCCCGCGGCCGATCAGCGACAGACCCGAGATCAGGCCGAGCAGGCCCGCGCCCGACAGCAGGAAGCCCTTGAAGTCGAAGCGCGGCACGATCTCTTCGCGCAGATTGGCGATGTAACGCAGCGACAGGGCGACGCCGAGAAGGCCGATCGGCACGTTGATCCAGAAGATCCAGCGCCAGTTGAAGTAGGTGGTGATGAAGCCGCCGAGCGGCGGCCCCGCGACCGGGCCGAGCAGCGCCGGGACGGTCAGATAGGCGAGGGCGTCGACGAGGTCGCTCTTCTCGACGCTGCGCAGCAGCACCAGCCGGCCGACCGGCACCATCATCGCCCCGCCGAACCCCTGAAAGACGCGTGCGGCGATCAGGGTCTCGAGCGTGGTCGAGGCGCCGCACAGGATCGAGCCCAATGTGAAGACGACGATCGCCGAGCAGAACACGGTGCGCGCGCCAAACCGGTCGGCGATCCATCCCGAGGCCGGGATGAACACCGCCAGCGTCAGCATGTAGGACGTCAGCGCGAGCTTCAGGACGATCGGGTCCTGATGGAGGTCGCGCGCGATCGCCGGCAGCGAGGTCGAGATCACCGTACCGTCCATGTTCTCCATGAACAGGGCGGTCGCGACGATGAGGGCGGTGAGGACGGCGGGGCGCATGGGCGAATCCGTTGTGGCGCCCGCCCGGGTCCTCGGCAAGGCGCGAACGGCGCCGCGCGGTCACGAATGCTCGACTGGCCGCCGGTCGCGCCGCGATTCGGCTTCCGCTCCGGGCGCGCTATAATGGGATCGGGAACGAAGACGGCCGCGACGCGCGCGGCGTGGCGACGGGAGCGGGCGATGAAGGCGTTGGTGCTCACAGCAATGGCGGGCTTGGCGAGCCTCGGCCCGGCTTTCGCCGGGGAACGCGCCGCGACCGAAACCGAGATCCGGCGCCTGGTGGTCGGTCACGTCCTCAAATGCGGCGGCGCCGACTGCCACTACGGCGCCGACGGGACCTACTACCGCAATGGTCAGGATCCGGGGCGTTACACCATTTCGCCAGGTTCGATCTGCGTCGCCTCGATGAACGGCGGCAACCGCTGCGACCGCATCGTGGTCAACGACAACGGCTATTCGATCATCGGCGCCACCGGCCAACGGCAGAGTTTCATCAGGCCGGATCTGCTCGAGGCGACGCCCGGGCAGAGCGCCCAGCCGGCGCCCGCGGGGCCTGGGCTGCGGCCGGCCCAGGGCCTGCGCCCGGCCCTGACCGGAGGAACGGTCGCCCAGCCGGCGACCAAGCCGAAGCCGAAGCCCGGAACCGAGACGTACAAGCCTGCCGCCACCGCGGTCACGCCGCCTGGTCCGGGCATGTCGCCGGCTCCCGGCCAGTCGTCAGCAGTTCCGGGTCATGCGCCGCTCCTGGGCCATTCGCCGGCGATGGGCCAATCCCCGGTTCCGGGCCTGTCGCCGTCGACGCCGGGTCAGGCTCCCGTCGCCGGTTCCGCCGGCTCGGCCGCCGGCGGAACCGGGTCGGCCGCGGGGGGAAGCGGCGCGCCCGCCGCCAAATAGCGGGCGGTCACGGCGGCGCGGCGCGCGGTTCGGCGGAGATCTGCGCCAGGATCCAGTTGGTCCAGCGCCCGAACGCCCAAGGAATGGTGACGACCGGCGCGCACAAAAGGAAGAAGAGCAGGGTCCGCCACAGGACTTCGAAGCCGGTGGCGTGGAAGTCGAAGGCGAGCGGGCCGGCGGTCCGGCGGGCGATCCAGCGCAGCATGTTCTTCAGCGCCCAGGCCCAGCCGATCAACGAGACGATGCCGACATAGAGAAGCACGACCCACGCGGCCAAACCGAGGAAGGAACCCTCGAAGCCGAGGCGCGCCGCATCGTCGTCCGACCGCAGGCGCGGCAGCAGCCACGTGAACAGCCACGCCGTAAGCCCGGCTTCGATCAGCACCGAGATCGACAGCACGGCGGCGCGCGTCATGCCGGTTTCGCCGAGCGCGTCTTCGCTCCAGTTGGCGGCGCCCATGGCGACGAACAGCGGCCACGTCTCGCGCAGGTCGGCCTCGAGCCGCAGCCGGCGCCCGCCCGGCAGGGCAATGCGTCCGGCGAACCAGCGGTAGAACCACAAACCCGCCCAGGGCGCCGCGACGACGCTTATCACGCCGATCGCCGACACGACCGTGCGCCAGGTCAGGCCCCAGCCGGGAAACGAAGGTTCGATCGCGCCGGCGAAGCCGGCGGCGGGCGAGGCCGCGGCGCGTGCGCCGGACGCGTCGCCGACCAAGAGTCCGTCATCCATCGGCCGTCCCCGCGCTCCGCCCCGCCGGCGGTCGCCGCTGTGCTACTCTCCGAGCGCTTGCCGGACGTCCGCGAGCGCCTTCTCGCAGGCCTGCATGTCGCCGGACTCGTCGGCCTTCCTTGCGGCGAGCATGGACTGACGGACCTTCGCGACGTCGGCCTCGGAGATGTCGCCGACCTTCTCCTCCGCCCCGGCGACGGTGCCGGGCGTCGGCTGACGGTGCAGGGTGGCGAAGTTTCCTTCAGCCCCGCTCTTGCCTTTCGCCGCGATCGCGTCGAGCCGTTTTCCAATCTCGACCTGGGCCTTGTAAAGGTCCGCGGCGCAGGGGCCGGCGCGCGCGGACGCGGCCGAGGCCGCGCATGCGACGGCGGCCAAGGCCAGAACGGCGCGTTTGGTCATGAGAATCCCCTCCACGAATTCCTGGGAATGATGCGGCGCGCCCGCCCGCGGCGCAAGCCCGCGCCTGCCGCCGGGCGAGTTGACAGACGAGCCGGTCTGTTTAATTCCCGCTTTGGGGAAGCGACGCCTCTGCTGCTGACGCGGCGAGGCGAGGAAAAGCGCGAGGCGGACGGAATTGGCGACTTATACTTGGAAGGGCGGCGCGGGCTCGACTACCGCGACTCGTACTGACTGGACAAATCCGAGTAACTGGACTTCCACCGACGGCGGCGCCCAATATCCAGGTTATGCGGCCGGCGATACGGCCGTCATCGGTTACCAAACATCCGTTCCGACGCTGTCGACCAGCATCACGCTCGCCGCCCTCACGATGGTGAGCGGCCCGTCGGATTCCAACAAGGCGATCCTGACGATCAAAGGCGCGCTGATCGTAAATAGCCCCCTCACGCTCGGGACCAACACGATACTGAATCTGTCGGGAACAGGAGTGAAGTTCACCGATACCGCTGGCGTCACCCTCGCGGGCGGCGCCATTACGTCCAGCACTGGGGCGTCGATTTCGGCGGACACCGCCGTCACAGGTTACGGATCAGTTGTGTTGAAGGTGCACGACGCCGGCGCCTACACCGCCTCAGGCGGTATCCTTACGATCGATCGTGACGTCGATCTCACGGGCACGGTGGCTACGACGTTCAGGATCGACGATCAAAGCACCCTTCAGTTCGCCGCCTCGGTCGGGGTTTCGGTCAAGCCGACGGTGACGTTCCTCGGGGGGGACAACGGAGTTCTCAATTTCGTTCAGGGGAACGCCCCCGCGACGCAAATATATTTCGGGACAATCAGCGGCTTCTCCGGAACGGACCAGATCATCTTTTACGGCTACGACGCCATCCTCGGCGGCGACCAATTGCATACCGACCCGATTCACCACACTGCGACCATCACGAACTCGGCCGGCGTAGACGAGATCACCTTCACCTTCTCCGCCAGCACCAGTCTGAGCGATTTCAGCCTGTCCTACGGACCTGTGGGTTCCCCGTGGGAAGGGCAGGAGTGGATCACCTACTGCTTCATGCCCGGCACGCGGGTCGCGACGCCCGCGGGCGAAGTCGCGGTGGAGACCTTGAAGCCGGGCGACCTGGTGCTGACCAGCGCGGGCGAGGCGAAGCCGGTCAACTGGGTCGGTCGGCAGAGCGTCGCGCGACGCTTCTCCGATCCGCTGCGCAACTGGCCGGTGCGGGTGAAGGCCGGCGCGCTCGCCGACAACGTCCCGCGCCGCGACCTGCTGCTCTCGCCCGACCACGCGCTGTTCCTCGACGGCGCGATGTTCCAGGCCGGCGCGCTGGTCAACGGGACCTCGGTCGTGCGCGAGACCGACGTGCCCGACACCTGGACCTACTACCACATCGAGCTCGACGACCATTCGCTGATCCTCGCCGAAGGCGCCCCGGCCGAAACCTTCGTCGACAACATCGACCGCCTCGCCTTCGACAACTGGGACGAGTTCGAGGCGCTCTATCCGGATGGCAAGGCCTTGGTCGAACTGCCCTATCCGCGAGCCAAAGCCTGGCGGCAGACGCCCCGCCACATCCGCGCCCTGCTGGCCGAACGCGCCGAAGCCATCGGCGCGGAGACCGCCGCGGCGGCGTGACGCGCAGAGCGATCGCCAGCCGTTCCGGGAAGGAAGTCGGGTGTGACGGGGCAAGATTTCGCCACGTGGGTCCAACGCGGCCGCGACGCTCGCGCGCGTGGCGACCACGCCGAAGCGCTGACCTGCTTCGAAAAGGCGTCGGCGACAAATCCTCGCAACATCGGACTCCGGCTCGAGGCGGCGGCCGCGCTGCGCGAAATGTTCCGCTTCGACGAGGCCGAGGCGATATGCCGGAAAGTGCTCGCCGACGAACCGCGCCACTTCGGAGCCCTCTTCGGTCTCGGTCACATCGCCCGGAAGCGAGGCGATCGCATTGTTGCATTGGAGCGGTTCCAGGCTGCGTCCGACGTCGACCCCACCCACATTGGGGTTCGCCTGGAGGTCGCGACGGACCTGCGTGAGTTGTCTCGCCTGGACGAGGCGGAAATGACTTGCCAGGACGTCCTCCGGGCCAACCCGCGTCACGTCGCAGCCCTCACGTCGCTGGGCTATATTGCTCGAAGGCGAGGTGACCGCACGGCGGCGCTGGAGCGTTTTAGGGCTGCGTGTGAGGCCGATCCCGCCCAGTCGGCGTTGCGGCTTCAGCTTGTCGAGGAACTGCGCGAGCTTTCCAGGTTCGACGAAGCCGAAGCGATCTGTCGCGAACTTCTCGGTGAAGAACCCCTCCGGTTCAGAGCGCTCGTCGGTCTCGGCAAGATCGCGCGGAAACGGGGCGACCGGACGGTGGCGCTGGAGCGGTTCCAGGCGGCCGCCGACGTCGACGCCGCTAGTCTCGCGGTTCGCTTGGAGGTGGCGACCGAGCTCCGCGAATTGTCTCGCCTGGAGGAGGCGGAGGCCATCTATCGCAATGTTCTGGGCGACGATTCCGGAAATGTCGGCGCGTTGATCGGGCTCGCGCAGATTGCCCGACGCCGGGAGGGCCCGCGGAGCGCGGTGCGCCACAGCCGCGCCGCTCATGCGGCAGACGCCGGTCACGTTGGAGCCGCGCTCGAACTGGCGATTGACCTGCGCGCGCTCTCCCGCCTCGACGAGGCGGAAGCCGTCTGCCGGGCGCTGGCCGAGCGAAACCCTCGCGACGGGCGCGTCGCCATCGCGCTGGCCCAAACGCTTCGACGCGCCCGGGGGCGGCGCGCCTCGCTTCCTGCGCTTTATTCGGCCGTCGAAACCGCTGACGACCCCACCGCCGCGCTGCTCGAAGCCGCGCAGGACTTGAAGGAACTGTCGCGGCACGACGAGGCGGAGGGCGTGTTGTTGCGCGTTCTCGACCGCCACCCGAGGCATGCGGGCGCCTTGCTCGGCCTCGGTCAACTCGCGAGGCGCCAGGGCCGATACGAATTGGCGCTAGCGCGGTTTCGCGAGGCGGTCGAGGCCGACGCAGGCCATGTCGGCGCAAAGCTCGAAACGATCGCGCTCTATCGCGACCTTGGGCGATACGACGAAGCGGACGACCTGCTGGGAGCCGTCCACTTGCGGTCCGCCCACAACGCGGCCGCCTGGATTCACAAGGGCCATATTGCGCGTCGGCAAGGCGAGCGCTCCGCGGCGCTCGAAGCGTTCCGCAGGGCGCTCGCGCATTACCCCGGACATGCGGGGGCCCTGGTCGAAATTGCGGTCGAAGAAAAGGCCGCCGGGCGCCCCGAAGCGGCGGAATCGAGTCTGCTCGCCGCGCTCGAGATCCAGCCGGACCATCTCGGAGCCCTGTCGCAGTTGGTCGATCTGACGCTGCTCGGCGATTCGCTAGAGGAGGCGCTGACCTTGTCAGAGCGTCTGCGCGCGGCGCATCCGGGCCACCCCGGAGGCTACGCCCAGGGCGCCCGCATCCTGATGGAGTTGGGCCGGCGCGAGGATGCGGTGGCGCTGCTCGATCGGGCGGCCGAAACCTGCGGGCCCCATCAGGAAATCGCGATAGCGCGCGTCGCCATCTTCTCCCGCTCGGGTGAATGGACGGCCGCCTCCGACGCCCTGCGCGTCGCCGTCGCGGCCTGGGGGCCGGAGGAGAGCTTCACGCTCTGGGCGCAGGGCGTCTCCCTCGAGATCGCGGTCGGCGCGTTCAAGTCCGCGGGATCGATGCTGGAGAAGGCGCCGCAGGGCACTCAACCCGAAGCCGCGCGGGTCGAGATCCTTCGAGGCGAACTGGCTGAAGCGCAATGGCGGCTCGACGAGGCGGCCGGGCATTACCTCAAGGCGCTCGCGATCCATCCGGAGCTGGTCTGGCTGCACTCGGCCCTTGCGCGCGTACACCTGTTGCGCGTGGATCTGGACCAGTCGATCGAGCACCTTCGCGAGATGGTCCGCGCATCCGCCGCGTCGGCCGTGCTGCGCGGGCAATCTCTGAACCTGTCGCAGAACCACGTCGGCCAGCTTCTGGACGAATTCGCGCTCGACCGAGAGGCGCGCGAAAGGCTGGCGGCGCTGCTCCGGACGCCCGCGGCCGAACGCATCGAACCCCTGCGCGCGCTCGTTCGGGACAATCCGGATCTCACCTCCGCGGCCGTTTGTCTGCTGGTCTCGCTACGGCAAGCCGGCAAGCTTCGCGGCCGTCATGCGGCGCCGGGAGCCCGAATCGCGGCGCGAATTCCGAGACGGCTGTTCCAGTACTGGAATTCGCGCCAACGTCCCGCCGAGCTCGAGGCGGTGATGCGCGACTGGCGGGACGCGCATCACGACGCCGTCTACACCTGCTTCGACGATTCCTCCGCCGGACGATTCCTGCGCAAGCATTTCAGCCCGGAGGTCGATCTTGCGTTTCGCCGGTCGCAGGAGCCGGCGAAGAAGGCCGACATCCTGCGTCTCGCCTGTCTCTACGCCTTGGGCGGGTTCTACGCCGACGCCGACGACCGCTGCCTCGGCGACGTGTCTGCTTCAATTCCGCCCGAGGCGGAGTTCGTCGCCTATCAGGAAGAATACGGCACGCTCGGCAACAATTTCATCGGCGCGTCTCCTGGCCACCCGGTCATTGCGCGCGCATTGCGGCTCGCGGTGCAGGCGGTGAACCGGGGCGACACCGACATCCTCTGGCTGACGACGGGTCCGGGACTGCTCACCCGCGCCTTCGCCCAGGACTTCGCGGAATGTCCCGGGGATCCCCGCGACTGGCTGTCCGGGATTGTCGTCCTGGAACGGCACGAATTCCGCCGGATCGTCGCGCCGCACATGCCGATGCCCTACAAGCGCTCGACTAGGCACTGGCTACGCAGCGCCTTCGCCAGGAAGACTGGCGCGCGGGCGGCTGGCTGAACGATCCCGCCGAGAGCGGGACTCAGCGCGGGACTTCGCGCTCGCCGTGCGCGGCGAGCAGCGCGTTGAGGCGGTCGCGCATCACCATGCCGGGGCGGTCGGAAGGCATGTGCATCTCGAGCTTGCGACCCATGTCGACGATCGCGTCGGGATCGGTCGATTCGAGGATTACGCGATCCTCCTCGATGATCGCGCGGTCCCAGGCGCGCAGCTCCTCGGTCGAACAGTCCTCTTCGCGGTCGTTGCGGAACAGCACCTGGACGAGCTGGATCGACCCGTCGTCGATCGGCGTCGCCGAGTTGAAGATCAGGTGGCGGAGGCCCGAGGGATACTCCATGTCCATCGTCCGGCAGAACGGCATGAACCAGGCGTTGCGCATCGAGCGCTTCGTCCAGGGTTCGGTGGTCCCGGTGACGCGATGGGCGGCCGGCGGGTTCTTCACCGGCACCACCCCCTCGGCGACGAAGCCCTCTTCCGTCTCGGTCAACGCGTAGCGCTCCGGCTTCGGCTGTTCGGCGTCGCCGAAGGTGGCGCGGTGGACGAAGGAGAAGTGGGAGTTGTCGAACGAGTTCTCCATCATCCGCAACGCCGAACAGGCCCAGCGCTCGTCGAACTGGTGGACGCGGCGGAAGGCGGGGTCGCGATCCTGCGGCAGGTCGGGAATGTCGAGCAGCGGCTCGCCGAGGCAGACCCAGACGTAGCCGTAGCGCTCGCGCGCCGAATACGCCGTCACGCAGGCGTCCGGAAGCGCCTGGTCGGCGGGAAACTGCGGGATCCGCTTCAGCCGTCCGGTCCGGTCATACTCCCAGCCGTGGTATCCGCAAACCACCCGGCCGTCGCGGTTCCACCCTTTGGAGAGCTTCGCGGTGCGGTGCCGGCACCGGTCCTCGAGCGCCGCGGGGGCGCCGTCCTCGCCGAGGAAGAGGACGATGTCCTGGCCGAGCAGGCGAAAGGGCTTCGGCCCGTCGCTTAGGGCGTCTTGCGGCAGGGTGGCGTACCAGAAGTTGCGCAGAACCGGTTGACGTGTGACGAGCATGAGCGGGCCTTCCGACGATCGCAGCGACGCCACGCAAGATTCTCGCCGGCGCTTGAATCGGCGGCGCGGCTCGTGCGAGGATGCGATCGTTCCATCCAGCCTGCCTCCGGGGGCCACGATGAGCAAGACCGGCACGAAAGTCCGGACCAAGACCGAGACCAAGGTCGACCGTCCCCGCTTGCACAAGGTTCTGCTGTTCAACGACGACTTCACGCCGCGCGACTTCGTCGTCGAGGTGCTCAAGGCTATCTTCCGGATGAACGAATCGCAGGCGCTCGGCGTCATGCTGACCGCGCACAAGAAGGGGCTGTGCGTCGTGGGCGTGTTCGCCAAGGACATCGCCGAGACCAAGGCCGCCCGCGGCACCGAGGCCGGCGCGGCGCGAGGCTACCCGCTGCGCTTCGACACGGAGCCGGAGGAATGACCGCAGGTTCGATCGGCGTCCGCCGCCTCGGCCGGACGCGAATCTCCGTCAGCGAAATCGGGCTCGGAACCGCCCCGATCGGGGAATTGTTCGAAAAGGTCGACGAGGGCGTTGCCGCCGACCTGATCGCCGCGGCCTGGGACGGCGGAACGCGCTATTTCGACACCTCCCCCTGGTATGGCCTCGGGCAGGCGGAGCACCGGCTCGGCCGCGCCCTCTACCGGCGTCCGCGCGCAGACTACGTGCTCTCGACCAAGATCGGGCGCGTCCTGAGGCGGCCGGCGGCGCACGAGCACCGGCATCCCTGGTGGGTCGGCGGGCTGGAGTTTCAGGCGGTGTTCGACTACGGCTACGACGGCGTGATGCGCTCCTTCGAGGACAGCCTGCAGCGCCTCGGGATCAATCGGGTCGACCTCCTGCTCGTCCACGACCTCGACGACTGGTCGCACGAGGATCCGGCCGTGCTCGACGGCCACTTCGAGACGCTGCGCACGAGCGGCTGGCGCGCGCTCGCGCAACTGCGCGACGAGGGGGCGATCGGCGGCGTCGGCGCCGGGGTCAACACGGCCGAGGCGATCCCGCGCTTCCTCGACGCCTTCGACATCGACTTCTTCCTGCTCGCGATGCGCTACACCCTGCTCGAGACCGACGTCCTCGACGCGGTCTTTCCGCGCTGCGCCGAGCGCGGCGCCGGCATCGTGATCGGCGGCGGCTACAATTCGGGCATTCTCGCCACCGGCGCGGTCCCCGGCGCGATGTACAATTACGCGCCGGCCGGACCGGAGATCCTGGCGCGCGTGGCGAAGATCGAGGCGGTCTGCCGGCGCCATGATGTCCCGCTCGCGGCGGCGGCGCTGCAGTTTCCGCTCGGCCATCCGATCGTCGCCTCGATCATCCCGGGGGCGATCAATGTCGGCCAGGTCGAGCGCAACCTCGCGGCCTTCCGCCATCCGATTCCGGCCGACCTCTGGGCCGAACTCAAGCACGAGAATCTGTTGCGCGCCGACGCGCCGACGCCGGCCTGATCCCGCGACGGACCGTGCGCTCGTCGAGGGCCGACGTCACGCGGACGTCAAGCATTTCGGCTAGGTTTTCCCGCAGGAGCCTGGGCTGGACTGGCGACGGGCGAGAGATCGGCTGGGACGCGATGACTGGGGGAGACGGCGCGCTCCGCGCTTGCCTGACGTACAAGACGCAGCTCGAGGCCCGGCTGAAATGCGCCCTGGAGCAGGAGAGGCCGCGTCTGCAAGCTGAACTCGCCGCGGGCGAGCGGCTCATCGAGCGGCTCAGGGGCGAACCTTGCGAGACGACCGCCCGCTTGCGCCAGAGCAGGACGCCGCGTTCGCCCGGCCGGGCGGCGAACGAGAGTCCCGCGCCGACCCCATAGACGGCCTCGCGGCGCTCAGACGAACGGCCAATCCCGGCCGGCCGATTGCGCGGAGCAGGGGATAGACCGCGCCGCGGCGTCCGAGTCCGACGGCCGCACGCCTTCCCGTCCATCCCGACCCCGTTCGCCCTCAGCCGCCAGCTCGCGCGGCTGAGCGCCTGACGTCGCTGCGTCGGCCGATGCGCGCCCGCTGCTCTCGCCGCGATCGCGCCCGTCGAACCTTTCGATGCGGGACATGAGAGTCCTCCACCGCTGCCTCAGTTCCTCAAAGGCGAATTCTCTCGCGCTCCCGGCCGCTCCGCCGTGACGCCGATCACAGCGAAGGCGCCGATCGTCGTCACCACGCGGAAAAGCAGCGCTCCACCTTGGCAAGGAAGCGGTCGCGCTGCTCGAGCCCGGCATGATCCATGTCGTAACAGGCGAGGTAGTCGCAGCGGCCCCCGGGGGCGAAGGCCGCCCGCATCGTGCGCATCAGGTAGCGCCGCGGCGGATCGCCCATCAGCGTGGTGAGCAGGCGGCTCCCGCCGTAGGTGCAGACGACGCCGAGCCGCCCGATATTGGCGAGGGCAGGGACGATATCCCCGCGGGCGTCGCGGTTGAAGCTCACCCCGGGCAGGAACACCCGGTCGACGAAGCCCTTGAGGATCGCCGGAAAGCCCATGTTCCAGACCGGGAAGTTCAGCACCAGGGCATCGGCGGCCAGGAGACGGTCGACGTAACCGGCGACGCCGCGGCGGTTGATGCTCGGGTCGTCATAGACCATCCGCTCCTCGCGACTCAGGACCGGATCGAACCGTTCGGCGTAGAGGTCGCAATCATCGACCTCATGACCGCCGGCGCGCAGCGCCGCGACCGTCGCGCGGTGCAGCGCAGCGGCGAAACTGGTCTCGACCGGATGAGCGAACAGGACGAGAATACGCATGTCATTGCCCCCGCCGCGCCGTTGAACGCGAATGAGGCTCAACGCGCTCTGGCTCGGGCGGTTCCCCTGACGCCGTTCGCCGGTGCGCTGAAGCGCTCGCGGGGCGGTCGGGAAGCGGTTACACTTCCGTCGTGATCCAGGCCGACCCGACTTCGCCGAAAGGCATCGCCGCTTTCTCGAACCTCCCGCCCGGGCGGGCCGGGCAGTGACCGCGCGCCGCGCCGGCAGCGCCGACCTGCCGCTGCACGGCGGCCGCGTGCCGCGCTGGCTCGGCGAACGGATGACCCGGCTGGGCGCCGTCGTCACTGAGGCGATCGTGATCGAATACGGGCGCGACGAATTCCTGCGCCGCCTCGCCAATCCTTTCTGGTTCCAGTCGTTCGGCGCCGTCATGGGCATGGACTGGCATTCGTCCGGGATCACGACCTCGGTCATCGGCGCCCTCAAGCGCGGCCTCAACCCGATCGCCGGCGAACTTGGGCTCCACGTCTGCGGCGGTCGCGGCGCGCACTCGCGCAAGACGCCGCAGGAATTGGTCGCGTTCGGCGAGACATCGGGCTTCGACGGCGCGGCGCTGGCGACGGCGAGCCGGCTCGTCGCCAAGGTCGACAGCGCCGCCGTTCAGGACGGCTTCGACCTCTACCTCCATGGGTTCATCGTCGCCGACGACGGCCGCTGGGTGGTGGTCCAGCAGGGCATGAACGGCGACGCGCGCCAGGCGCGCCGCTACCATTGGCTGTCGGAAGGGTTGCGAAGCTTCGTCGAGGCGCCGCACAGCGCGATCGACGGCGTGGGGCAGGGGACGATCCTCAACCTGACCGACGCGCGCGCCGAGGCGTCGCGGCGCAGCCAGATCGCGTTGCTGACGGACCTGGGGCCGGACGGGATCGTGCGCGAGGTCGCGAAGATCGAGGGCGCCAGCGCGCCCAAGGCCGAGCCGCTCCAGCCGCTCCTGCCGCATCTGGTCATGCCGGCGCATCACGAGGTGCGCGCCGAGGACATCGTGGCGCGCCGGCTGCACGCCAATTTCGCAGCCGCCGCCGACCGGGGTCCGAAAGACTTCGCCGACCTTCTGCTCTCGCCGGGGGTCGGCCCGCGGACCGTGCGCGCGCTCGCGCAGGTCGCCGAGGTGGTGCACGGCGCGCCGTGTCGGTTCACCGACCCGGCGCGCTTCTCGGTCGCCCACGGCGGCAAGGATCGGCATCCGTTCCCCGTCCCGCTCAAGGTCTACGACCGGACGATCGCGGTGATGAAGTCGGCCGTGATCAAGGCGAGGCTCGGCGCGCCCGAGGAGCTGGCGGCGATCCGTCGGCTCGACGACCAGGCGCGCCGGCTCGAGGCCTGGGCGGAGGGTCCTTCCGTGGCGGCGCTGTTCGCCGAGGAGCGCGCCCGCTCGCACGCCTATGGCGGGATGAGCGTGTTCGGTCCCGAGCCCGAGCCCGAAGAACGGACGAGCGGGACGGACGGGTCAAGCCGGACGCGCCGCTCCGGCGCCTAGGCCCATCGTTTGCTCGCGACTCGCATGCGAAAAGATCTCCCGGGCGAGGCGGCGAACGTCGGGCGCCGGAACGACGTTCTCGATGAACAGCGCCGAGAGGCCGTGAATGAGGCCCCACGCGGCCATCGCCGTCGCGTTCTGTTGCGCGTTCGGCCCCTCGTCGACCAGTCCCGCCCGCTCGATCACTGCGAAGGCTGCGGCAGCGGCCGAGTTCATCGCCGGGTATTTGCGCCGCTGCGCGAGCAGCGGCCCGAACATCAACCGAAACAAGCCGCGCTGCGCCAGCGCGAAGTCGAGGTAGGCGAGGCCGACGGCGACAGCGGGTTCGGGGCCGTCGACCGCCGCCTGCAACGCCGACGTGAGCTCCTGAAAGCCTTCCACCGCAACCGTCGCCAGAAGGTCGTCTCGACTGGCGAAGTGCCGGTAAGCCGCGGTGGCGGAAATGCCGATTCGGCGCGAGATCTCGCGCAGGCCGACGTCCTCGGGGTTGCCGGCTTCCAGAACCTGGCGTGCGGCGGCGCGCAGAGCGGCGGGAACATTCCGGTGGTGGTAGCCGGTTCGGGCCGTCGGGTTTGGTTGAGCGGTGGGAATGTCAGGCATATTTTGGCTTGTCCATAATGTACAGTAGTCCCGTTGTAGAGTAGGCTGAAATTCGTAACCAACACCATCCGTGAAGAACGCGCGCCTCCTGAACTTACCTGAGGATTGAATTCCAGTGTACGCCCCGGCCGTTCAGATGTCTTGATCTGGTATGCCAGATACTATGTTTTCTCGCGCCGGACACAGCGCGGAATGTCGCAATTCCGCCGCCGGCGGACGCAACACGCTGCTGGCGTCCGGATTGGGAAGCGCCACCCGCCGCCGTCGTCCTTCGCGCCGGCCAAGGAAGCCGAACGCATTTGCGAAGCCGTTCGCGCCATAGGACCCACCGCATCGAAGCTGCTTCGAGATGATTCCGAGGAACTCGTAGATTTACGTAGTAAACAAAGCTGTTCAATTGAATTTCAATCCAGATCGAGAGTCAAATGCTGATGTCACGATGCTCTGTTTACTGAGAATTATCAAACAACGCAACGCGATGGCCGTCGGAAAGATAAATCAGTTCGTTGAATTTAATTTCAAGATCGTGGCGAGTTACGCCACATTTCAACGGCGAGCAGGAATCGGCCCGGCTTTCTTGCGAAGCCGCCTCCTCGACGCAGACGCTGATGAGGGCGGTCAACGGCGTCGCGTCGGGAGGGCGGACCGGACCGTCCACGCCGCTTTGGCGGCGAAGCCCGACCGCCTATATGCGTTGAATGGACCTGATCGTCCCCACCGACCGCGGCCTTTATTGCGAGGCCGGCGATTTCCACATCGATCCGTGGCGGCCCGTCGGGCGCGCGGTCATCACCCACGGCCACGCCGATCACGCCCGATTCGGATCGGACCTCTATGTCTGCCACCGCCTGACCGCGCCGATCCTTCGGAAGCGCCTCGGCGACGTGGCGATCGAGATGGCGGAATATGGCGAGATCCTGACCCGCAACGGCGTCGAACTCTCGCTCCACCCCGCGGGCCACGTGCTCGGCTCGGCGCAGGCGCGGGTTGCAAGCGGCGGCGACGTCTGGGTCGCCTCGGGCGACTACAAGGTCGAGGCCGATGGCGTCGTCGCCGCCTTCGAGCCGGTGCGCTGCCGCGTCTTCATCACCGAATCGACCTTCGGCCTGCCGATCTACCGCTGGCGCCCGCAGGCCGAGATCGCCGCTGCGATCGACGGCTGGTGGCGCGAGAACGCCGCCGCAGGCCGCGCCAGCGTCCTCTACGCCTATGCGCTGGGTAAGGCGCAGCGCGTGCTCGCCTGCGTCGACGCCGCGATCGGCCCGATCGTCTGCCACGGCGCGATCGAGCCGATCAACGCCATCTACCGCGAGGCCGGCGTGGCGCTGCCGCCGACCCGCGCCGTGGGCGAGATCGCCGACAAGCGCGAATTCGGCCGGGCGCTGATCGTCGCGCCGCCCTCGGCCGCGGCGAGCGGCTGGCTCGGCCGCTTCGGCGATTATTCCGACGCGCTCGCCAGCGGCTGGATGCAGGTGCGCGGCAATCGCCGCCGGCGCGGCCTCGACCGGGGCTTTCCGCTCTCCGATCACGCCGATTGGCCGGGCCTGATCGCGGCGATCGCCGCGACCGGCGCCGAGCGGGTTCTCGCGACCCACGGCTCGGTCGGCGCGCTCACGCGTTACCTGCGCGAGACCGGCGTCGACGCGCGCGTGCTCGCGACCGCTTATGGCGACGAAGAGGAAGCGGCGCCCGGCGAGACCGCCGCATGAAGGCGTTCGCCGACCTCTATCGCCACCTCGACCAGGCGACCTCGACCCGCGCCAAGCAGGCCGCGATGGTCGAAGCCTTCACGGCGGCCAAGGCTGATCCGGCGCAATGGGCGAGCGCGGCCTGGGCGATCTACTTCCTCTCGGGCGGCAAGCCGCGCCAGACCGTGCCGACCCGCCTTCTGCGCCGCCTCGCGGTCGAGGGCTCCGGCCTGCCCGAGTGGCTGGTCGAGGAATCCTACGCCAGCGTCGGCGACCTCGCCGAGACGCTTTCACTGCTGCTGCCGGAGAGTTCGGGTGATGACGACGTCTCCCTCGACCGCTGGATGCGCGAGCGCCTGCTGACGCTGCCGGCGCTGGACGACGACGCGCGCTGGGTGCGGCTCAAGGCCTGGGTCGCGGCTTTGCCGCACGCGCAGCGCTTCGCCTTCTTCAAGCTGATCACCGGCGAATTGCGCGTCGGCGTCTCGCGCCTCCAGGTGGTCAAGGCGCTCGCCGAGGTGGCCGGGGTCGAGGAAAGCCGCATGGCGCAGCGGATGATCGGCTACGGTCAGGCGCGCCGCACGCCGTCGGCCGACGACTTCGCCGCGCTCGTCGCCGACGTCGACCACGCCGAAGGCGCGTCGCTCGACGCGGGAAAGCCCTATCCGTTCTATCTCGCGCAATCCTGGCAGCGGCCGCTCGCCGACATGGAGGCGACCCTCGGCCGGTTGCAGGACTGGATCGTCGAATGGAAGTTCGACGGCATCCGCGCCCAGCTCGTCCGGCGCGGCGGCGACTGGCGGCTCTGGTCGCGCGGCGAGGAGCTGATCTCGGACGCCTATCCCGATCTCGAGCGGCTGGCGCGCGCGCTGCCGGACGGCGTCGCGATCGACGGCGAGCTCGTGGTGCTCGCCCCGCCGCCGGGCGCGGCGCAAGCGGACTCGCTCGACGGGCTCGCGCCCTTCGCCAGCCTCCAGCAGCGGCTCGGCCGCAAGGCGATCAGCGAGAAGACGCTGCGCGAGCTGCCGGTCGCGCTGATCGCCTACGACCTGCTCGAACTCGGCGGTCACGACCTGCGCGGCGAGCCGCAGCGCGAGCGGCGCGCCAGGCTCGAGGCGCTGGTCGGCGACACGCTCGCCGCACATGGACCGCTGCCTTTGCGCCTTAGCCCCGAAGTGGCCGCCCCGACCTGGGCCGACCTCGCGGCGATCCGCGAGCAGGCGCGCGCGCTCGGCCGCGAGGGTTTCATGCTGAAAGCGCGGGAGGGCGCCTACGGCGTCGGCCGGCGCAAGGGCGACGACCGCACCGACGTGTGGTGGAAGTGGAAGCTCGACCCGATGAGCGTCGACGCGGTGCTGATCTACGCGCAGCGCGGCCACGGCCGCCGCTCGGGGGTCTACAGCGACTACACCTTCGCCGTCTGGAGCGCGGAGGAGGGGGCGGCGAACCGCGAGCTCGTGCCGTTCGCCAAGGCCTATTCCGGCCTCTCCGACGCCGAGATGCGCGAGATGGACGCGATCATCCGCCGCACGACCGTCGAGACCTTCGGGCCGGTGCGCAGCGTCACGCCGACGCAGGTGTTCGAACTCGGCTTCGAAGGCATCGCGCCGAGCAAGCGCCACAAGAGCGGCATCGCGGTGCGCTTTCCGCGCATGTTGCGCTGGCGGCGCGACAAGCCGGTCGCCGAGGCCGACACGCTCGCGAGCCTGCGCGCGCTCCTGCCGGCGGGCGGCGATGGCTGACGCGCGCGCAACGGCGATCGAGGCGTGGTTCGCCGAGAGGGGGCGGGAGCCGTTTCCCTTCCAGCGCGAGACCTGGGCGCTGATGGCCGAGGGCCGCTCCGGCCTCCTGCACGCGACCACCGGCTCCGGCAAGACGCTGGCCGTCGCGCTCGGGGCGTGGCTGGCGCTGCCCCCTCCCCCCTTGTGGGGGAGGGCGGGGGAGGGGGGTCGCGCGGAGCTTTCCGAGAAGGAGCCATCGGGGGCGCCAACAGGAGAGGCAGGGCGCGACCCCCCTCCCAACCCTCCCCCACAAGGGGGGAGGGGCGCCAAATCCCCAAGCGCACAGCCTCCCCTCTCCGTCCTCTGGCTTACTCCCATGCGGGCGCTCGCGGCGGACTCCGAGAAGGCGTTGCGCGAGGCGTTCGAGGGCGTCGCGGCGCACGACGCGACCGGCGCGCCGGCCTGGTCCGTCGGCGCCCGCACCGGCGACACGTCCGCCGGCGAGCGGACCCGCCAGGCCAAGACCCCGCCGCGCCTGCTCGTCACTACGCCCGAGAGCCTGTCGCTGATGCTGTCGCGTCCGGACGCGCGTGACACCTTCGCCGACCTGCGCCTCGTCGTGGTCGACGAATGGCACGAACTGCTTGGCAACAAGCGCGGGGTTCTGACCGAGCTGGGCCTCGCTCGCCTGCGCGCCTTCCGCCACGACCTGATGACCTGGGGCATGTCGGCGACGCTCGGCAATCTCGACGATGCGCTGCACGTCCTGCTGGGGCCGCACGGGCGTGGGACCCTAGTCGAGGCGAGGATCGCCAAGCCGCTCATCGTCGACACGCTGCTGCCGGCGTCGCCCGAGCGCTTTCCCTGGGCGGGGCATCTCGGCACCAAGATGGCGGCGGCGGTGGTCGCCGAGATCGAGGCGGCGCAAAGCACGCTCGTCTTCACCAACGTCCGCTCGCAGACAGAGCTTTGGTATCAGAGCCTCTTGAAGCTGCGCCCCGACTGGGCTGGCATCATCGCGCTCCATCATGGCTCGCTGTCGCGCGAGACGCGCGACTGGGTGGAGCAGGGGCTGAAGGCCGGGACGCTCAAGGCGGTCGTATGCACATCGAGCCTCGACCTCGGCGTCGATTTCCTCCCCGTTGAGCGAGTGCTGCAGGTCGGCTCGCCCAAGGGCGTCGCGCGGATCCTGCAGCGCGCCGGGCGCAGCGGCCACGCGCCGGGCCGGACCTCGCGCGTGACCATCGTGCCGAGCCATTCGCTCGAACTGATCGAAGCCGCAGCGGTCAAGGCGGCGATCGCAGCGGGACGGATCGAGGCGCGCCGCAGCTTGGTCGCCCCGCTCGACGTTCTCGCCCAGCACTGCGTCACCGTCGCGCTCGGGGGCGGCTTCGTCCCCGCCGAGCTGCTCGCCGAGGTGCGCGCGACGGCGGCCTATGCGACGCTCACCGAAGAATCCTGGGCCTGGTGCCTCGACTTCGTCTCGAGGGGCGGACCCACGCTGAAAGCCTACCCCGGTTTCCGCCGCGTCGTCCCCGGCGCCGACGGCGTCTGGCGCGTCCTCGACCATGATATCGCCCACCGCCACCGGCTCAATATCGGCGCCATCGTCTCGGATACGTCGGTCGTGGTGCAATATGGACCGGCGCCGCGCGGGGCGAAGCTCGGCACGGTCGAGGAGAGCTTCGTCGCCCGCATGCGCGCCGGCCAGCGCTTCTGGTTCGGCGGCAAGGTGCTCGAATTCGTCCGCCTCGAGGCCGGGACCGCCTTCGTCAAGCCGGCCAAGGGGGGCGGGGCGACGCCGGCCTGGGCCGGCGGACGAATGCCGCTCTCGACCACGCTCGCCGACGCGATGGTCGAAGCGTTCGCCCGCGCCGCCGAGGGCCGTTTCGACGGCCCGGAGATGGAGGCCGCCCGACCGATGCTGGAGGTGCAGGCGAAATGGTCCGCGCTGCCGACGCCGCAGACGCTGCTGGTCGAGACGCTGAAGTCGCGCGAGGGCTGGCACCTGTTCGTCTACCCCTTCGCCGGGCGCGACATCCACCTCGGCCTGTCGAGCCTCGTCGCCTGGCGCGCCGCGCGGACCGAGCCCGGCACGTTCTCGCTGAGCTTCAACGACTACGGCTTCGAGATCCTGAGCGGCGCGCCGCGCGACTGGGCGGCCGCGCTGCCGGACCTGCTCGCGCCGGCGCCGGACGCCGGGGCGCTGACCGCGGAGGTCGCGGCGAGCCTCAACGCTAGCGAACTCGCCCGCCGTCGCTTCCGCGACATCGCCCATATTGCCGGCCTCGTCGTCGCGGGCTATCCGGGGCAGCGGAAGAGCGCGCGGATGATGCAGGCCTCCTCGGGCCTGTTCTACGACGTCTTCCGCAAGTTCGACCCGGACAACGGGCTGCTGAAGCAAGCCGAGCGGGAAGTGCTGGAGGACGAACTCGACGTGAAGCGGCTGGGCGCCGTTCTGGAGCGGATGGCGTCGCGGCGGCTCGACCTGAGGCCGCTGAAGCGCGCGACCCCGCTCGCCTTCCCGCTGATGGTCGCGCGGTTCCGCGAGAAGCTCACCAACGAGACGCTCGGCGCGCGCATCGAACGCATGGTCGCCGAACTCGACGAAGCCGCCGACGCATGACGGTCGGCGTCGCCGCACGCCCTCATCCTGAGGCGCCCGTCGCCGAAGGCGATAGGCCTCGAAAGATGCTCGTCGGCGGCCGCCCTTCGAGACGCCCGCTGCGCGGGCTCCTCAGGGCGGGGTCGCTCCGAAAGAGAGCGTCATGACCGCGGACGAGGCGTTGCGCCGCGGCGCGCTGGCGCTGCTGCCGGAGCGCGCGGTCTATTGCCCGCCGGAGCGGACACTGTTCGTCGCCGACCTGCATCTCGGCAAGGCGGCGGCGTTCCGCGCCGCCGGCGCGCCGGCGCCGTTCGGCGCGAGCGAGGAGACGCTGCGCCGCCTCGGCGCCCTCTGCGACGATCTCGGCGCCGAGCGCCTCGTCGTCCTCGGCGACTTCGCCCACGCGCGGGCGTCGCTGACCGACGGCCTGTCGGAGTCGCTGCGCGCCTGGCGCCGGACGCGCGCAGCGCTCGACTGCGTCGTGGTGATCGGCAACCACGACCGGCGCGCGGCGCCGCTCTACGCCGGCTGCGGCTTCCCCGCGGTCGAGGAGCCGTCGCTGCTCTCGGGCTTCGCCTGCCGCCACCATCCGCTCGACCAGGACCCGCGCCAGCCGGGCCCGATCGCGCTCGCCGGCCATATCCACCCGGTCGCCCGGCTCAGCGGACGCGGCCGCGACTCGGTGCGGCTGCCGTGCTTCGTGATCGGCCGCCGCCAGATCGTCCTGCCGGCGTTCGGCGAGTTCACCGGCGGCGCCCTCGTCTGGCCCGAAGAGGGCGAGCGGATCGTGCTCGCCGCGCCGGGCCGGCTGGTCGACTGGCCGCGGTCCGCGGCCATGCGCGCGCCGTCGTGAAGCGCGGCGGGCCGTGCTAGGGTTGTGTCCCGCTGCTTCTTCGAGGAGTCCCGCCATGGCGAACTACAAGATTCTCAGCGACGACGAGATCCGTTCCGCCCTGACCGCGTTGCCCGACTGGTCGGTCCGTGCGCCCAACATCGAAGCGACCTTCACGCTCAAGACCTTCCGCGACGCGATCGCCTTCATCGTCGAGGTCGCGATCGAGGCGGAAGTGATGAACCATCACCCGGAGTTCAAGAACTCCTACAACATCGTCTCCTTCTCGTTCTGCACCCACGACGCGGGCATGAAGATCACCGACCTCGACATCGAGACTGCCCGCAAGATCAGCGCGCTCGCGCGCCGCTTCGAAGCGATGCCGTGATCCCCTCCCCCCTTGTGGGGGAGGGTCAGGGAGGGGGGTCGCGCCGTGCCCGGGAATCTGGCGTCGTTCGCCCGCGCCCTTCGCAACAATCCGACGAGCGCCGAGAAGAAGCTCTGGCAGGGGCTCCGCCGAAAGCAGACCTCCGGCTTCCGCTTTCCTCGGCAAGTCGTGCTCGCAGGCTTCATCGCCGATTTCGTATGCCTCGAGACCAGGCTGGTCATCGAGGTTGACGGAGCGACGCCTTCGACGGCGGCAGAGCTTGCGCGCTATGCGGCGCGTTCAAGAGCGATCGCTGAATAGGGTTTCGACGTCCTTCGCTTCTCCAACGACGAGGTGTTTCGCAACCTCGACGGCGTGCTGGAGACCGTTTACGCCAAGCTCGCCGAGTTGCGGCCGCGGATCGAGGAAAAGCCGGCATGAATATGGCGCGACCCCCCTCCCCAACCCTCCCCCACAAGGGGGGAGGGAGTTTGCAGCGCAACGTTGCTAAAGCAGTGGCAAAAAGAGGCGCTGAATCCCTCCCCCCTTG
>CAMFKX010000056.1 GCA_945957375.1 uncultured Roseiarcus sp.
CGTCGGGGTCGCGCGCATGCGCCGGATCGCGTCCGTCGCCGTCGGCGGCGAGCCATTGCTCGGCGGCGAAGGCGTTGAGGCGCTTGCCGACGATCATCAGTTTTCCGTCCGCGTCGCGCACCGCCGCCTGCTCGCCCGAGGGCGCGACGATCACGTCGTAGCGCGGCCCCGCCAAGGCGCCGATCACCCCGACCAGCGCGAAGGGGACGGCGCTGGCGCGAAAGGTCCAGGTCCGCCAGAGCGTCGCGCTCAGCACGGCGAGCGCGAGGAACGGCAGCGCGAACGGCGCGAAGGCGCGCAGATGCACGGTCGAGCCGGGCGCCGCCGCGATGAATTTGGCGATCCAGAGGATGAACTTGATGCCGAGGCCGACATAGAGCCAGACTGGCCCGTCGAGCCCGAGCGGATAAAGCGCCGCGCCGACGAGCGCCCCCGGCACGGCGAAGAACTCGATGATCGAGAGCGTCAGCGGGTTGCCGATCAGCACATAGGGGCTGAGATCGTGGAAATGGTAGGCCATGAACGATGCGGTGGCGCTGGTCGCGCAGGCGGTGGCGAGCAAGAGAGCCGCGGGCCGATGCACGATCTGTTCGAGGAGCCCGGGCGGCGGCGGGCGGCCGCGCGCCGGCATCCACGGCTCGGGGTCGGTCTCCATGCCGGCAAGCCGCGCCTCCATCACCGCGACCAGCGCCGCGACGGCGGCGAACGACAGCTGGAAGCTCACCCCGAGAATCGCCTCGGGCTCGATGGCGATCACCGCCATGACCGCGAACGCGAGGTTGCGCATCGTCAGCGCGCGCCGGTCGAGCACCACCGCGCCGAGCACGATCAGCGTCATGGTGAGCGCCCGCTCGGTGCCGACCCGCGAGCCGGTCGCGACGTCGTAGAGAAGCGAGCCGCCCATGGCGACGACCGCCGCCCATTTCTTGATCGGGTATTTCAGGGCGAGCGTCGGCGACAGCGCCAGAAGCCGGCGCGCGACGGCGAAGACAATCCCGGCGACCAGGGTCATCTGGACGCCGGAGATGGTGATGATGTGGAAGATGCCGGCCTCGCGGATCAGGTCCTTGGCGTCGTTCGACAGGAAGTCGCGTTTGCCGGTCACCATGGCGGCGGCGATCGCGCCCTCGTCGCCGCCGATGACGCGGTCGACCCGCACGGCGAGGCTGTTGCGGGCGTGGTCGATCGCCGCGCGGAAGCGGCGCGCAAGGGTCGCCTCGCCCGGCGGCGGCAGGATGTCGATCCCGCCGAGGGTCGAACCGACCGCGCCGACGCCGGCGAAGAAGGCGTCGCGGGCAAAGTCGTAGCCGCCCGGCAGCGCCGCATGCGAGGGCGGCAGCAGGCGCGCTTTCAGACGCACGAAGTCGCCCGCGATCGCCTCCGGCGTCTTGCGGGTGGTGACGCGGACCCGGCTCGGGACCTTGTCGGCCGGCATCCCTTCGGCGTCGGCGACGCTGATCACCAGCCGCGCCCCGACCGGGCGCAGGTCCACCTCGTCGACGAAGCCTTCGAGCGTGACGATGCGGATGCGGTCGAGCACCGGCGCGGCGACGCGCGCAGTGCGCAACGACATCGCGAGGAAGCCGGCGAACAGCGCGGCCAGCGCCAGCGCGACGCCGAGTGCCACGGGACGGGCGCGGCAGCCGACCGCGAGGGCGACGAAGCCGAGGGTCAGCGCCGCCGGCGCCCAGAGCGCCGGCTCGCCGTCGGCGGCGAGATTGAGCGCCACGCCGCCCATCGCCGCGACCGGCAGCCACAGGAAGAAGCGCCGCTCCTCGACCTCCCGCGCCAGCGCCCTGGCCAAGGCGGCGCGCCAGTCGGGGGCCCAGGCCGCGGAGCGTGCAAGGCCCGCGGCCGCCGCGAGAACGCCGCTGCGGCCCGAGGTCGACATGCGTCACGTAAGCACATTTTCATTTTGGTTGAAATGGCGCGTCCCCGTAGGGCGCCGTGCTTACGGCTTCCCGGCGCAATCCCTGAGCACCGCGCGAAGCTGGGCTTCGAGCGGGCCGGCGCCGGGCGCGTAGGTCCCGTCGATCGCGGCGGTGCCGATGGTGAAGGCGTCGGCGCCGGCGGCGCGGATCGCGGCGATCCGTTCGGCGCCGTCGATCGAGCCCGCCACCACGACTTTCCCCTGGGGTCCGAAGCCCCGCCGGCAGGCGGCGACGAGGTCGAGCGGTTCTGCCTCGGTCGCGCGATAGGCGAGGATGTCGACCCCGGCGCAGCCGAGCGCGGCGAAAGCGCGGCAATGCGCCTCGACCTCCTGCGCGGATCCGCCGAGTTCCGTGGGATGGCCGGCCGGCGAGCCGGCGAAAGGCAGGTAGCGGGCGGCGCTCCCGGAGAGCAGCCGCACGCCCTCCTCCGCCGCGACGCCGCCCATCAGAACGTCGACGCCGAGGGCGCGGCCGAGCGCGATGGCGCGCAGCTCATCGGCGCGCGAGGTCGCCACGATCTCCATCCAGACCGACGCGCCGGCTTCGCGGATCGCGTCGACGATTCGTTTCAGAGTCGCGGGCTCGGCGCCGACGTCCTTGAAGCCGATGTGTTTCAGGCCGAGGGGGCGGACCGTCTCGATCAGGTCGAGGGCGTTCGCGACGGTCGCGTCGTCGCGGGTCAACATGAAGACGAAATCCATCGCCGCGCTCCCGGGCGCGCCTTGCGCCAGGCGAAGCTACCATCATCGGCCTCGCCTCGGGAATGCGGCGCGAGCGCGCGGGGCGGAGGGTCGACCACGAGGGACGCGAAGCGCCCTTCCCGGCCGCCTTACCCCGGCCGCGCCGCCTTTTCGTAAGTCACCTCGTAGGCGGCGTAGCCGGCGCGCTCGTAGGCCGCGCGCGCCGTCCCGTTCGCCGCCAGGGCGAAGAGACGGATGCGCGAGACGCCGGCGCGCGCGAGATGAGCCTCCAGCGCCTCGAGAAGCCGGGTCGCGACGCCGAGGCGACGAAAAGCGGGCAAGACGCAAATGTCGGAAACGTAGCCGCAACGATTGGAATCCGGCGTCTCGGCCGGATTCTCGCCCTGCTTCACCCACCCGACGGCGAAGCCGGCAAAGGCGCCGCCGACCTCGGCGACACATGCGATCCCGTCCTGCTCGGCCTCCTTCAACAGCCAGGCGAGATAGGCGTCGACCATCGCCTCGCCCGGCAGGCGCGAATCGTGCAGGCGCCGCTCGTGCTCCTGAAGCTCGATCATCGCCCGCCGCAGATCGGGCCCGTCGGTGGGGATCGCCGTTCGGATGACGAGGGCGGACGTGGTTGTCATCGTCTCTCCAATCGCCCGAGCGCCGCGCGCAACAGCTCGCGCACCGCCCTTGGCTCTTCGAACCGCAACGTCACCGGGAGCGTCGCCACGCCTTGCGCGGCTTTCGCGCCGAGGCGCACCTGGTCCTTCTCGGTCGTCACCAGCAGGGCGAGGCGGCGGCTCGCTTCCTCGCGAAGGGCGTCCAGTTCGCGGGCGGTGAACCGATGGTGGTCGGGAAAGTCGCGGGTGGCGACAAGCCGCGCGCCGACGCGCCGCAAGGTGGCGTAGAACTTCTCGGGGCGAGCGATGCCGGCGAACGCCACCACTTCCCGGCCGATGAGGCCGGCGGCGGCGAACGCGTCCGGCTCGAGGCCCGCCGCGAACGTCGGCCGCCCGGGGGCCGCCCGAGCGATCTCGGCGCGCGCGGCGTCCTCGCCGCCGACCGCGACCAGCGCGCCGACGTGTCGCATCTGAACCGCGAGCGGGGCGCGCAACGGCCCGGCCGGAAGACAGAGGCCGTTGCCGAACCCGGTCTCCCCGTCGACCACGGCAAAGACGAGGTCTTTGGCGAGCGCGGGATTTTGCAGGCCGTCGTCGAGGATCAGGACCTCGGCGCCCTCGTCGACGGCGCGCCGGGCGCTCTCGGCCCGATTGACGGCGACCCAGCACGGCGCGACCGCGGCGAGCATGAGCGGCTCGTCGCCGACCGCCGCGGCGTCGTGCAGGCGCGGGTCGACCCGCAGAGGCTCGGCGCGCCGGGCGCCGCCGTAGCCGCGCGACAGGAAGGCGACGCGGCGTCCTTCCGCGATCAGAATCCGGGCGAGGGCGATGGCGGTCGGGGTCTTGCCGGCGCCGCCGGCGACGAAATTCCCGACGCAGACCACCGGCGCGCCGACCCGCACCCCCGGCTTCGACATGCGCCGGGCGGCGACCGCGCCGTAGAGGGTCCCGACGGGCTGGAGCAGGCGAGCCAGCGCCGTCGGCTTCCGGATCGTCCAGAAGCCGGGGGCCCTCAACGGCTCGCTCCGGCGAACGGCAGGATCGGCGCGAGGGCTTTCATCGAACGCTCGACGGCGCCGGCGCGGCGCTCCACCGTGTCGCCGGCCGCGCGCGCCATGGCTCTCAGCCTCGCAGCGTCGGCGAAAAGCGCGATCAGCGCCTCGCCAAGACGCTCCGGGTCGGCGATCTCGAGCGCGCCGCCGGCGGAGTCGAGCGCGGCGTAGGCGTCGGCGAAGTTGTCGACCATCGGACCGTGCAGGATGGCCGAGGCGAGGCGAGCCGGTTCGATCGGATTCTGCCCTCCCCCCGCGACGAACGACTTGCCGACGAACACGACGCCCGCCAGTCGGTAGAACAGGCCAAGCTCTCCGATGGTGTCGCAGATATAGACCGCCGTCTCCGGCCCCGGCCGCGCGCCGCGCGAGCGCAGCGCGCATTTGAGGCCCTCCGTCGCAACCTCGCGCAGGATGGCCTCGCCGCGCTCGGGATGGCGCGGGACGATCAGGGTCAGGGCGTCGGGAAACACCTCGGCGAGGCGCAGGTGCGCGCGAACCGCGATCGCCTCTTCGCCTGGATGGGTCGAGGCCGCGATCCAGATCTGGCGCCCCGAGGTCTGGCCCATGAGTTCGGCGAGTTCGCGCCGGTCGGCCGGCAGCGCCGGCGCGTCGTATTTGATGTCGCCGGCGACCTGGACGCGCGGCGCCCCGAGCGCCGCCAGCCGCTCGCCGTCGACGTCGCTGCGCGCGAGGCAGAGATCGAAGCGCGAGAGCAGCGCGCCGATGGTCCGCGGCGCCCTGCGCCAACGGCGGAACGAGCGCTCGCTGATCCGGCCGTTGACCATGGCGAGCGGCAGACCGGCGCGCTTGGTCTCGACGATCATGTTCGGCCAAAGCTCGGATTCCGCCACGAGCGCCGCGTCGGGCCGCCAGTGCAGGAGGAAACGCCGGACGAACAACGGGTTGTCGATCGGCGCGTATTGATGAAGCGCGCCGGCCGGCAACCGCCGCGCGAGCAGCTCGGCGGAGGTGACGGTCCCGGTCGTGACCAGCGGCGTCGCGCCGGAGCGGACGATGCGCTCGACGAAGGGGAGAAGCGAAACGGCTTCGCCGACGCTCGCCCCGTGCAGCCAGACGACCCGCCCCGCCGGGCGCGGGATGCCGGCGACGCCGCGCCTTTCCGGAAGCCGCTCGCCGTCCTCCTTGCCGCGGCTTCTGCGCCAGGCAAGGAACGGTCCGGCCAGCGGCGTGCCGAGCGCGGTCAGCGCCCGATAGACGTGCAGCGACAGGGGCGACGTCATGCCGTTCTCAGATGCGCGCCCGGATCGACCGCGCCAACCATGGCGTAGGCCTTCGCGTGCGCCTCGTCGAGGCCCCGCTGGACGGCGAGGCGCGCGGCCTCCATGGCGGCGTCGTCGGCGTCCGGCGCCACGCGGACGACCTCGGCGGCGTAAACCACCGCCCGGCTGAACGGAAGGCCGATCGAAGCGCGATCCCAGGAGTTGAACTGGATGCGCCGGCTGGTCACCACCGCGGTCGGGACGATCGGCCGACCGGAGAGTTTCGCGAGGGCGACGATGCCGAGGCCGCAGACGCGCGCGACCTTCGGCACGTCGGCGGTCATCGCCACCGACGCCCCCGATTCGAGCTGACGCAGCAATTCCCGCATCGCCGGCGCGCCGCCCTTGTAGCGGGATCGGTCGGCCGGACCACCCGACCCGCGCACCGGCGTCACGCCGAGATGTTCGAGCGCGATCGCCTGGGCGCCGGCGTCCTCGTGGCGCGAGATCAGCGCCGCGAACCGGTCGATCGTGTCCGGCCAGGCGAAGGACATCATCAGATGCTGGCCATGCCACATGGCGCAAATGATCGGCGCCTCGCCCGCCATCGCCTTGTCGAGGTTGGCCGGGACCGTGGTCAGACGACTGGTCACCTGTACGAAGCGCACATATTTGGCGAGCAGGAAACCGATGGTTTCCTGCCAGAACGGCGACCGGCCAATACGTCTTGCCATTGCTGCGTCAGGCGGTCCTTGTCGGCGGCGCGAGATCCGGCTCGATCAGCCGATGCAGATGGACGATGAAATAGCGGGTCTGCGCGCTGTCGACCGTCTGCTGCGCCTTGGCGCGCCAGGCGCGCTCGGCGCTGGCGTAGTCCGGATACACCCCGACCAGATCGATCGCCGAAGGGTCTCGGAATTCATGCGTCTCCAGGGACTTGAGCTCGCCGCCGAACACGAGGTGCAGCAACTGCCGCTTGTCCTCGCCGGGAGGGTTCTTGGGGGTCGTCATGGTCGTCCTCGAAAATCCATGTGCGAAGGCTGCGTCGCGCGGCTTTGCCTCCGCTCGGGCCAAAACGCAAGCCGCCGGGGTCGACGGCGCCCATGTCCGCCGATCACGCCCCGGCCGCGGCGCGAAAAGCGTCGAGCAAGCGCCGCGCCAGCGCGTCCGGGGCGCCGAGAAGGGCGCCGCGACGAATGCGCGCCTCGTTGTAGCGCAACCGCTCGCCCGGCTGCTCGACCAGGCGGCCGCCCGCCTCCTCGAGCACGAGATCGGCCGCGGCGATGTCCCAGTCATGCGAATCGGCCCGTGCGACCGCGAAATCGAGCCCGCCGCTGGCGACGAGACACATGCGGTAGGCCAGCGACGGCACGAAGGGGCGCGCCGCGATCGTCGCCTCGAGGCGCGCGCTCATGGCGCCGAGCAGCGGCTTGGGGCCGGCGGCGGTGAATTGCGAGGCGTCCGCCTGCGCGGCCGACTTGAGCGCGGCGCCGTTCAATTGGGCGCCGGCTCCGCGCGCGGCGGCGTAGGTCTCTTCGAGCGCCGGCGCGTGGACGACGCCGGCGATCGGCCTTCCGTCGACAACCAGCGCCGCCGAAACGGCCCAGCGCGGATCCCCGTCGACGAAGGCGCGGGTGCCGTCGATCGGGTCGACCACGATCAAGGCGCGGCGGCCGAGCCGCGCGGAATCGTCGGCGGTCTCCTCCGACAGCCAGCCGGCTTCGGGAAACGCTTCGCCGAGCCGGCGCTTGAGGAAGGCGTCGGCGGCGAGGTCGGCTTCGGTCACCGGCGAGCCGCCGGCCTTGGTCTGCACCGCGGCCGCGGTCTTCGCTCCCCGCCGGAAGAAGCTCAGCGCGATGGCGCCGGCCTCGCGGGCGGCCGCGGCCAGGATATCGCGCGCCGCGCCCGCGTCCCGTTGGGTCTCGAGGATCAAGGGTTTCGTCCGGTGTCTACGACAGACGGGAACGGCTTTAGCCGCCCGCCGGACTTGGCGCAATCGCCGCGCCGGCTGCGCGTCCCGAGGATTCCCGCCTTTGCCTCCGAATGGTATTGTGCCGCGGTCGCCGAGATTCGGCGTGGCCGGCCGCAACGGCCTATTCGAGAGACGGTAGGGAGTTCGCATGCGGCGCAGCGGTTTCGCCGCCTGGTTCCCGCTCTTCTTCGGGCTCGCGTGCGCGCCCGCCTCGGCCGACTGCGCGCCGAAGAGCTTCGAGGGCGCCCCTTACACCGTATGCGCCTTCGATCCTCGCCATGACGACCTGCGCCTGTTCTGGAAGGGGCGCGACGACCGGCCGTTCGGGTCGCTCGACGCGCTGGCGGAGTCGCTGCGCAACGACGGCAAGCGGCTCGTGTTCGCCATGAACGCCGGCATGTTCCGCGAAGACCAGTCGCCGATGGGCCTCTATGTCGAGAGCGCCCGCATCCTGCGCGACGCCGACACCCGGGACGGCGGAGCCTCCAACTTTCGCCTGAAGCCGAACGGCGTGTTCTGGATCGGCGACGGCGTCGCCGGGGTGACCGAGACCGGCCGCTATCTCGCCAATCCGCCCAAGGCGCGGTTCGCCACCCAATCGGGGCCGATGCTGGTGATCGACGGCCGCATTCATCCCAAGATCCGGCCCGACGGCACGTCAGCGAAAATCCGAAACGGGGTCGGAATCGACGAGCGCGGCGGGGCGGTTTTCGCCATCTCCGAGGAGCCGGTGACCTTCGACGCGTTCGCCAGACTGTTCCGCGACGCGCTCGGTTGCCGCAACGCGCTGTTTCTCGACGGCTCGCTCTCGTCGCTCTACGCGCCCGAACTCCAGCGCGACGACGAGCTTGCGCCGATCGGACCGATCGTGGGCGTCGTCAGACCCGACCCGGCCAAAAGCCCATGACCGGCCGCTTGCGCCGGCTGCGCCGGCGAAACGGCGTCGTTCCGGCTTCGCCGCCCTCCCCCAGCCCGTCGCGAGGCCGTCCGTCTCATGCAAACGATCGAAACGCCCGGCCTCGAGACGTTCACCCTCGCGATCGTCGTGTTCTTCATCGGGGTCGGGCTCAATCGCCTCATCGCGCCGCTCGGTCGGTGGAACATTCCCGAGGCGGTGACCGGAGGCCTTGTCGCTTCGCTCGCCACGCTGGTCCTGTTCGAAGGGCTGGGGCTCAAGGTCGTCTTCGACCTCGACGCCCGCGATACGCTGCTCCTCTATTTCTTTACCGGGATCGGCCTGAACGCGAAATTCGATGACCTGATCGCCGGCGGCCGCCCGCTGTTCACGTTGCTCGCGCTCACCCTCGCCTTCCTGATCATCCAGAACCTGATCGCGGCCGGCGGAGCGGCGACGCTCGGCTTGCCCCACGGCGTGACCGCCCTGCTCGGCTCGGCCGCCCTGATCGGAGGGCACGGCACCACGATCGCCTGGGCGCCGGTCATCGAACAGCAATTCGGCCTCAAGCACGCGATGGAGATCGGGATCGCCTCGGCGACGATCGGCCTCGTCGCCGCCAGCCTCGTCGGCGGGCCGACCGCCCGGTTTCTCGTGTCCCGCTACGGGCTCAAGGGCCCGCGCGACGCCGCGCCCATTCTGGGGCTGCGCGACGACGCAGCCCGGGACGACATCGACCACGTCGCCTTGATGCGCGCGCTGCTCGTCCTCAGCCTCGCGATCCTCGTCGGCCTCGCCATCCACGCCGCGCTCGCCGATCTCGGCCTCAAGCTGCCGCCGTTCGTGGCCTGTCTCCTGACCGCAATTGTCTTGACCAACAGCGTTCCCCGGCTCGTTCCCGGCCTCGCCTGGCCGGCCCGGACCCGCTCGCTCGCGCTCGTCTCCGATTTCTCGCTCAACGTGTTTCTCGCGATGTCGCTGATGAGCATGCAGCTCTGGTCGGTCGCCGAGCTCGGGCCGACGCTGATCGTCGTGCTCGCGCTCCAGACGCTTGCGGCGGTGGCGTTCGCGGCGCTGGCGGTGTTTCCCGCGATGGGCGCCAACTACGAGGCGGCCGTGCTCACCGCCGGGTTCGTCGGCGTGGCGCTCGGCGCGACGCCGACCGCGATCGCCAACATGACGTCGGTCACCAAGGCCTACGGCTCGGCGCCGATGGCCTTCATCATCCTGCCGCTCGTCTCGGCTTTCTTCATCGACCTCGCCAATGCGGCGGCGATCGGGTTTCTGGTGCGGTAGCGCCGGTCAGGGAAACAGCCCCCGCGCCTGCTTGGCCTTCATCACCCGCTCGACGCCGATCGCCATCGCGGCGGTGCGGTTCGCGACGCCGTCGCGCTTGGCCCGGGCGATCACCATGGTCCAGCTCCGGTCGAGCGCCCGTTCGAGCCGGTCCATGACCTCGTCGCGCGACCAGAAATACTGCTGCAGGTCCTGCACCCACTCGAAGTAGCTGACGATCACCCCGCCGGCGTTGCACAGGATGTCGGGGATGACGAAGACGCCGTCGTTGCGCTCGGCGAGAACCTTGTCCGCCTCGGGCGTCGTCGGGCCGTTCGCGCCCTCGGCGAGGATGCGGCAACGCAGCCGGCGCGCGACGTCGGCGTCGATTACCCGCTCGACCGCGCAGGGCGCCAGCACGTCGCAAGGCTGCTCGAGCAAAGTCTGCGCATCGATCGCCGCCTCGGTGGAAAATCCCGACAGGGCGCCGACCCGGGTCACGTGGTTGACCAGGTCCCGGGCGACGATGCCCTTCGGATCCCAGTAGGCGGCGGTATGATCGCTGACCCCGACGATCTTCACCCCGCGCGCGGCGAGGCCGAGGACGGCGTGCATGCCGACGTTGCCGAAGCCCTGCACGATCGCGGTCGCGCCGACCGGATCGATCGCCAGCGCCTCCATCGCGCGGAACGCCAGGAATGCGACGCCATGGCCGGTCGCCTCGCGGCGCCCGAGCGTCCCGCCCGTCCCGACCGGCTTCCCGGTGACGATCTCCGGCACCGTGACCCCCTGGTACATGGAATAGGTGTCCATGAACCACGCCATGACCTGCTCGTTGGTGCCCATGTCGGGCGCCATGACGTCCACGCGCGGGCCGACGAACGGAATCATCTCCTGCATGTAGCGGCGCGAGAGGTTCTCCAGCTCGCGCACCGACAGCGTGCGCGGATCGACCGTGACGCCGCCCTTGGCGCCGCCGTAGGGGAGTTCGGCGAGCGCGCATTTCCAGCTCATCCACACCGCCAGCGCCGCGATTTCGCCGATGTCGACGTTGGCGGCGAAACGGGTGCCGCCCTTCGCCGGTCCGAGCGTGAGGTGATGCTGAACGCGGTAGCCCGCGAACACCCGGGTTCTGCCGTCGTCCATATGGATCGGGCACGAGACCACGATGGCGCGCTTCGGCAACAGCAATCGATCGCGTTCGTCTTCGGCGATTCCCAGATGGTCGGCGATGACGTCGAACTGCTGGCGCGCCATCTCGAAGACGGGACCGGAATAAAGGAACTTCATGGGGAATTCCTCGGCGGGCGACATCGCGTTTCCCGCGATCGCGCCGAGGTTCACACTGAAACCGCGCGAAAATGCGGTGCCGTCGCGCCGCGCAGCCGAAGCTCGGGAGCTATCCTCTCGTCTTCCAGAAATCCGCCTGCAACGCCGCCGCCTCGTCCTCGAGCAACGGCCCGACCACCTCGGTCGGCCGCTGCCCGGCCTCGAAGACGATCGCGCTCGGCAGGTCGAGCGTCGGATTCTCTTCGTGGGCGCCCGTCGCCGCCTTGAGCGCCTTCTCGGTCTGGCCGTAGACCACCCGACCGATGCCGGACCAGTAGATGGCGCCCGCGCACATCGCGCACGGTTCGGCGGAGGTGTAGAGCGTGCACCGGGACAGGAAATCGACGTCGTAGGCGCGCGCCGCGCGCGAGGCGAGCAGCCGCTCGGCGTGGGCGGTTCGGTCCCGTCCCTCGCTGGTGAATCCGTTGCCCTGCTCCATCAGGACGACCCCGTCAGGGCCGGCGAGGATCGAGCCGAACGGATGGTCGCCGGCCGCGCGGGCGCGCAGGGCGACGTCGAAGGCGCGGCGCAGGAGCGCCTCGTCGCGCGCCCGGACCGAATTGGCGTTGCTCACGGTGGTCTTCCTCGCTGCTGCCCCGGCGAAACCGCGCGCTGACGGCGCGCCGCCCCCGACGATATAGGCCCGACGCCGGCCGCTCGCCAAACGCTGGCGACGGGAAACGGCGGTCTCGAACGGCTTTCGGTCTCCGGCGCCGCAAAAACCGGCGCAGCGCTTATTTCGAGGGCATCCCGGCGGCGAATCGTCCAGCGCCAATTCATTTGACAGCGGCGACCGCAGCGATAGGGTCCGGAACAAGACGGCGCGTGGACTGCGGAGACGACCCTTTGAAGTCGGGTTGTCGCTGTGTGTCCGGCCGGGGGGCCGCTGATGCGGCGCCGATCTTGCGACGTCTCCGGCGGCGTCGTTCGGACAGGACATAGGCCGGAAGTGAGGGGTTGTCGCGTTGAAGGTTGAAGCTCCCCCGCGTCTGGAGCTGGTCGGCGTCAGCAAGTCGTTCCCCGGCGTGCGCGCCAACGACAACGTCAATCTGAAAGTCCGGCCGGGCGAGGTGCACGCGCTGCTCGGCGAAAACGGCGCCGGCAAGTCCACCCTCGTCAAGATGATCTACGGCATCCTGGCTCCCGACGAGGGGCAGATGCTGTTCGACGGCGCTCCGATGCGCGTCCACAACCCCCGGGCCGCCCGGCGCCTCGGCATCGGCATGGTGTTTCAGCACTTCTCGCTGTTCGAGGCGTTGACCGTGCTCGAGAACATCGCGCTCGGCCTCGACGCCCGGTTGTCGCAGCGGGAGCTGCTGGCCGAGTTTCACAAGGTTCTCGACGCCTATCAACTCAAGCTCGACCCGCGCCGGGTCGTCTCGACGCTCAGCGTCGGCGAGCGGCAGCGAATCGAGATCGTCCGCGCGCTGCTGCTCAACCCGCGCCTTCTGATCATGGATGAGCCGACCTCGGTGCTGACGCCGCAGGAGGTCGAACAGCTGTTCGAGACGCTGCGCCGCCTCGCGGCGAGCGGGTGCTCGATCCTCTATATCTCCCACAAGCTGCACGAGATCGTGGCGCTGTGCGACACCGCGACGATCCTGCGCGGCGGCAAGGTGGTCGGCGCCGCGGATCCCAAACGCGAAACCTCGCGCTCGATGGCCGAGATGATGATCGGCGGCAATCTCAAGGAGATCACCAAGCCGGCCGCCCGCGCGTTCGGGCCGCCGAAGCTCGAGACCCAGGGCCTCAGCCTGCCGAAGCCGACCGAATTCGGCGTCGCGCTGAGGGACGTCGCGCTCTGCGTGCGCGCCGGCGAGATCTTCGGCGTCGCCGGCGTCGCGGGCAACGGGCAGAACGAATTGCTGGCGGCGCTGAGCGGCGAAGCGCTGGCGACCGGCGCCGAGGCCGTCATCCTGTCGGGCGAGCCGGTCGGACGGCTGAGCGTCACCGAGCGGCGCAATCTCGGTCTGTGCGCCGTTCCGGAAGAACGCCACGGCCACGCCGCGGTGAGCGAGTTCTCCCTCACCGACAACGCCGCCCTCACCGGACGCGACCGCATGGAGTTCGTCAGCTTCGGCCTGATCGACCCGAGCAAGGCGACCAGTTACGCCGCCGAGGTGATCGGGGCCTTCACGGTCAAGGCGACCGGACCGGGCGCGCTCGCCGGCTCGCTGTCGGGCGGCAACCTGCAGAAGTTCATCATGGGACGCGAGATCCTGCAGCGGCCGGAGGCGCTCGTGGTGTGCCAGCCGACCTGGGGCGTGGACGCCGGCGCGGCCGCGGCGATCCATCAGGCGATCGTCGACCTCGCGGCGCGCGGATCTGCGGTGCTCGTCATTTCGCAGGATCTCGACGAACTGCTGACGCTTTGCGACACCCTCGCCGTGATCAATCTCGGCCGGCTGTCGGGGCCGATGAAGGTCGGCGAGGCCTCGATCGAGGAAATCGGTCTGCTTATGGGCGGCGTGCACGGCGATCCGTCGGGAACCACCGAAATGACGGAGCATCTGCATGCGCATCCGGCTTGAGAAACGGCTGACGCCAAGCCGGATCATGCAGGTGGCGACGCCGATCGCCTCGGTGCTGCTCACCATGCTGCTCGGCGCGGTCATCTTCGAGCTGATCGGCTTCGACGGCCCCGACGCAATCTGGCAGACCTTCATCACGCCGATCGTCGCGCCCTACAAGTGGGTCGACGTCCTCACCAAGGCCGCGCCGCTGATCATCATCGCGCAGGGCCTGTCGCTCGGCAATCAGGCCAAGATCTGGAACATCGGCGCCGAGGGCCAGTATGTGATCGGCGCGCTCGCCGGCGCCGGCGCCGCTTTCGCCATGCCCGCCGACGCGCCGAGCTTCATCGCGATTCCGGCGATGATCGTCGCGGGAATCCTCGGCGGCATGGCCTGGGCTGCGATTCCCGCGCTGCTCAAGACCCGGTTGCGCGTCTCCGAAGTGCTCTCCACCCTGATGTTCGTCTACATCGCCATGCAGGTGCTGAATTACCTCATCGGTGGACCGTGGAAGGATCCCAACGGCCACAACTTCCCCCAGACGCCCCCGTTCAGCCCGACGCAGACGCTCCCCCACGTCATTCCGGGCACTGTGATCCCTCCGGGATTCGTGATCGCCGGCGTCCTCACCCTGCTCTTCTGGCTCCTCACCGCGCGGTCGGTGTACGGCTTCTCCGTGCGCACCGTCGGCGCCGCGCCCAGCGCCGCGCGCTACGGCGGCTTCGACGCCTCGCGCACGGTCTGGTCGACGCTGATGATCAGCGGCGGCATGGCGGGGCTTGCCGGCATCCTCGAGGCGATGAGCCAGCTCGGCCAGATCAACCTCGGCTTTCCCTCCGGCTACGGCTTCACCGCCATCATCGTGTCGTTTCTCGGCCGCCTGCACCCGATCGGCGTCTTTCTCGCCGGGCTGATCCTGGCCGTCACCTATGTCGGCGGACAGGTGGCGCAGACGGCGGTGCACGTGCCCGAGGCGACTGCGGGCATTTTCCAGGCGACGATGCTGTTCTTCATCCTGGCGAGCGACATCCTCGTCCGCTACCGGCTGCGCATCGTCCGCGACCCGCGCCGGACGGCGCCTGTGGGAGTTCCGGCGTGAACATCGCTTTCGTCATCGACGCGCTCGTGACCGTGATCGGCGTCACGACCCCGATTCTCCTCGCGGCGACCGGCGAGCTGGTGGTCGAAAAGAGCGGCGTGCTCAATCTCGGCGTCGAGGGCATGATGCTGATTGGCGCGGTGACCGGCTTCGCCGTCGCGTTGAACTACGGCGAGTCGCTCGGCGACTGGGCGCCCTGGGCCGGGGTGATCGGCGCGGCCGTCGCCGGCGCCGCCGCCTCGATGCTGTTCGGCGTCCTCGTGCTGACGCTGGGCTCGAACCAGGTCGCGACCGGCCTCGCGCTGGCGATCTTCGGCATCGGCCTGTCCTCGCTGATCGGCGCGAGCTACGTCGGCATGGTGATCCAGCCGTTCAACCAGACGTTCCCGGACTGGCTCGCCGCCGATCCGATCGGACGGGTCGCGTTCGGCCACAGCCCGCTCGTCTATATCGCGCTCGTCGTGGTCGTCGCCGTCGGCTATTTCCTCAACCACACGCGCGCCGGCCTGATCCTGCGCGCGGTCGGCGAGAACGACGTCTCCGCCCATTCGATCGGCTATCCGGTGATCGCGATCCGCTACGCCGCCGTCGCCTTCGGCGGCGCGCTGGCGGGGATCGCGGGCTCCTATTTCTCGATGGTGATCACCCCGATGTGGGCCGAGCAGATGACGGCGGGACGCGGCTGGATCGCGCTCGCCCTGGTCGTGTTCTCGAGCTGGCGAGCCGGTCGCCTGCTGGTCGGGGCCTATTTCTTCGGGATCCTGATGACCCTCGAGCTCTACGCCAAGGCCTCCGGCTTCTCGTTCCTGCCGTCCCAGTTCTGGGCGGCGATGCCCTACATCATGGCCGTCGCCGTGCTCGCCGTCATGTCGGCCCGCGACGTCGCCGGCGCGGAAGCGCCCGCCTGCCTCGGGCGGCCGTTCATGCCGAACAATTGAATTCCCTGTCTCTAGTTAAGGAGAGCGATATGAGTCTGGTAACCCGAAGAAACTTCGTGAAGACCGCTGCGGCGGGGCTCGCAATGCCGGCGCTGGCGCGCACCGCGTTCGCCGCCGACCCGGTGAAGATCGGCTTCATCTTCCTCGGCCCGATCGGCGACTTCGGCTGGACCTGGGCGCACAACAAGGGCCGCCTCGCGGTGGAAGAGGCCCTCAAGGGCAAGGTGAAGACGACCTACGTCGAAAACGTCAAGGAAGACGCCAGCGCGATTCCGATCCTCAAGGATCTGGCGCAGCAGGGCAACAAGCTGATCTTCACCACGTCCTACGGCTACATGGAGCAGACGGTCGAGGTCGCCAAGCAGTTCCCGGACGTCAAGTTCGAGCACGCGACCGGCTACAAGACCCTGCCGAACCTCGGCGTCTACAACTCGCGCTTCTACCAGGGTCGCGCGGTCGAGGGCACGCTCGCCGGCATGATGTCGAAGTCGGGCGTGATCGGCTATCTCGGCTCCTACAAGGTGCCGGAGGTGGTGATGGGGGTGAACGCCTTCACCCTCGCGGCGCAGGCGCAAAACCCCAAGATCACCACCAAGCTGGTGATGATCGATTCGTGGTTCGACCCGGCCAAGGAGGCCGCCGCCGTCCAGACGCTGATCAACCTCGGCTGCGACGTGATCGCCCAGCACACCGACAGCCCGGCCGGTCTCCAGGTCGCCGAGCAGCGCAAGGCCTATGTGTTCGGTCAGGGCGCCGACATGCACAAGTTCGCGCCGACCATGCAGCTGACCGCGATCGAGGACATCTGGGCCCCCTACTACATCGACCGGGCCAAGGCGCTCCTCGACGGGAGCTGGAAGCCGGACAACACCTGGTGGGGCATGAAGGAAGGCACCGTCGTGATGTCGGCCTTCAGCAAGGCGGTTCCGGACAACGTCCGCGCCGTCGCCGAAAAGATCATCGCCGGCACCAAGGACGGCAGCTACGACGTGTTCACCGGCGAGATCCGGGACCAGTCCGGCGCGGTCAAGGTGGCGAAGGGCGAGCGCCTGCCCGACGACAAGCTCGCCGTGATGGACTGGTACGTCCAGGGCGTCCAGAGCTGAGGCGAACGGCCGGCGCGGCGCGAGGTTCGCGCCGCGCATGTCAAAGAAAGCGCCGGGAGAGGGCGACCTCTCCCGGGTTGCGCGCCGGTCCAACGGGCCGCGCTTGATTGGGCTCAATGCCGCCTGGCGTTGCAGCGGGTATTTCGGCCGGCGTCCGTCATCCAGAAGCCTGGAGGAGCGCTGCAATGTCCGAAACCCTTTCGTCCAGCATGCCGGAGCCGTTTCGCGTCGAGACGGACGCCTGCCTCGGCCCGTGGCGCAACGACGCCGGCGCCCTGCCGCCGCCGGACCTCCAGAGCGCATACAACCGCAACAAGCCGCTCGCGCCGGAGGGCGTCGAGACGCGCAAGGCGTTCATCGTCGGCGGCGGCGTCGCGGGCCTCGCCGCCGCCTTCTATCTGATCCGCGACGGCCGCATGCCGGGACGCAACATCCGCATCCTCGACGCCGCGGACGTCGCCGGCGGCTCGCTCGACGGCGCCGGCGACGCGGAGACCGGCTACCTCATGCGCGGCGGCCGCGAAATGTGCTTCACCTACGAGAACTTCTGGGACCTGTTCCAGGACGTCCCGGCGCTCGAACTGCCGGAGGGGTACAGCGTCCTCGACGAGTACCGCCTGCTGAACGACAACGACAAGACGCGGTCGAAGGCGCGCCTCATGTGGCGGCGCGGACAGATCAAGGACTTCTCGAAGTTCGGCCTCAGCCGGTCGCAGCAGTGGGAGCTGACCCGCCTGCTCTTCAAGCGCAAGGAGGAGCTCGACGACGTCACCGTCGAGGAATATTTCTCGAAGGGCTTTCTCGATACCGATTTCTGGGTCTTCTGGCGGACGATGTTCGCATTCCAGAACTGGCAAAGCCTTCTGGAAATGAAGCTCTACATGCACCGCTTCCTCGACCTGATCGACGGTCTGCACGACATGACGTCGTTGGTCTTCGCGAAGTACAACCAGTACGACAGTTTCGTCCGTCCGCTGGCCGGCTGGCTGGCCGCGCGGGGCGTGACGATCGAGACCGGCGTCCGGGTCCACGATCTCGACCTCGCGCTCGCAGGCGAGCGCAAGACCGTCACGCGAATCCTGTGCGCCCGGGAGGGGCGCGAGGAGGCCATCCCGGTCGGCCCGCAGGACATCGTGATCGCAACCACGGGTTCGATGACCGAGGCGACGACCTACGGCGACCTCGACGCCGCGCCGCCCGTCGCCGTCGATCGCCGCGTTCCCGGCGCGGACAGCGGCTGGACCCTGTGGCGCAATCTCGCGGCGAAGTCGCCGATATTCGGCAAGCCGGAGAAATTCTGCGGCGACGTCGACAAGTCGATCTGGGAATCGGCGACGCTGACCTGCAGGCCCTCGCCGCTCGTCGACAAGCTGAAGACGCTCGCCGTCAACGACCCCTATTCAGGCCGGGCGGTGACGGGCGGGATCATCACTTTCACCGATTCCAACTGGCTCATGAGCTTCACCTGCAACCGGCAGCCGCAGTTCCCGAACCAGCCGAAGGATGTCCTGGTCCTCTGGGCCTACGCCCTGTTCATGGATCGGGACGGCGATTTCGTGAAGAAGCCGATGCCCGCCTGCACCGGGCGGGAAATCCTCGCCGAGCTCTGCTTCCACCTCGGCATCGCGGACAAGCTCGACGAGGTCGTCGCGGCCACCAAGGTGCGCCTCGCGCTGATGCCCTACATCACGGCGCAGTTCATGCCGCGCGCCGCCGGCGATCGGCCGCGCGTGGTCCCCGAGGGCTGCGCCAACCTCGCGCTGGTCGGCCAGTTCGTCGAGACCAGCAACGACGTCGTCTTCACCGTCGAAAGCTCGGTGAGGACGGGTCGGATCGCGGCCTATAGCCTGCTCGGGCTGCGCAAGCCGGTCCCCGACGTCGCGCCGACCCAGTACGACGTCCGCGCCCTCTTCAGGGCGGCGCGGACGCTCAACAACGACGAGCCGTTCGTCGGCGAGCGCCTGCTTCACCGGCTGCTCGACCACACCTATTTCGCCCACGTCCTGCCGCCGCTGCCGGACGGCGGGAGTTCCCGTCTGACCGAACTCGAAGAGGATCTGCGCGCCCTGCTCGGCAAGGGCGGCGACGCGCTCAAGGAGGCGTCGGCGTGGATCCTGCAGGCGCTTCATGGCCTGGGGAAGCGGGACTGAGCGGGACCGCCCCGCCCGGCTCGCGCCGGCCGCGTCACCCCTGGCGGGTGAACAGCCGGCCGCCGAGGCGGAAGAACTCGATCGATCCGTCGCCGGCGCGCAGAAAGTTGGCGCGCGCGCCGTTCGCGGGCAAGACGACATAGTCGGGCTTGTAGAACGTCAGCGCGGTCGGGTGCGGCTCGTCGGCGCCGACCTTGATCATCGCGAGCCCGCCGTCCTGCGCCTTGAGGTCGATCGAGAAGCGGATCCGCGCCGGCGGCTTTCCGTCGACGCTGGGCGCGGACGGGATCTGCTCGGCCCAGTACCGGCCTTCGTAGGGCGCCAGTTCCGCCGGCGCGAGCTTTCGGGCGGGGGCCGGAAGATTGCGGACGCCGGCGAACCGGCTGAGCGCCCAGTCGTCGATGAACAGACCCGCCAGCAACGCCGGGCCGCTCTCGCTGTTGGTCAATAAGGTCATGCCGAACCGCCGCTCGGGGACCATGATGAATCCGGAATGATAGCCCGGCAGATCGCCGCCGTGCTGCACCACCGGGATCCCTTCGGCGGTCGGGCGGATCATCCACGACACGCCCCAGCCGACCAGTTCGACGAACATCGCGCCGCCCGGTCCCGACGGGACCTGCATGGCGCGCAGCGCCTTCTCGCTCATGACGCGGCCGCCGCCGCGGGCGCGCCCGTCGCCGAGATGGAACTGGAGATAGGCGAGCTGGTCGCGCGCGCACGACCAGACGCCGCCGAACGGGTTGTTGCTGCGCGGAAGCCGGAAATAGTCGGGGTTCGCAACCGCCTTGCCGCCGTCGACGTCGTGCGGCGTCGCGACATTGCCGATGGTCGGCGATCCGAGCGCGATCAGGCTGCGCTCCAGCCCCAGCGGCGCGATCACCAGGCGCTGGACGGCGGACTCGTAAGGCTCGCCGGCGACCCGTTCGATCACCCGGCCGGCGACCGAAATGGCGGCGTTGTTGTAGGAGAACACGGCTCCCGGCGGCGTCAGCTGCGGCAGGCCGCGCACGTCGCCGACGTAGCGGGCGAGCGCGCCGTCGTCCGAGCCGGTGTCGTGAAAGTCGTAGCCGAGCCATCCGGCGGAGTGGTTCAGGACCTGCCGCACCGTCACGTCGCGCGCCTTCGGCGGGTCGAAATCGGCAACGTAGGAGCGGACCGGCCGATCGAGGTCGAGCTTGCCGGCGTCGGCGAGCGTCATGGCGGTCGTGCCGGTGAAGGTCTTGCTGGTCGAGGCGATGCGGAAGACGGTGTCGGCGTCGACCGCGCCGGCCTTTCCCGCGGTCCGTTCCCCGTAGCCGCGCACGTGGGTCCGGTCCCCGAAGACCACGGCGACGGCGGCTCCGGGAACCGAGGCCGCTTTCATGCCGGCGAGGATCTTCGCGTCGAGTTCGGCGAACAGCCGGTCCGGGTCGTCCCCGCCTGCGGCGCGCGACAGCCCGGGCAGCGCGACCGCGGCGCCCGCCGCCGCCCCCGCCAGCATCGCCGTCCGGCGCGTCAAGACCGCCTTCGAATCCCCCACGTTCCCCTCCCGCCCCCGCGTCTTCGCCGTCAGGAATGCGCGTTCTCCGGGCGTCGAGTCAAACGCCCGCGCCCGGGCACGGGCCGCGGATCCGCCCCTCCGCGGACCTCATCCTGAGCCTGTCGAAGGATGATCCAGCGGGCTCGACCCCCGCCGCCCTCTGGAGCGCCCTTCGACAGGCTCAGGACGAGATTCGGAGCGTTTGAGCCGGCCGGAGAAGGCGCGCGGGCGCGCCCCTTCGCCGATCCGTCCTGCTTCAGAAGGTCGGCAGGATGCCCGACTTGCCGAAGGCGTAGACGATGCCGACGGAGAAGGTCCAGGGCTGGAAATGCGTGTGCTGATAGCTCGCCGCCGGGAACCAGCCGTGGCCCGGGATGTTCATGCCCGTCCCGCTCGACTGGGTATAGGTGAAGGTCTTCTTGACGTCGGCGGTCACGCCCCAGTTGGGCGTCAGCATGTAATCGAAGCCGGCCTGGAGCACCGGTCCGACGGACGTGCCGACGCGGACCCCGGTGATGAACGCATTCTGATTCGACAAAGAGAAGCCCGGGGCGAAGCCGCCGCCGAGATAAGGCCGGAACGCACCGAAATTGTCGAAGTGATAGAGCAAGGTGACCGGCACGAAGCCGGGCTTGATCCGGGCGAGCACCGTGCCGTTGGGCAGAACGGGATTGGCCGGGTTGTAGCCTTTGGTCTTGTCGTCGACAAAGAAGGGGAGGCCCAGCGACACGTCGAGCGACACGTTTCGCGTGACGAACACGCCGCCCTCGAGACCCACCGTCGAAACGTCGCCGATCGTCGCGCCGACCCCGAGCGGAAACGTGTTGAGGTTTCCTCGCGCCATCGCCGTCGGGTTCTGCGCCCAGAGCTGGCTGCTGGTGCTGTTCAGCGCGTAGGTGAAGCCGAGCTTCAGGTAGAACGGCTGATAATAGTCGATCGCCATGGGGACCGCGGGCGCAGGGAACGCGTCCTTCTTGGTCGGAAGATCGGCGGCGACGCTGGCGGTCGCGGCGAGTCCCGCCAACGCCGCAGAAGACAGCGCCACTGCGCGGCGGAAATACGGTTTCATGTTTGCCTCCCGTTTTTTGAGCCGCCGTTCCCACTGCGTCCGCCGCCACCGTCGTCCGGTCGCCGGCCGGGCGTCAACCACGCACGGTCCGAAAACGTGGGATTGCGCGGATTCATCCGGCCGGCGTGTCCAATCGGCCACACAGGTTTCGCCTGGCGTCCGTCGGGCCGCCGTCACGCCGACAGTTCGTGGACCTTCGCCTCGGGGCAAACCTTCCTTGCGATCTCGGCCAGGTGCTGGTGGTGGGTCAGGTAGATCACCTGCCCCACCCGGCCCATGTCGGCGAACAGTTTCAGCGCCTCCTCGGCGCGGAAGTGGTCGAACGTCTCCATGATGTCGTCGGCGACGAAGGGCGCCGGCCGGCGCGCCTTGGCCAGTTCGTGGTAGCCCGCCACGCGCAGCGCGAGATAGAGCTGGAACCGCGCGCCCTTCGACAATTGATCGGCCGACTTCGACCCGCCGTCGGCGCCGAGCGCGATCAGCGTCTCGCTCTGCCCGTTGGGCTCGGCGGCGAGGCCCTTGTAGGCGCCCCGGCTGATTTCCGAGAACGCCTTCGAGGCGCGCTCCATCATCGCGCCGCGGTGCCGGTCGCGGTAGAGCTTCAGCGCCTGATCGGCCGCCGCGACCCCGGCGCGCAGCGAAAGATAGCGCCGCGCCCCCTCCTTGATCTCCTCGAGCAGGGTCATCCGCCTTTCCTCGATCCGGGCGACGGCGTCGTCGCCGCCGACGGAAGCGAGCGCCCTGTTCGCCTCGGCAAGCGCGGCGAAGCTCTCGGCGTGGGCCGCTTCGTCGCCCGGCGCGCGCGCGCGCAGGTCGGAAAGTTCGCGCTCCAGCGCCTCGCGGTCGGCGGCCTCCAGCGCCGCGCGCGCTTCTTCGAACGACCCGGCGACGCCGGAGGCGGCGATGGCGCGGGTCTCGCGGGCGATCTCCTGGACAAGCTCGTCGCGGCGCCGGCATTCGGCGAGCTTCGCCTGCGCCTCGGCGAGGTCGGCGACGGCGAAGAGGCCGGTCAGCGCCGCCGCGAGCCTCTCGTTGACGGCGAGCGCGCCGGCGATCGAGGCGCGCTTTTCGCGCGCGGCGGCAAGCTTCCCCTGCATTTCCT
>CAMFKX010000057.1 GCA_945957375.1 uncultured Roseiarcus sp.
CTCTACAACATGGTCTCGCTGACCAGCGGCCTCTGCCTCGGCTGCGACGACCTCGACTTGACCGCGGGCGACCTCGTGTTCCGCTTCGCGCGGCCCGGCGACACCTTCATCGACATGGGGGCGGAGGCGGGCGAGGACCCGAACGACCCGCCGAAGGACGGCGAAGTCGTTTACGCCGACGCGCGCCACGTGCTCTGCCGCCGCTGGAACTGGCGCCAGGACGCGCGTACGGCTTCGAGCGCGAAAACCCGCCGCGCCGTGCTCACCGCCCAGTCGAACGGCGCCGGCGACGTCGAGGCCGCGGCGGCCGGGCTCGCCGACTGGATCGGGCGCGAATGCGGCGCGGCCTGCCGCATCGTCACGCTCGACCGCAAGACGGCGTCGGCCGAGATCGCCGACGCCTGACCGGCCGGCTCAGCCGAAGGCGCGGTCGATCGCGAGGCCGATGCCGACGCCCGCGAGCGCGGCGGCGAGGCCGATCGACACCGTCTCGGCCACCGCGCCGGCCACGTTGCGGTCGCCGACTCTCGCCCGCCCGACGCCGAGCGCGACCAGAAGGATCAGCGTCACCGCCGCCGAAACGATCCGCGCCTCGGCGACCGGCCAGATCGCGAAGGGGACGGTGGGAATGGCGGCGGCGAAGAAATCCGCCGCCAGCATCCACAACGCCTGCGCGACGGGCCCCTGGCCGTCGCCCGGCTCAGGCGCCTCGAGCGCGGCGGCGAGGCTCTTCACGCTCGCCGGATCGCTCTCGACCAGGGCGATCATCGCCGCGCTCTTGTCGGCGGCGAGCCCCGCCCCGCTGAGCCGCGTCGCGATGCGGCCGAGTACGGCCGAGGCGTCGCTGCGGATCTCACCATCGAGCGCTTTCGCTGCGCCGCGCGCCGCGTCGCGCGCGGTCTCGGCGTCGAGATAGGCGCCGGCCATCATCGACACCGCCGCCGCGGCGGCGCCAGTGGCGCCGGCGACCAGCACCGTCTTGCTGTCGGAGGTGGTCGCCGCAACCCCGAACACCAGCCCGAAGATCGAGACCGTTCCGTCCTCCATGCCGAACACGATGTCGCCGACGGAGGCGCGGAAGGACGCTTTCAACCGGCTGAATGACGACGCCATGGCGACCCCGCGCGCTGCGATTCAGCCCACAATAGGCGAGCCGAGCGGCGCGGGACAGGGATACGCAGTCCGCGGCGCGTGCGTGAAGTTTATGCCGGCGGGCCGCGTGCTTGGGTTCCGGCCGCGCCCTTTCCCGGGTGACGTTGCGGTTAAATCGTTAAGACCTGACGCTTGGGTCCGAGGCGATCAGACCCGAAGCCCGGCGACATTGAGCGGGCCTACCGATACGCGGCCGCGGACCGTAAAATTGGTCGGGAAGCGATCCTTTATGCACCGATTTTTTGCACCGCGTAACCCGTTGATATCCTTAGCGCGGAATCTTGGTGCAAAAATCTTGATTCTTGCGCCGGTTGCGCCCGTTTGTATTCTCTTCGTTAGGAGGCGGATCACGGCTCGGCATTTCCAGCATGCGGGGGCAATGACTTTCTTTGTATGATGCGGCCCAGCCATTCGTTCAGTACGCCTCGCTCCGCCGCCGTCAGAATGACGGCTTCCGGGAGACGCGCACGAAGCGAGGCCGCAACCGGCGCCAACCCGATTTCGGCGGCTTCCGATCTCTCCACGATGATCGCTGCAATAACCGCCTCCCGCGTAGCTACCGATATACCCAAATCGCGCTCGTCTTCCGGCTGTTCGAGTAGGATAAAGACCACGCCGCAGGCGGCCGCCCGAACGATATCGGCCGCCCGCGTTTCGTCCACCCGAAGACGGCCAGCTAGAGCAAGACCACGCATCCTGTCGCGCAGCATGTTTAAAGCGCGTTGCGAAGCGGCCGAAGCACGGCCAGGCTTGGGGTCGCCATACATAGCCGTAAAGATCGCCGGATTCGCCAAACCGAAGCCGACATGCAGGTCCCAGCCGAGTCGTAAATTCTCGACCGGGTCGGTGTCGGGTGCATCGACGAGTTTTCGTTGCAGGTAGGCCCGGAAGCCGTGCTCTGCGACCGCGTCGATCAGGCCCTGCTTATCCCCGAACAAGCGGTAGATTGTTGGCGCTTGGACAGCGGCCGCAGAAGCTGCCGCGCGCGTCGTTAGCGCGTCGCGGCCACCTTTGGTCAGCAGGTCAAGGGCTGCCGCCAAAATCCGGTTTCGGCCTTCCTGGCTTAGGTCTGATATGTCGGTATCGCTCATTTGCGCATGATAAATCGATGTTGGTTTCCAACGATAGGAAAAGCTTGTCTTTGGCATATTTCCAGTGATATCAATAAAACGATATCACTGGAAACGGAGTCGATCATGATCGTCGTTACGGGCGCCAACGGCCAGCTTGGCAAGGGTGTCGTAGAAAGCCTCATCAAACGCATTCCGCCCGCTCAGGTGGTGGCGTGTGTCCGCGAAGTTGGGAAAGCCGCCGGTTACGGCGCTCAGGGGGTCATGGTCCGGGAGGGCGACTTTCGCCGGCCAATGATCCTGGCAACGTCCTTTCAGGGTGCGGACCAGGTGCTGATCGTGTCGGTCGACAAGCTGGGGGATGCTAGCCGCCAAATGCATCGGAACGCCATCGAGGCGGCCCGCGACGCCGGCGCCAAGCGCATACTCTACACCAGCCATATGGGCGCAAAGCCGCAATCGGCCTTTGCCGCCGCCGCCGATCATGCGGCGGCCGAAGCCGTCCTGGCCGAGACGGGCATCCCATTCACGGCATTGCGGCACGGCTTCTATGCCGAGAGCGCCATGCACCTGATCGGCAAGGGGTTCGAGACGGGAGAAATCCGGGCGCCAGAAGACGGACCGGTCAGCTGGACCTCGCGGGCCGACTTAGCCGAAGCGGATGCCGCGATCCTGGCCGGAAATGGCGCCATCACCGGCATCACCCCGCCGTTGACCGCATCCGAGGCCATCACCATGGCGGACATCGCTGCGATCGCCTCGGACCTTACCGGCCGCGAGATTAAGCGGGTCGTGGTTAGCGATGATGCGTGGATCGAGGCCAAGGTGGAAGCAGGCGTCCCCCGCAGCATGGCGGAACTGCTGCTAGGAGCGTGGATCGCGGCACGCAATGGGGACTTCGCTGCGACGGCCCCTACGCTTGAGAGAGTGATCGGCAGGCGTCCCCAGGCAATGCGCGACGTACTTGCCAAGGTTTTGCGGTAGCTCCGTCTCAGGGGAAGACAGTTGGTGCACAAATCTTGATTTCTTCACACGCGGCGCCGTCAGCAAACGTGTCGGTTGATGGCTATGCCGCCCGCAATGTCGCTGTCGGGGCTGCGCTTCGTCGCAAGCAATCGCAAGACATCCGATTGAAATTTACTGATCGGCACGGCATAGCTCTTCGATCCGCTCGGCAAGCCGCCGTCCGTCCATGCGCCCATGCGTCCGAAGAGCCTTAGTGATCGCCAAGGCGTCGGCCGGGCTTGGGTCGCTTACCGGGCGCATGTTCCACAGCGCTCGCGCACCGTACTCGTCGAACGCGCGACGATAGAGGCTCGCAAGATCATCTCTCGGTTGAGTGGGCTCTGTGCTCATAGCGCTTCAGCGTATCACAATTCTTTTGAAAATCCTATTCTTTCAGGGGACTAGCCGCTTTCCCTCTTTCCATAAGTCTTAATCTATGTGCGAGCGGCATGTCAGCAACCGGGCGACGTGGCTCGTCCGCGGAGCCGTTCGCGTGCGCCCGCTCCTGCGCGAGTCTGGGCGAAATGTGAGCGCTCAGTTCGGCGATCGCCGGATTCGGGCTGTTAGGTTCGGCAGGCGCCGGCGTCTTGCTGTCGGAGGTGGTCGCCGCGACCCCGAACACCAGCCCGAGGATCGAGACCGTGCCGTCCTCCATCCCGAACACGATGTCTCCGCGCCCTTTCCCGTGCGATCCGGTCGCCGGGTCCCGACCCGAGGCGATCCGACCCTTCGCCTCGACTTCAACCCGAAATATGCGCGACGAAGGCGTCGATCTTCGCCACATTCTTGCGATGGGCGGGATAGACGGCGTGGATCGGGGTCGTGCGGCTCCGCCATGCCGGCAGCAAGGCCGACACTTCGCCCGACGCGAGTTCTTCCCGCAACAGCCAGTCCGGCGCGTGGCAGATGCCAAGGCCCGAGAGCGCCGCCGCGCGGATCGCTTCGGAAGAGTTGGTCTGAAGCGCCCCGGCCACGCGCACGCGCGCGACGGCGCCGTCCGCGCCGACGAATTCCCAGACGTTCTGGGCCGCCGCCCCGGTGTAGACGATGCAATTGTGCGCCGTGAGGTCGCGCGGATGGGCGAGCGGCGGGCCGCCGTCGGGCAGCCCGGCGAAATAGTCGGGATGCGCGACGAGCACTCGGCGCCACGCGCCGATCTTGCGCGCGACGAGTCCGCTGTCGGGGAGATCGCCCAGGCGCACGCCGACATCGACGCCCTGCTCGATGAGATCGGCGAAGTCGTCGTTGAGCCGGAGGTCGATGCGCAATTCCGGATGCAGGGCGAGAAAGCTGCGCACCCGCGGCATGAGAACCAGCCGGCCGTAGGCGACGGAGGCGGCGACGCGCAGCCAGCCGGTTAGCCGGGTCCCGCTGCGCAGCCGCTGCTCGGCCGCCTCGACGTCCGCGACCAGCCTCCGCGCTTCGGGGAAGTACGCCTCGCCCTCCTCGGTCAGCGAAAGCGCGCGGGTCGAACGGCTGAGCAGCTTCACGCCGAGATGCGCCTCCAGCGCCGCAACCTGCTTGCTGACGGCGCTCTGGGTCGTCGCGCTCTCCCTGGCGACGCCCGAGAACGAGCCGGCCTCGACCACCCGCACGAACACTTTCATGGCGGCGAGCCGGTCCATGCTGTCATTCCTCGCTGGAATATATCATAGGCGAGTTTGCCGAGTATTCTTCCAAAATGGAAGGGCTAGCTTGGTCCTGTTCCCGGCGCGGGCCCCGCGCCCTTTCAGGAGCCAGCCATGACCCGCTTCAGCATCCCCACCCGCGATCAGGTGTCGCCGGAAAATCAGGCGCTCTTCGACAATCTCAAGAAGATGGTGTCTTTCGTCCCCAATCTCTACGCGACCTTCGCCCATTCGGCGACGGCTCTGGGGACCTATCTCACGCTCCAGAGCGCCAAGTCCTCGCTGAACGCCAAGCAGCGCGAGATCGTCAATCTCGTCGTCAGCCAGGTCAACGATTGCGAATATTGTCTGGCCGCCCACACCGCCGTGGGCAAGATGGTCGGTTTCACCGACGCGCAGATCCTCGAAATCCGGCGCGGCCGCGCGAGCTTCGATCCCAAGCTCGACGCGCTCGCCCGCTTCGCGCGCGAGGTCGCGGAAAAGCGCGGCCATGTCGCCGCCGCCGACACCGAGGCGTTCCTCGCAGCCGGCTGGAGCGAGGGCGCCGTGGTCGACGTGATCATGGTCATCGGCGACAAGATCATCAGCAATTATCTGCATGGCGTGACCAAGGTCGCGGTCGACTTTCCCGCTGCCGCCAAGCTCGCCGCGTGATTGGCCCAACCCGAGGCGGGCGCCCGCGCCCGCTTCCTCGCCGGAAAGCGCCCATGATCGACCTCTACGCCTTCGCGACCCCGAATTCCGTCAAGGTTCCCATCATGCTCGAGGAGGTTGGCGCGGCCTACCGCCTGATCAAGGTGAACATCCGCGCCGGCGAGCAGAAGACGCCCGAATTCCTCGCCCTCAATCCCAACGGCAAGGTGCCGGTGATCGTCGACCCGCAAGGCCCGCACGGGGCGCCGGTGACGATCACGGAATCGGCCGCGATCCTCATCTATCTCGGCGAGAAATTCGGCAAGCTGATCCCCGCCGATGCTGTGCGCCGCATCCGCATGTTCGAGTGGATGTTCTTCCACGCCTCCGGCCTCGGCCCGGCCTTCGGCCAGTCCGGCTATTTCCAGAACCTCGCGCCGACCCCCGCGCCACTCGCGATCGAACGCTTCTCGACCGAGGCCCGCCGCACGCTCGCCGTGCTCGATCATCGGCTGGGCGAGGCCGAATATCTCGCGGACGAATATTCCCTCGCCGACATCGTCAACTTCGGCTGGATCTGGCGGCGCGAATTCGCCGGCGTCGATTTCTCGGAGACGCCGAACGTGGCGCGCTGGTTTGCCAGCCTGGAGCGGCGCCCGGCCGTGTCGGGGGCCATCGCCAAACTGTCGGCGTAAGAGGCGAGCCTCGGGTCGTCGATGACCGCCAACGTCTGTTCGTGCCGCCCTGCCCTCCCTCTTCGCCGCTACCGTTTCGCGATCGGGGCCACCGAACCCGAGGCGCCCTCGCGCAGCTGGCGCACGGCGACCTGCGCCACGTCGGCGGCGGGAATGCCGCCGGACGGGTCGCGGCCCATCGCGGCCAGGGTCTCGGCGACCCAGCCGGGTGACACGATATTGACGCGCACGCCGATCGACGGCTCGACCGCGACGGCGCGGGCGAAAGCCTCGACCGCGGCGTTGACGGTGGTGATGATCGCGCTGCCGGACGAGGGATATTGCGCGGCGAGGCCGGTGGTCAGCGTGATCGCCCCGCCCGCCTTGACGTGGGCGGCGCCGTAGCGGACCACGTTCACCTGTCCGAGCAGCTTGTTGGCGAGCGAGAACGTCCAGTCCTCGTCGGTCGTCTGGCCCCACGGCTTGAAGCGGGCGGCGCCGCCGGCGCAGACGACCCCGTCGAGTTCGCCGAGCCGGCCGAACAGGGCGGCGATCGACTGCGGGTCGGAGATGTCGACTCTTTCGCCCGCGTTGCGCGAGGCCGCGATGCAATTCTCGGCGCCGAGCGCCTTGACCACTTCGGCGCCGATCAGTCCGGCCGCGCCGATCACCAGAACCTTGCCCATCGTCGATCCCTTTCCTCGCCCTGCAGGGCGTCCAAATTGCGGTCGCGCCGGGATTACGGCCGCACGCAGGCGAACGAAGCCGCCGTCTCGGGGTCGCCGCCCTGGTAACGCGCGTATTGCGGCCACGGGCAGAGCGGACGGGTGCGCGAAGGGCTCCAGGCGGCGGTGTCCCGGTTGGCCGGATTGACGCTCGCGACGATCGTGTCCGGCGCCTTGCCCTTCTCGACCCAGTCGGTCAGCGCCGCCAGCGCGTCGAATTTGTCGAGCGCGACGCCGCCGTCGCAATGGGTCATGCCGGGAACCGCGAACAGGCGCACGGATTCCGTCGCCTTGCCGCCCAAGTTGGCGTCGAGCTTCTCCCACCACCGGATCGTGTCGTCGATCGAGAACACCGGGTCCGCCTGGCCGTGATAGACGATCATCTTGCGGCCCTTGTCGCGGAACCCCGCGAGCTTCGGGTCGTCGACGTCGGGCGGCGTCATGAAGGCCATCGCGGAGTCCGGATAGGCGTCCGTCTTGGCGAAAATCTTCGGCGCGTCCTTGTCGAAGTCGAAGCCGAGCAGCCCCTGCATCAAGGCCTCGTTCGAACCGGCGACGGCGGTCGGCGGGGTGGTGAACACATATTGCAGCGACGCCGCGCCCATGGTCGCGATGATCGGGTAGTTATGCCAGGGCGGGATCGGGCTCTCGACCTTCCACAGCCGCCAGTTGCCCGTCCCGACGCCGCCGTCGACCGGCCAGTCGGCGTAGAGCGCCTCGCCCTTGGAATTGTGCGGGCCGGCGAAGCTCATCTTCAGCGCCTCGACCTTGGCCCTCGGCAGGCAGTCGGCGGTCGCCCCGTCGGCGCAGGCGAGGCTGTCGAAGGCGAACGCCTTCTGGCAGGCGGCGAGGTTGGCGGTGATTCCGTCCTCGATCCCGTCGAGCTTGTCGCAGGCCGCGGTGATCCGGCGCGACACGAGCGCGGCATCGGCCGCGGTGATCGACTTGCGGATGTCCGGGTCGGCCTTGACGAAGGCCTGCGCGTCCCAGGCGTGCTGAAGCGCGGCGCGCGGCAGGTCGAAGCCGGGATTGCCGGCGAGGAAGCCGTCGTAGGCTTCCGGCATGCGCGAGGCGGCGACCATGGCGTGGCGGCCGCCGTTGGAGCAGCCGCCGTAATAGGAGAAGTCGGGCTTGCGGCCGTATTGCGCGGCGATCAGCGCCCTGGCGAGCGGGGCGAGGCGCTGGTCGGCGGCGTAGCCGTAGTCGCGCCGCGCCTGGGGATCGAGGCCGAAGGCGACGCCGGCGGCGAGGCCGAGAGGCGCGTTGGCGGGATCGGCGCCGGAATGGCCGCTGTCGGAGGAGAGCACGGCGAAGCCGCGCGCCAGCGCCGGGGCGCCGCCGGCGACGTCGCCCAGCGCCGGTTTGACCTCGCCGTCCGCGCCGCCGTTGCCCTGATGAAGGAAGCGGCCGCTCCAGTCCGACGGCAGCCGCAGTTCGAACCGGATCGCGTAAGCCTTGCCGTCGCTTCCCGTGCGGTCGTCGACCCGGCCCCTGACGATGCAATGTTCGGGCAGGCCGTCGCCGGCGGGCTGAAGCGCGGCGCTCTCGACGACGAGGCCGGGCGCCGCGAGCTTTTCGAACGTCGCCGTCGAACAGACGCCGTCCGCGGCGACGGCCGGAGCGGCGAACCCCATGAGCGCCGCCGATCCCGCAAGGGTTCGGCGCAGAGCGCGCTGCATCATGGTCAATCCCTCCCGATTTCGCGGCTCTCGACGGCCGCACGGATTTGTAGCCGCGCCGCGCGCGTTGTGGAAGCGCCTGTAGGCGCGCTCGACGAGCGCGCCTACTGCCTACAAAGCGGGTCGGCCGAATTGCCTCCGCCCGCGGCAAGGCGTAAACCGGGCGAGGCCGGGATGACGGGGGCGCCATGAGCGAGGTGCGAGATGCGTCCGCGCAGGCCCGCCGGTTCGGCAAGACGCGCGAGGCGCGCGCCGCATCGATGCTCGAGGACTGCACCGAACTCATCGCCGACCTGCACGCCGCGCGCGGCGAAGCGCGCATGACCGACATCGCGAGCTGCCTCGGGGTCGCCCACCCGACCGCAAGCAAGGCCATCGCCCGGCTGAAGCGGGAAGGGCTGGTGGTGACCACGCCCTACCGCGGGGTGTTTCTCACCCCGGCGGGCGAATCGATGGCGAACCGGGCCCGCCGGCGCCACCGGCTGGTGGTCGACCTGCTGATCGCCGTCGGCGCCCCTGCGGAAGCGGCGGAGGCGGACGCCGAGGGGATCGAGCATTACGTCTCCGAGGCGACGCTCGCCGCCTTCGCCGCGTTTCTGCAGAAGCGACGCTGAGGAGCGCGATCATGGCCGAAGACGACGACGAACGCCTGCGCTCGAACATGGACCGGCTGCGATCCTCGCTGTCGAAGGCGCGCGCCGGGCAAGCCGAGCCCGACGCGCCGCGCGCCAGCGCGCGCCCGGCGCCGCAAGGCGATTCCGGCATGTCGCTGGGCATGCGCGCCGGCAGCGAGTTCATCTCGGCTGTGGTGGTGGGGGCCGGCATCGGCTGGGGGCTCGACCATCTGCTCAAGACGAGCCCGGCGTTCCTGATCCTGCTGTTCTTCCTCGGAGTGGCGGCCGGCGTGTGGAACGTGATTCGCCTGACCTCGCCTAAAGGCGGGGGCGCGACGCTCGATTCGCGCTTGTCTCATACGAATGCGGCGGATAAAGGGTTGCGGCGCTCGGCGCCTGGGGAGCATGACGTCCTGAATGGGCGGAGGGCGCCTCGTGACGCCAAGGAGCCCTCCGGCGGGGCGGACGACGACGAGGACTGACGACGTGGCGAGCGAATCGGGACCGGCGATCAATCCGATCGAACAATTCTCCATCCATCCGGTCGTCCCGATCTCGATAGCGGGTCACGATTTCTCCCTCACCAATTCCGGCCTCTACATGCTGCTGGCGGTGGCGGTGAGCTGCCTGATCGCGGCGATCGGCGCGCGCGGCGGCTCGGGCGTCCCCGGGCGGCTGCAGTCGCTGGCGGAGATGGGTTACGAGTTCATCGCCGGCATGGTGCGCTCGGCGGCGGGCGAGCATGGCATGCGCTTCTTCCCGCTGGTGTTCAGCATCTTCTTCTTCATCCTGATCTGCAACGTCGTCGGCCTCGTCCCCTACACCTTCACCGTCACCAGCCAGATCGTCATCACCGCGGCGCTGGCGCTGCTGGTGTTCTTCACCGTCGTCATCATCGGCATCGCCGAGCACGGCATGGGCTTCTTCAAGCTGTTCGTGCCCTCGGGCGTCCCGATCTACATCCTGCCGCTGGTCGTCGCGATCGAGATCATCTCGTTCCTCTCGCGCCCGCTCAGCCATTCGGTCCGTCTGTTCGCCAACATGCTCGCCGGGCACATCACCCTCAACGTCTTCGGCGGGTTCGTGGTCATGCTGCTGGGAGCGGGGGCCGCCACCGGCGTGCTCGCCATCCTGCCCTTCGCCATGACGATCGGGCTCTACGCCCTCGAATTGCTCGTCGCGTTCCTGCAGGCCTACGTGTTCGCCATGTTGACTTGCATGTATCTCAACGACGCGCTTCACCCCGGCGGTCACTGACCTTCCGAATTTTCCCAACGCACAGACGAAAGAACACAGGAGTTACGAATGGAACCGCATGAACTCGCCATTGCCGCCAAGTATGTCGGCGCGGGTCTCGCCGCCATCGGAACCGGCGCCGCCGGCATCGGCGTGGGCACGCTGTTCGGTCAGTTCCTCAACGGCGCGCTGCGCAACCCGTCGGCGGTCGACGGCCAGTTCGGCCGCCTGATCTTCGGCTTCGCGGTGACGGAAGCGCTCGGCATCTTCGCGCTGCTGATCTCGTTCCTGCTGCTGTTCGCCGTCTGATCGGCGACACGCCCTTCGACATCCGGGAAGGCGTCCGCCACGGCGCCTTTCCGATTCAGCGCTCGCCGTAGGTCTGGACAATGGCTCAGCTCGAAAAAACCAATACGGAAGTCGGCAAGGAAGGTGGAAACCATTCCAACTTCCCGCCGTTCGACACGAGCACGTTTCCGTCGCAGATCCTGTGGTTCATCATCGCGTTCGGCTTCCTCTACTGGTTCATGTCGAAGCGCGCCCTGCCCCAGATCGGCAAGGTGATCGAGGACCGCAAGGCCCGGATCGCGCGCGACCTCGACGACGCCACCGCGATGCAGCAGAAGGCCGACGCCGCCGCGGCGGCGCACGAAAAGACGCTCGCCGAGGCGCGCGCCAACGCCCAGGCGCTCGCCCAGGCGGCGCGCGACCACGCCACCGCCGAGACCGACGCCCGGCGCAAGACCGCCGACGCCGAGATCGCCGCCAAGATCGCCGAGGCGGAGAAGCAGATCGGCGCCACCCGCAAGCAGGCGATGTCCAACGTCGCCGACATCGCCCGCGACGCCGCCGGCGCGATCGTCGAGCGGCTCGGCGGACGCCCCGCCGATCCGGCTGCGGTCAAGGCCGCGGTCGATCGCGTCGCCTGAGCGGAGAGAGAACGATGCATTTCGAAGCTGAATTCTATGTCCTGTGCGGATTCATCGTCTTCGTCGGCCTGCTGGTCTATCTCGGCGCGCACAAGCAGCTCCTGAAGGCGCTCGACGCCCGCGGCGAGGCGATCCAGACCGAGCTCGACGAGGCCGCCCGCCTGCGCAAGGAGGCGACCGCGCTGCTCGCCAGCTTCGAGAAGAAGAAGGTCGAGGCCGAGGCGCAGGCCGCCCAGATCGTCGCCGAAGCCAAGACCCAGGCCGAGCAGCTCAAGAAAGAGGCGCTCGAGCGGATGGCCGATTTCATCGCGCGCCGCACCAAGCAGGCCGAGGCCAAGATCGCCTTCGCCGAGCAGCAGGCGGCCGCCGACGTGCGCGCGGCCGCGGCCGACCACGCCGTCAAGGCCGCCGAGATCGTCCTGCGCGATCAGATGCAGGCGGTGGGCGGCGCGACCGACCTCGTCAAGCGCGAGATCCAGGGCCTCAAGGCGCGGCTGAACTGATCCGGGCCGCGCTTGATTTGCCGGCGGCCCCGACGCAATGTCGTCACGCGCCGGCGATTGGCGCACGGGATTCGAGGGGATGACCGCCATGATTCGCGCGACCGCAGCCGGCCTGGCGATTTTGAGCGCCGTATCGCTGGCGCATGCGGTGGACGGTCCGCAGCCGATCACCCAGTACGAGACGCCGGCGGAAGCGCGCTGGGCGCCGTTCTCGTCCGATCTGCCGTCCTGCGGCGACACAGGCGTGCTGAACGCGCTCGCCGCCCGCTTCAACCAGACCGAATCGACCTACTGGGGCGGCAAGGCGGCGATCTCGGGCTACGACGAAATCCGCGAAATCGGCTTCCGCGCCAACGGCCTCGCCTATATCCCGCGGCGCTATTGCGTCGCCCGCGCGGCGATCGACGATCCGCGCACGAATGGCAAGGTCGAGGCGAAGCATACCGTCGTCTACAGCGTGGTCGCCGCCGGCGGCATCCTCGGCGTGAGCTGGGGCGTCGAATGGTGCGTCAACGGCTTCGACCGCAACCACGCCTATTCGCCCGACTGCGCGATCCTGCGCCCGATTCTCGAGCGCTGGCTCGGCGAGCCCAAGACCATCAAGCAGGGCCTGACGGCGCGCTATTGAGCCGGCGGCCGTGAAGCGCCTCTTGCGAGCCGCTTCCGCCCTGGCGCTCGGCCTCTTCGCCGGCGCGGCTTCCGCCGGCGACGCGCCGCCGGTCGCGACCGCCCCGTTCGACTATTACGTGATGGCCCTGTCGTGGTCGCCCGGCTTCTGCGACCTCGGCGGCGAGCGCAAGTCGCCGCGCCAATGCGCCGACGGCTCCGGCTACGGCTTCGTCGTCCACGGCCTCTGGCCCGACAACAAATTCGGCCCCGACCCGGCCGACTGCGACCCGAGCCGCGACGCCTCGTCCGCCGATCTCGCCGCGACGCGCGGGCTCTACCCGACCGACGGGCTCGCCGCCTACGAATACCGCAAGCACGGAACCTGCAGCGGCCTAGACCCGGCCGATTATTTCGCCTCCGTCCGCGCGGTCCGCGACGCCATCGCGATTCCGCCGCTGCTGCAGGGCGTGCGCGCCTGGAAGCGGCTGCCGCCCGAGGCGATCCGGCAGGCGTTCATCGACGCCAACCGCAACCTGCGCCCGGACAACATCGCCGTCACCTGCGCCAAGGGGCAGCTGGTCGAGGTGCGCATCTGCGTGTCGAAGAACCTTAGGGCGTTCGCGACCTGCCCGCAGGTGGCGCGCAACACCTGCCGGCGCGACACGCTTTTGGTTGCGCCGCTGCGCTGAGTCGGGGCAAGGGCGGGGATGAACTATCGCCACGCCTTCCATGCCGGAAATTTCGCCGACGTCGTCAAGCACGCGATCCTGGCGCGCATCCTCGTCTATCTCGGGCGCAAGCCGACGCCCTACCGGTTCATCGACACCCACGCCGGCGCCGGGCGCTATGATCTCAACAGCGCCGAGGCGAAACGCTCGCCGGAATGGCGGGACGGCGTGTCGCGGCTGCTGTCGGCGAAGCCGCCCGAGCCGGTCGCGGCGCTGCTCGCGCCCTATCTCGCGGCGATCGGCCCGCATGTCGCCGGCGTTCCCGCCTCCTATCCCGGCTCGCCGGCGATCGCGCAGGCGATGCTGCGCGGCGACGACCGGATCGCGCTCTGCGAGGCCCATCCGCAAGAGCACGCGAAGCTGGTGGCGGCGCTCGGCCGCGACCGTCGCCTGGTTCTCGCCGAAGCGGACGGCTACGAGTCGCTGAACGCCTGGCTGCCGCCGAAGGAGCGGCGCGGCCTGGTGCTGATCGACCCGCCGTTCGAGACGCCGGAGGAAACCGCGCGGGTCGAGGCCGCGCTCGCCCGGGCGCTGCGCAAGTGGCCGGGCGGAATCTATTGCGCCTGGCGGCCGATTCGCGAGCCGGCGGCGGACGCGCATGGGCTCAACAGCATCGCCGCGCTCGGGGCGCCCAATATCCTGCGAATCGAGCTCGACGTCGGCGCGGCCCCGCTCGGCGCCCACGGGCAGCGCCCGCTCGCGCGCACGGGCCTGCTCATCGTCAATCCGCCCCACACCCTGATCGACGAAGCGCGCACGCTGCTGCCCTGGCTCGCGACCCTGCTTTCGCGCGACGGCCGGCCGTCGTATGTCGTGGACTGGCTGGTCCCGCCGCGGTGACGGCTTGCCGCGCGGCGTGATTTTGGTTTATATGTGAACGATAACGGACCGAAGGGGCAAGGAATGGCGCTTCCGACCATACTCCAGGGCAAGCTGCGTCTGCCGGTCGTCGGCGCGCCGCTGTTCATCATTTCGCATCCGGCGCTGGTGATCGCGCAGTGCAAGGCCGGCGTGGTCGGGTCGTTTCCCGCGCTCAACGCCCGCCCGCTCTCCCAGCTCGACGAGTGGCTGCACGAGATCACCGAGGCGCTCGCGGCGCACGACAAGGCGAACCCCGACCGCCCCGCCGCGCCGTTCGCGGTCAACCAGATCGTGCACAAGTCGAACGCGCGGCTCGAGCAGGACCTGGAGCTGACGGTCAAGTGGAAGGCGCCGATCGTGATCACCTCGCTCGGCGCGCGCGAGGACGTCAATCACGCGGTGCACGGCTACGGCGGGATCACTTTGCACGACATCATCACCGACCGCTTCGCCCGCAAGGCGGTGGAAAAGGGCGCCGACGGCCTGATCGCGGTCGCGGCCGGCGCCGGCGGCCACGCCGGCTCGATCTCGCCCTTCGCCCTCATCCACGACATCCGCGAATGGTTCGACGGGCCGCTGTTGCTGTCGGGCGCGATCGCCACCGGGCGCGCGATCCTCGCCGCCCAGGCGATGGGCGCCGACCTCGCCTATATCGGCTCGGCCTTCATCGCGACCGAGGAAGCGCGCGCCGGCGATTCCTACAAGCAGGCGATCGTCGACAGCGACGCCTCCGACATCGTCGGCTCGAGCCTGTTCACCGGCATCTTCGGCAATTACCTGCGGCCCTCGATCGTCAACGCGGGGCTCGACCCGGACAACCTGCCCGCCGGCGAAGCTAAGGCGATGAACTTCGCCTCGGGCGGCGCCTCCGACGCCAAGGTGTGGCGCGACATCTGGGGCAGCGGCCAGGGCATCGGCGCGGTCAAGTCGGTGCAGCCGGTGGCCGAATTGGTGGCGCGATTCGAGCGCGAATATCGCGAGGCCAAGAAGGGCATTTGCGGCTGAGCCGCCGCCTCCGGCGGAACCTATCGCCATTACGCGCGTAAACCGCCCGTGAGGCGCAAAGGCCGGCGGCGCCGGTCGCGCCTCCAGCCAGGCGGAGGGCGGAGGGTGAGCGACGGGTTCGACGCCGAGGCCCGGTCTGCCGTGGTGGAGCCCTCGAAGCCCCGGCTCTTCCGCGTGCTCGGCCCCGGCCTGATCACCGGCGCCTCCGACGACGATCCGAGCGGCATCGCCACCTACATGCAGACGGGCGCCGCGCTCGGCTACGGCATTTCCTGGACGCTGCTGTTCTCCTACCCGCTGATGGTCGCGATCCAGATCGTCTGCGCCCGGATCGGCCGGACCACCGGCGCTGGCCTCGCCGGCAACCTGCGCAAGTTCTGCCCGCGCTGGCTGCTCGCGGCCAGCGTCCTGGTGCTGTTCGTCGCCAACGTCATCAACATCGGCGCCGACATCGGCGCGATGGCCGAATCGGTCCAGATCCTGGTCGGCGGCCCGCGCATCGCCTATGTCGCGGCGTTCGGCGCCGCCTGCGCCGCCGCCGCGATCGTGCTCCAGTACAAGCGCTACGTCGCGGCGCTGAAATGGCTGTCGCTTGCGCTGTTCGCCTATGTCGCGACGCTGTTCTTCGTCGAGGTGGACTGGACGGCGGCGCTGCGCGGCCTGGTCGTGCCGACGGTCGGGTTCGACGCCAAGCGGCTCACCTCGATCGTCGCGATCCTCGGCACCACCATCAGCCCCTACCTGTTCTTCTGGCAATCGTCGCAGGAGGTCGAGGACACCAAGGCCTTCCCGCGCCGCCAGCCGCTGCGCCGCGCCCCCGGCCAGGCGCTGGCGGCGGAAGCGCGCATCGCCCTCGACACGTTCCTCGGCATGGGCTTCTCCAACCTGATCGCGCTGGCGATCATGGTCAGCGCCGCCGCCACCCTGAACCGCGCCGGCGTGACCAACGTCCAGAGCGCCACGCAAGCCGCCCGCGCGCTCGAGCCGCTCGCCGGCCGGTTCGCCGAGGCGCTGTTCGCCCTCGGCATCATCGGAACCGGCCTGCTCGCGGTGCCCGTGCTCGCCGGTTCGGCCGCCTACGCCGCCGGCGAAGCGCTGCGCAAGCCGACCGGCCTCGACCGCGCCCCGGGCGAGGCCAAGGCCTTCTACGGCGTCATGACGATCGCGACCGTCGCCGGCGTCGCGCTCAACCTGTCGCCGATCGACCCGATCGCGGCGCTGTTCTGGAGCGCGGTGATCAACGGCGTCGCCGCCGCGCCGATCATGACGCTCGCGATGCTGATGGCCGGCAGCCGGCGCATCATGGGGGCCCATGCGATCGGCGGTGCGCTCAAGGCGTTCGGCTGGCTCGCGACCGCGGTCATGGCCTGCGCCGCGGCGGCGATGATCGCGCTCGACCTCGCCGGCGCCGGCTGACCCGCGGCCGCGCCGGCGCCGTCAAGCGCCATCAAGGTCGAAGGTGGATAACGGGGACAACGCGCGCCGCGCCCGCCCCGCCCCTTGGCCGGGCGGCGGCCCGGGGCTAGGACGCGGGCGAACGCGTCGGACGCGGCTGGGGATGCCGCCGGGCCCGGCGCGGGCTATGCTCCCCTCCCTGATTCGCGTGCCCTTCGCGTTCCCCCAGCAACCCGCGGAAAGACGCGCTCGACCCATGGCGACCATCGAAGCCTTCCTGCCGCGCGCCCCGGCGCACGACGACCGTCCGCACCGCCTCCCGCCCGCCAACGTCGAGGCCGAACAGGCGCTGCTCGGCGCCATCCTGATCAACAACGACGCCTTCGACCGGGTGTCCGACTTCCTCAAGAGCGAGCATTTCGTCGAGGAGGTCCATCGCCGCATCTACGAGATCGCCGGCTCGCTGATCCGCCAGGGCAAGCTCGCCACGCCGATCACGCTCAAAACCTTTCTCGGCGATCACGACCTCGGCGGCGTCACCGTGGCGCAATATCTGGCGCGGCTCGCGACCGACGCGACCACCATCATCAACGCCTACGACTACGGGCGCAGCATCCACGACCTCGCCCTGCGCCGCGAGCTGATCGCGATCGGCGAGGACGTGGTCAACGTCGCCTTCGACGCGCCGGTCGATTCGAGCCCGCGCGAGCAGATCGAGGAGGCCGAGCGGCGCCTCTACGCCATCGCCGAGGGCGGCCGCTACGACGGCGGCTTCCAGCGCTTCTCGGACGCGCTCAAGATCGCCATCGACATGGCCGCCAAGGCCTACGAGCGCGAGGGGTCGCTGTCGGGCATCGCGACCGGATTGCGCGACCTCGACCGCTACATGGGCGGCCTGCAGGCCTCGGACCTGGTGATCCTCGCCGGCCGTCCCGGCATGGGCAAGACCGCGCTCGCGACCAACATCGCCTTCAACATCGCCAAGGCCTACGAGGGGCGGGTCCGGCCCGACGGAATCACCGAGACGGTCAACGGCGGCATCGTCGGCTTCTTCTCGCTGGAAATGTCGGCCGAACAGCTCGCCACCCGCATCATCGCCGAACAATCCAGCGTCGCCTCCTACAAGATCCGCCGCGGCGACATCACCGAGGGCGACTTCCGCCGCGTCGCCGACGCGGTCGCCGAGATGCAGGCGATCCCGTTCTACATCGACCAGTCCGGCGGCATCTCGATCGCCCAGCTCACCGCCCGCGCCCGCCGCCTCAAGCGCCAGCGCGGCCTCGACCTGCTGGTGATCGACTATCTGCAGTTGCTGTCGGGGTCCAAGTCCAAGGGCGACAACCGCGTGCAGGAATTGACCGAGATCACCACCGGCCTCAAGGCGCTCGCCAAGGAGCTCGCCGTCCCGGTGCTGGCGCTCTCCCAGCTCTCGCGTCAGGTCGAGTCGCGCGACGACAAGCGGCCGCAGCTCTCGGACCTGCGCGAGTCCGGCTCGATCGAGCAGGACGCCGACGTGGTGCTGTTCGTCTATCGCGAGGAATATTATCTCAAGAACCGCGAGCCGCGCCCCGGCACGGAAGAGCATATCACGTGGATGACCCAGATGGAGAGCGCCCACGGCCGCGCCGAGGTGATCATCGGCAAGCAGCGCCACGGGCCGACGGGCACGGTCGAGCTGCAGTTCGACGCCGAGGTGACGCGGTTCAGCTCGCTGGCGCGGGAGGATGCGATCGCGGAGATGCGGTAGGGGGGCGGGGTTTCCTCCTTGGGAGGCTTACGGGAAGCCGGCCCCGGCCAGCGTCTACCGTCGGCGAAGGGCCGGCGTCCGAAACCCTTCACCTTAAGCGGGCGTTTGGATTTTTCGTTTTGAAACGCCGATTAACTCTGTAAACTGTGACGTCTTGATTTCGGGCTTGGTTTCCGCGCCCCAATCGGCCGCGGATTGGGAGACGCGGTGAAAATATTCTCCGTAGCGATTGAGAATTTCCGAGGCATTCGCTCTGCCAATCTGACGCTGCCCGATCACGCGGTGCTGATCGGAGATAACAATACTGGCAAGTCGTCTGTATTCGAAGCAATCGACCTTGCTCTCGGACCCGACAGGCTGAGCCGCCGGCCGCCAGTCGATGAGCATGATTTCTATCAGGGGAAGTATCTGCCTGTGACGAATCCGGAGGCACCCGAAGGTGCCGAACCTGCCAGCGGACCCAAAATCACCGTTGAGGTGACGGTTACCAATCTGTCACCCGAGCAGCTAGCGCGGTTTGGGGCCAACATCGAGTGGCTGAACACGAGCACCGGCTCCTTCTACGTGGAGCCGAACCCGGCTGGTGTCGACGTCGCCGAGATCGCGGCGGCGCTACGAGTCACATTCATCGGCAAGTATGACCCAGACGAGGATGATTTTATCGGCAACACATACTTTGCGCGCAGCCTATCGGAGGAAGAAGCACCGACGCACTTTTCGAAGTCGGACAAGCAGCACTGTGGCTTTCTCTTCTTGCGTTCACTAAGGACCGGATCACGGGCGCTCAGTCTCGAACACGGAAGCTTACTCGACATTATCCTGCGGTTGAAGGAAATCCGGCCGCGGATGTGGGAGGGGACGATAGCTACGCTCGCCGACTTCGACGTCGCGAGCGATCCTGCGCTCGGCATCTCGGGCGTGCTCGCGAGCATCGATAAGTCGCTGAAGAAATACGTTCCACGCGAATGGGGGGCGAAGCCGCACCTCAAGGTGTCGAATCTGACGCGCGAGCACCTACGCAAGGTTGTCACCGCCTTTATCGCTACCGGCGCGGGGGACCATGCCGCCCCGTTCTTCCGCCAGGGAACGGGGACAATCAACATGCTGGTGCTCGCGATGCTGTCGCAGATCGCCGAGGACAAGCAGAACGTTATTTTCGCGATGGAAGAAGCCGAAACGGCGATCCCTCCATACGCCCAAAAGCGGATTGTCCATGAATTGCGCAAGCTCTCGGCGCAGTCTCTTATCACGTCGCACTCGCCGTATGTGCTCGAGGAGTTCAGCTTAGATGAGACAGTTATCCTGTCACGGACGGACGACGGGCAACTGAGGCAATCCAAGATAGAACTGCCAGAGAGCGTCAAGCACAAGCGTTACCGCCAGGAGTTTCGGACCCGCTTCTGTGAAGGGCTCCTTTCACGCCGCGTCCTGATCGCCGAAGGGGCAACAGAGGCGGCTGCGTTCCCAGTCGCTGCGCGCCGTTTGTCCGAACTCAATCCAGCAACCTACGCGTCATTGGAGGCCCTCGGGGTGTGCGTGATCAATGCAGGGACCGACACCCAGATCGCCGACCTTGGCACCCTCTACAGGGGCCTCGGAAAGCGAACCTTTGGGTTGTGCGACAAACAGTCCGATCCCTCAAAAGCTGCCATTGAAGCCGGGGTGGAACGCCTGTTCATGCATGGCGAGATGGGCATCGAGGACCTGATCCTGAAGAACACCACGCAAGCGGCGCTTGAGAGGTTTGCCGACCGCCTGGATTGGCCGCCGCATCTTCTTGGGAAATACCCCAATCCGAAGGCGCAGGCTGCCCTCGCTCTGAAGGAATACTTCGGCTGGTCAAAAGGAAATTGGGGCATTGCCGAGTTTCTGGCGCAGTGCTCCGAAGCCGAAATTCCTCAGTGGTTACGCGAAACCTGCATCGCCCTAAGAGCGCTCTGCGACCCGCCACCACCGCCGCATGAGGACGAAGACCCTGCAATTGAGGCTCACAGTTAAGGCACGCGGCGTGGTCGACCTGACTGAAACGCAGAAGGCGGTCCTCCGGGCCATTGGACACCAACTCGTAACTGGCGGGCCTGGCTCAGGGAAAACGACCGTCTCGATCCTCAAAGCCGCAAAGATTGCGCGTCGGGACCTCAAACCGGGTCAGCGCATCCTCTTTTTGAGTTTCGCGCGCGCCACCGTCTCGCGTGTCCTGGAGGCGATCGAAGTGGAAATCGAGATTGCGCGAGAGGAGCGCCGGCGCATCGAGGTGGACACTTACCATTCATTCTTTTGGCGTATCCTCAAGACGCACGGCTACCTGATCGGCTTTCCGCGACGCATTACGATCCTCACGCCACCGAATGAGGCAATCGTACTGTCTGCGGTTCGAAGCGGATATAAGGTCGCCTCGAAACTGTCAGAGGAAGAAAAAGCGGAAAAGCGCATGCGGGAGAGTTCAGAGCGGATCCGCCTGGCTACCGAGGACGGGAGGATCTGCTTCGACCTCTTCGCGGATCGCGTCGCGACCCTGCTCCACGGTTCTAACAAGATACGTTCGCTCATCTCGACGATGTATCCATACGTCATCCTTGATGAGTTTCAGGACACCAACGCCGACCAGTGGCGGGTGGTGCAGGCACTGGGGGACTACAGTACTCTGATCGCCTTGGCCGACCCCGAACAGCGCATCTTTGACTTCATCGGCGCTGATCCAGAAAGGTTGGACCATTTCAAGGCCGCTTTCGCGCCGGTAGTCCATGATCTTGCTGGTGACAACCATCGGAGTAAAGGGACGGAGATCGCCCTATTCGGCAACGATATTCTGGCCGGCACGTTCCGTCAGAACGAATACAGAGGGATCAGTTTGATCTTTTTCGATTCAAACGACAACCAAGCTTATGCTTCACTGGTTACCCAAGTGCTTCAGGCTAGAAAACGTTTGATCCAAGCTGGTCATCGCGATTGGTCCCTGGCAATACTTGTGCCAACCAAGAAGATGACGCGCTTGGTATCCGATGTACTGCGTGAGCCGTTCGGTAAATTACCGCCAATTGCCCATATGGCGGCGGTCGATATGGAAGGTCCGATCCTCGCAGCGGAAATCATTGCCTTCTTACTTCAGCGGCGCGTGCATGAGGGATGCTTCGATGAGCTTATCGAGCTGATGTGCAGCTATTTCCATGGTCGGGGCGGCGCGGCGCCGACCAGGAAAGACATGGACCAGGCCGCGCGGCTTCGAGGAGCGTTGACCAAGTGGAACGATTGCCTCGGAAGGGGTCGGCGGACACCGGACAACAGCGTCTTGAAAGAGACGCATGCCACTCACCAGGCGTCACAGGCCCTGACGCTGACGGGTGACCCCGATGCGGATTGGGTCGCGGTGCGCAGCGTGCTGAGCGCCGGGCCCTGCCAGCGGCTGAACGACATCGCAAGGGAGGTGCGTAACGTGCGCCTGCTTGAAAGGGGCACGCAGCTCCGCCAGGGCCTGGCGCAGGACTGGCAGGGCAGCGGGTATCCGAACGCCCTTTCGATCACTCGGCAGGCGTTCTTGCAAGAGCATTTCGCCACAACTCACAAACCGGAGTCCGGTATCGTTGTGATGAACATGCACAAGGCAAAAGGGAAACAATTCGACGAGGTCGTAATCTTCGAGGGATGGCCGAAGCGGGCGCGGGGTGAGATATTCGCCAATCCGGATCGCATCGTCTCCCGCAATGTCCAGGACGGTCCAATGACGCAGGCACGTCAGAATTTCCGAGTTAGCGTGACGCGCGCAAAAGTCCGCACGACGATCATGACGCCTCGGGACGACGTATGTGTTCTGCTTCGCCGCCCCGGGCCACCTATTGTGGGTAGCAATCGGGCGAACTGATACGTTTGCAGATCATTTGACCAGAAAGGCCGCTTGGCCGAGGCCGGGGCCGCCGCGCCGTCCGCCGCTGTCTTCCGACGCGCCCGATCATCCGCAAGCGCCGCAGGCGCCCGACCCGCGCGGCGAGCGGCTGACGAAGATCCGGCGCGAGCAGGCGATCGTCGACTGGCTCAACCGCGGCGTCGCCATGTCCGAGATCGCCGCCCGGATCGGCGTCGGGGAGAAGCGGCTGCGCGCGGTCCGGCCGAGGCGCCGGCGTCGTTCGGCGCGGCCTGGGTCTGCGTCGCGACTGCTTTTCCGGGCGCGACGGGGCCGAGAGCGCCGAGCCGCGGCCCCCGCCGGGCGACGCGGCGGCGGCGCTCGCGGACCCGAGCCGAGGCGCGCCGCCTTTGCCGGAAGCGGCCGAGGCC
>CAMFKX010000058.1 GCA_945957375.1 uncultured Roseiarcus sp.
CGCGCCCGGCGCGCCGCGGTCTCGTCGTCCATCTCGGCGACGGCCGTCTTTTCCAGCCGCTCGTCGGAGGCCTCGTCGATCTCGCGCGCCTGCGCCTGCGGGCGCCAAATGCCCTCGCGGGTCAGCCGGTCCGAGAGCCGCTGGCTGATGACCTGTCCGGCGGACCCAAGCTGCTCGCGGATGCGCTCCGTCTTGCGGACGAGGGCCTGGAGGACGACGTCCTCGGGGCGCTGCTCGTAGACGAAATACCGGCACCAGACCGCCGGGGACGGCTGCAGCTTGCGGTCGATACGGCCGTTGCGCTGTTCGAGCCGGGCCGGGTTCCAGGGCAGATCGATGTGGATCAGGTCGTGACAGCGCATCTGCAGGTTGATGCCTTCGCGCGCGGCGTCGGTGCAGATGAGGATGCGTAGCGGGTCCGCGGCCGGGTCGGTGTTGAAGCGCCGCTTGAGTTCCTCGCGCCGCTCGGTCGAGGTCGCGCCGGTGAAGGACGCGATGCGGTCGTCGGGCATGAGATCGTCGAGCGCCTCGGCGAGTTGCACCTCGAACCAGCGGCGCGTGTCCTCGTATTCGGTGAAGAGGACCAGCTTGCGATCGTTCCACCGGCCGTTGGTCGTCATGTGCCGACGGATCCAGGGCGCGAGGAGTTGGACGCGGGCGTCGGGTTCCTGCGCGTGCCGCCTCGCGATCGCCAGCATCTCGTCGACCAGCGCGAGGTTGACGGCGCCCGCCGCGACCGCGCCGGCGGCTTCGGCCGCTTCCGTCTCCTCGGCCGTGATGAAGGCGGCGCCGTCGGCGGGATCGTCGGTCTCGTCCTCCGGCTCGGCCCCGCCCTGGACGAACGCCTCCGCCTCGGCGGCGGAGACGCCGGCGTTCGCCTTGACCAGCCCGCGGCGATGGACCTCCAGCGTCTTGGCGAACGCCGCGATCGAGGAGAGGAGGCGCTGCTGCAGACCGACGAACGACAGCCGCAGGAGGCCGGCCTCGCGGGAGTCCAAATTGCCGGTCTTCGCTCGCAGCGCCTCTCCGTAGTTCAGGAGGAGACGCGACAGCTTGAGTTCCGGCGCGTCGGTCGGCAGATCCGTGATGACGAAAGCCTCGACCTTCCGCTCTGGGAACTTGACGTTGAAGTAGCGGAGATCGGACTTCAGCCGGCGCACCATGACGGCCTCGAGTTCCGCCGGCTTCACCGGGACGCCGCTTGTGAACCGTTGCGGATCGAGGATTTCGAGGAGCGCCGAGAACGAGTTGGAGTGGCCGTTGTGCGGCGTCGCGGACAGGAACAGCCGATGCTCGAACCGGTCGGCGAGACCGCGAATCGCGCGGGTGAACTGGCTGTCGATGGCGTAGCGCGAGCCGCTCGCAGGGGCGGCGTGGTGGGCCTCGTCGAGGATCAGGAGCGTCCGCGGGCGGAAGTCCCCCAGAAGGTCGCGTAAGCCCCCGACGTAGGTCTCGTCCGACATCAGGGAGTGGGAGATGAGGAACCGCGACCCGGCCGCCCAAGGGCTCGCGCCGTAGCCGCGCTCGCGCCTCAGGACATTGAGGTATTCCCGATCGATGATGGTGAAGGCGAGTCCGAACTTCGTTTCGAGTTCGTCCTGCCACTGCCGCACCATTCCGGCCGGGGCGGCGACGAGAACGAAGTCGATGCGCCGCCGCAGCAGCAGTTCGCGCACGATCAGGCCCGCCTCGACGGTCTTGCCGGCGCCGACGTCGTCGGCAATCAGCAGGTTCACCCGCGGGAGGCGCAGCGCTTTCTGCAGGGGGAGAAGCTGGTAGGCGTCCTGATGGATGCCGGCCCGGAACGGCGCCTGGAATAGGTTCCGGTCGCCGGCCGTGGCGGTGTTCCAGCGCAGGGTCCGCAGGTAGGCGGAGAAGATGGTCGGGTCGTCGGTCCCCAGCTTCGAGACGTTGGCCCAGCCTTCGTCGACCAGAATCTCAGAGTCGAGTTCGGCGTCCCAAAGAACGGAGACAGCCTCGCCCTGGGCGTCGTCGTCGATGCACGCGAGGCGAACCGGATTGAGGCCGGTGACCGGCTGCCTATCCTCGACCAGCCAACGACGCGAACGAACGCGAACGAAGTCTCCCGCCTGCGGCTCCCGCAGCATTCTCCAGCCCCACCGTATCTCCCAATCTCAGTTAGTTTACAGTGAGGACCAAGAAGCAACTCGGTCGCCGCGCGACATAACGTCGCTCTACAACATGTTGAATTTCTTTTTCCACCGAGCGCTTCAGCGCTGGCCAGACAAGGCGTAGTCGCGGTGCTCGCGGTCGGGCAGTTGCTTGCCGTGGTCGCGGTGGCTCCTGAACGCAGCCGCTAGCAAGGAATTCGAAGAAGGGAACAATGGTAGCGAGGCCGCGCGACTACGCCCTTAATTCGATCTTGAGGCTGGGGTCAGTCTCCATTTCCTCAACGATTTCGTTGTAACGCGTGACCAAATCGGCGAGAGACGCTCTTCGTCCTTCGGCGGCAAAACGGCCCGTTTCGTAGAGATTGAGGGCCACGAACTGCTCGATCTCGAAGACATCGATGCGATCGGTGAGGCCCAGGTTTTCCGTCAAGGCCTCGACCACTGTCAGTCCGCGGAGCCGGGTGACCACCATCGGTCGGATTCCGTCGTCGAGGTTTTCCCGGCAGCGCTCGATTACGGCCTCGCCCGGCGACGTGGTGACGTGGATTGCGACGTCGCCAAGGAAGAAGTCACCCTTGCGCCCGGACTGCTGGTCCGATGTCGAAAATGAGTTGTGCTCTATGGCGCCCTTCCCGAGGGCGCAGTCGAGCTTGGCGCCCACCAAGTGCTGCATGACTGCGCCGGCGTATTGGACGCCTGGCGCGTCGCGTTGCCGGGCCTCGGCCTGTTCGAGGACGTGGCGCAAAACCGTGCGCAGGCTTTTCGACGGGTCCAGCCGGATCTGAAGCGGCTTGGCCGCGAAGAATTCCTTGACGCGTCCGATCCAGAAGGACTCGATCTGATCCAGGTCCAGCTCTCCGTCGTCGACGAGCGCGTTCAGGAAGGCGACGTAGTCGCGCATGTTCCCCATGCTGCCGCGGCTGGTGCGCCCGCCCTCCGCGGCCAGGACGCGAACGACTCCGTGTCGTTGGAGGATCGCCTGGACGGCGCTCTTTCCGAGTCCGAGCACCTGGCCCTGGCGTTCGGTCACCAGCGTCTCGGGATCAAGGGGGAGGCCAGATTTGCGGGCATGGTCGGTGACGACTAGGGCGACGGAAAGCGGACCTTTTCCCCGAAAGCTCTTCTCGTCCGCGAAGGCGCTCAGCTTCGGGATGAGATCGCTTCTCATGCCGCTTCGAGCGTTCCCGAGGACGCGACGAGGAGGGGCTCGAGGATGTGCTCGGCAATGTGGCGGACGACAGGCACGGCGACGCCGTCGCCTGCGAGGTGATAGGCCTCGTTGTAGTTCGTGGGCAGCACGTAGTCGTCCGACAGACCCATCAGCCTCGCAGCCTCACGCGGAGCGAGCAGCCGAGAGCGGATTTTCCCGCGCGTCACAACCATGATGAATTGTCGACTCGAACCGCCCGAGGGCGTCCTGAGGCAGCCGGCGACGTCGTCGAACCGGACCTCGGCGCGCAGGACCTTGTTTCCTGCGGCGTCCGTCCGCGTGCGGCGGTAGACGCCACCAACCATTCGTCGGCGCGCGCGCTTTGCGTCCGCGATCTTGGCTGCGTTCACGTCGCTCATCAGGTCGAGGAGTCTTTGCGTCTCCTCCTGCGAGTGCCAGCGCACCCCCTCGGGCGCGTCGTCGACCAGGTCGGCGAACGTCGTGTTTCGCGTCGGCGGCGAAGGCATGCGCCACCAGACCCAAGCGTCCTTCGATCGGCGCGGCAGCTTCGCGTACGCCCCGGTCAAGGCGGGCGGGTGCCAGGTTTCGTCAGGGGCGTCGCCGACAACGTCGGCACCGATGGTCAGCGTCTCATCGACCGCGACGACGAACAGCCGCGGCCGTGACTGCGGCAGAAACTGGACGGCGTCGATCAGCATCGCCCCGAACCGGTATCGCGCTGCCGCCAGGGCCGCGCAGATCGCCGCGAAGTCCTTGCCGCCATGCGACGTGATCGCCCCGTAGACGTTCTCGAGCACGATCGTGCGCGGCGCCCGCCCCTCCGCCCGGAGCGCCCTCATCAAGGTCCAGAACGGCCAGAACGTGCCGGAGCGGCTTCCCTTAAGCCCCGCCCCGACGCCGGCGAGAGACAGGTCCTGGCACGGGAACGACGCCCAGGCCAAGTCGGCGTGTCCCGGCAGGTCGCCGGACGTCAGACGGGCGACGTCCCCGATCTTCAAGTGGTCGTCGCCCCAGTTCCTCGCGTAGCTGGCGGCCTTCTTCGAGTCGAAGTCGTTGGCGAACGCGCACGACCAACCCGGGCCGAGCCCGGCGCGCGCCATGCCGCCGCCCGCGAAGAACTCGTAGAAGGTCCGCGTCATGGATTCCGACCAGACGGCATGATGGCGGAGGTCTCGGGCGCTGGCGCACGGGCGACCGCCTGAACCCGGCTCGGCCCGGACAAGCGCTTTCTCCCGCGATTCGCAGCCGGCGGTTCCATCCTGTTACGTTCGCGCATGGCGGCCGCAAGTCAATTCCGCGACGCGGCCGCTCCACATGAGAACAGCCGACGGGGACCTCCCGCGCCTTGGGCCACAAAGACAAAAACTGAGGCGTAGACGTTGGTTACGCCACTTTCGGTTCCATAATCCCTGATCTCGGCGAATCGTCGACAGACAGCCAGACAGCCGGCGAAGATGTCGGTGCGACGAGTTTCGCGGACTCGGGCGCAATTTTGTGAACCGGAGCGAAGTTTCGCGAACTGAGTTCACGATACGGAGTCGCTGGGCAAGCTCGCTTCTCCCGTAAGCCCCGGGAGAAACGTTGGCCCCGCCCGGCCATGTGCGGGAGGGGCGCCGCAAGATTGGCCTCCCCTTCAAAAGAGTCAGTACGCAAACCTCGCACACGTGGAGGTCAGTTCACAAACTCAGGACAAACCGGCGACGGCAAGTCGTTGCAACGGCGCATGTCCCGCCAGCCGCCGGTTCGTCGCGCCGACAGCGACCAACTGCCGCCGTCTCGAGCCGCCCGTCATCCTGCTGGCGCTGTCATCGCTGCGTGTCGACTTACTCGCTCCGCAACAGTAGTTCCCGAACTTTGGCTAGCAAGTCCTCCGAGGACGCTCGTGTTCCGCGCTGCTGGAACACGATCTCGCCCCGGTCGTTCAACAGGGAAATGACCGCGGCGTGGTCGAACCCACTCTGGTCGTTGGGTCGGAAGGGGACGTCGAGGGCTGCGGCAAGCTCGCGCACGGCGGCGTCGTCGGCCCTGAGTAGCATCCACCGGTCGAGATCGAGCCCATGGCTCTCGGCGTAGAGCTTTAGCCGTTCCGGCGTGTCGGCCTCGGAATCAAAGCTGAAGAAGGCGAAGCGGACCTTTCCCACAGTTCCCGGCGTCATATGCTTTTCGACCCACATCATGTCGGCCACGATCGCCGGGCAGATGTCCTTGCAAGTCGTATAGCCCATGGCGACGATCGCCGGTCGGCCGGCGAAGTGGGTCAGCGCGACAGTTGCGCCGTCCTGAGTCGTCCATTTGGATTCGATGTTAAAGAGCGAGGCGCCGGAGGGCTCGATCGCCGGGGGCGGACCGGCAAGGGCGAACGCCGCGCCGAGCGCAATCAACGCGGCGACGGCGGAGACGAAAGCACGAAGCGTCATGGCGCGCCTCCGGCGCAGCGGAAGCCGAGGTTGTCGGCGGTGTAATGCGCCTTCAGGCTCGCCCGCATCGCATAGCGCATGAAGGCGGGATAGTCGGTCGGGTCGGCGACGCCGGCCGCCGCGCCCCCGCAGACCGCGGCGGCGTCCTTGCCGTTCGAGTCGCGCGATTCAGCGGTCATCGCATAGGCGTTGAAGTCGTCGGTCCATTCCCAGACCAGTCCCACGAGATCCCTGACGCCATAGCCGTTCGCCGGCCCTCCAATCGGGCCGGGGCCGGAGCCGTTCGGTTCGGAAAACCATTCGAGCGAGCGGGCGCGAACACGCGCCTCGCCGCGGCCGCCGTCGGCAAGCGCATATTCCCACTGCGCAGTCGTCGGCAGGTCGAGGCCGCGCGCATTGCAGTAGGCCCGGGCCGCGAACCACGAAACGTCGGTCACCGGCCGGTCGCGCGCCTCGGCGGCGCCGAAGTCGAGGTCGGCGGACCAGCGCCGGAGGTAGCGGTCATCGGCGAACAGCGTCTTGATCCTCGACTTGCGCCACTCGGGATGCGCGGTGACGAAGGCGAGATACCCGGCGTTGGTCACCGGTTCCCCGTCCATGTTGAAGGCGGCGACCGTTTTTGGCGCCGGCGCGGCGGACTGGCCTGAGTTGGCGGCCTTGACCAACTGGAACGGCGTGTAGAGACCGGCCGGAAGTGGAACGAGGCCGCCGTGCTCCGCCCCGGCCGCAACTGCCGCCGGCGGCTGAGCCATCGCGAGAATGGCGAGAGTGAAACCGGCCGCGGCGCGCATGCTACCTGGCCTTCACCCGGTGGAGGCTGACCTCGTCCGGTGTGACCTCCTGCCCGGAATTGTCCCACTTGGAGTAGACGAACGTTAGGACGTTCGCGATGTCCTCGTCGGAGAGGGTCCAGGCCGGCATGACGCCGTTGAAGGCCTTGCCATTGACGGTCAGCGGCTGCTCGAGGCCGCCGGTCACGGTCTTGATCGCGCGAATCTTGTCGCCGTTCAGGTAGTCGGACCGGGCGAGCGGCGGGAAGGCGTCCGGCACCCCCTGACCGTCCTGCTGATGGCAGGCCTGACAGTTGTTGGCGAACACCTCCGCGCCGAGCTTGATCCGCTCCTCCTTACTCCGGGCGGCCGGCGCCAGGACGACTTGCCGCTCTCCTTCCGCAGCGCGGGCGCCCGCGCCCTCGGGCTGGTAGACGAGGTCGAACTGCTTGCCGGAATAGACGAGCTTGTCTTCGGGTCCGGAAACCTTGAGCTGCGCCAGCGCGCCGCGGTTGAACGCCCGCTCGAGTGAGTGGTCGACCAGGATGAAGGTGCCGGGCACGCTCATCCTGAACTCGGCGATGACCGCCCCGCCGGCCGGAACCGTCGTCGTCTGCACGTTGTGGGCGGGCGCGCCCATGGCGCCTTCCGGATAGACGGTATCAAAAATCTGCCCGATCGCGTGGAACGACGACACGACGTTCGGGCCGCCGTCGCCGACGAACAGGCGCACCGTCTCGCCGACTTTCGCGGTCAGCGCCCTGTCGCCGGTGGTGGAGCCGACCGAGCCGTTGAACACGATGTAGTCCGGCTTCTCGTCGATCACCTTCTCCATGCTGAAGGGCTGGAGGCCCTTCTCGCCGTTCCGCCCTTGCGTATAGAAGTCGCTCTGCATCAGGTAATATTCGTGGTCGACCTTCGGCAGGCCCTCTTTCGGCTCGACCAGGATCATGCCGTACATGCCGTTGCCGACATGCATGGCGACCGGCGCGGTCGCGCAGTGATAGACGTAGAGGCCGGGGTTCAGCGCCTTGAACGAGAACACCGAGCTGTGTCCCGGCGCCGTGAGCGAGGCCGCCGCGCCGCCTCCGGGGCCGTTGACCGCGTGCAGGTCGATATTGTGCGGGTTCTTGTTCCCGGGATGGTTGTCGAGGTGGAACTCGACCTCGTCGCCCTCGCGGATGCGGATGAACTTGCCGGGCACATGGCCGCCGAAGGTCCAGAAGGTGTAACGCACGCCGTCGGCGAGCAGGCCCTCGACCTCCTTCACCTCGAGATGGACGACGACCTTGGTCGCGTGGTCACGCTGAATCGGCGGCGGCACGTTGGGCGCGTCGGTCAGAACCGCGGTCTCCTCGCCGACGATCGGATCGGCGCGGTTCGCCTCGCGCGAGGCGCCGAAGGCCGCTCCGGCCGCGAGAATCGCGGCAAGGGCCACGCCCGAACGAAAAGACCGCAGACTCATGGTGTGTGCTCCAGGCTGTCCCAACGCCCCATCAGCGGCGCGCCGGTCTCATGCGCTCCGGATCGGAGCGGCGCCTTGACCTCGGTTAAGATCCTCACTGGCGGCCTCCCGCTCGCGCGCGACCGCGACAGATTCTTCCGCCGCGCGGTCGTTCCCGACGAGGGCGCACGTCATCTCGACGGAGAGCTTGCGTCCGCTCTTGTGCGTTGCGCGGGTCAGAGTCGGCCGCCCGGCGAGCTTTGACGCCGCGCTCGCGATCGCCGCGCCGACGCCGGGCGCGAAGGGAATCGGGAAGACGAGATTGACCAGAGCCTCCTCGCTGGAGACGCCCGGCAGCGTGCTCAGTGCGCAATTCCATCGCCGGATGGTCCCGGAGCGGTCGTCGTAGATGATGGCGTCGCCCGCCTCATGGACGATCCATTCAACGAGCGCCCCGCACTCGTCCAAGCGGCTCTCCCGAAGATATCCGCGACGCCGGCGCGCACGACCTCATCCGGGTCCGCTCTTGCGGACCAGCATGGGCGCGTAGGCGAGCAGAAATGCGGCGAAGCCGAGAACCCAGGCGCAGGCGGCGACATGCATCAGCGGCAGGGCCGCGTCGGGCGCCAACGCCATGGCGATCCGGGCGGCGAGCGCGGCGACGATGCAGAGGTAGGAGAGGACGGTCGTCCTCGAGGCGGCGAGGGCGTGTCCGGTGTGGCCGAGCGTCGCCCGGGTCATCATCGCCAGCGTCATCACGCCGACCGCGCCGATCGCCCAGACGTGCACGCCGACGGCGTAGGGAACCGATGCGGGCCAAATGGCGCTCGACCCCGCCGCGACGAAGCCGAGCGCGGCGAGCAGATAACCCGCGTGCAGCACCAGCACCAGCGGGTCGCGGCGGGCCGCGAGCCCCCGCCAGCGCGACAGACGCCAAAGATTGCCGGCGCCGGCTGCGAGGGCGAGGACGCCGGTCGGAACGCCCTCGGACGCAGCCACCCAGGCGACGAGCGCAAGACCCGACAGGACGAGGACGATTCCGTCGGCCCGGCCGGTCGGCGCCGGCCGCGCGCCCGCGCCCATCCGGGCGACCCAGTTGCCGGTGAAGCTCGGCGTCACCCGCCCGCCGATCAGAAGGATCAGCAGGACGAAGAGGCCGAGCGCGGCGCGGATCGAAAAGTCCGCAAGGCCTTCGCGGGCGTCCTCGACATGGAAGGCGACGTTGGCGAGGCCGAGCGCCAGCGCCAGCGTGGCGACCGTGAGGTTCCGCCAGTTTCGGCCGGCGACGACCTCGCGCGCGACGATGGCGGCGAGTACGACAAGGAAGCCGGCGTCGATGGCTGCGGCGGCCGGGCGGCCGATCGCGGCCGAGACGAACACGGCGGCGCGCCCGGCGGCCCACAGCGCCACAAGGGCGGCGAGGGGAACCCCGGCGACAGGCAAGCGGCCGGTCCAGTTGGGGATCGCGGTCAGCAGGAAGCCCGCGACCACCGCCGCGCCGTAGCCGAAGATCATCTCGTGGGCGTGCCAGTCGACCGCCGACAATGCGGTGGGGATCGCGATGGCGCCGGAAAAGACCGCGGGCCACAGCGCCATGCCGATCAGCGCCCAGACCCCGGCGCCGAGGAAGAACGGCCGGAAGCCGCGGCTGAGCAAGGCCGCGCCCCGCCAGGCGCGGGCGGCGTCGGCCGAACGATGAACGGATGGGTGTTGCACGGCGCTCATTGGATGCGACCTCCGAATCCGGAGGGCGACGAAAAGGGCTTGCGGGGCGCATACGCGCTCGACGTCATCATCGGTCAGCCTTTGTCCGCCCCCAGGCCGCCGAGACATAGCGACAAATCGGACGCGGTCCTTGACCAAGGTTAAGCGATCCCCCCGAGGTCGCGCTCCCGATGGCGGCGGGGGAGGGCCGCTCCGAAGCCGGGGAGCGGCGGGCTCCCTTCGTGATGACGCCCGGAGACGGCAAACGGAAGCCCGAGGCGCACATCGGCGCGAACCGGGAGCATTGCGCGATCGGGCTCCTCGTGCATGAGCCGGGCGGGTTTGTTAGGAAGCCCGGAGCGAGGGAACGCCATGGGACTATCCGACCCGGACTGGGACATCGTCATGCGGGCGCCGCTGTTCAAGGCGATGGGCCCGACGATCTCGCGCGCCATGATCGGCGATCGCGGCCCGAAGACCTATGCCCGTGGCGAGCGAATCTTCGACGAGGGCGATCCGGCGGACGGGTTCTTCTGCCTTCTTGATGGCTGGGCCAAGCTCTATCGCCTGCGCGAGGATGGCGAGGAGGTCGTGGTCGCGATCTTTTCCGCCGGCGAAACCTTCGCCGAGGTCGCGATGTTCCTCGGCGGGCGGTTCCCGGCAAGCTGCGAAACCGTCTCGCCGGCGCGCATCCTCAAGATCGACGCGGCGAAGTTGCGCCGCGCAGTGATGGACAAGCCGCAATTGGCCTTCGACATGCTCGCCGCAGCGTCCATGCGTCTGAGGCATCTCGTCGACGAGATCGAACACCTCAAGGCGCGATCGGCGCCGCAGCGCATCGCCGACTTTTTCGTCAGGCAGGCCGCCGAGTCGAGCGGCCCGGCTCGGATCGCGCTGCCCTACGAGAAGGCTCTGATCGCGAGCCGCCTCGGCATGAAGCCGGAGAGCTTTTCCCGGGCGCTCGGAAAGCTCGCGGATCTCGGCGTCGTGGTCGAGCGGGAAAGCGTCAGCATCGCCGATGTCGCCAGACTTGCTGCGTTCGCTGACGGATAGCGGCCTTAACCGAAGTCAAGGCGTGGGCCGGCTGTTTCGGGATGATGGGCCAGTCTTCGCCCAATGATCCGAGGCCGCTCATGTCGACACCCCTTCTTGGCGTCTCCCTGATGGACAGGGATCACGAAACCCTCGATCGGCTGTTCGCCCGGGCTTCCGAAACCGAAGATGCGGGCTTGCCCGATGCGTTGGAGGCGATCGCAACGGAACTCGGCGCCCACTTCGCGCGAGAGGAAGCCTTGATGACCGAAGCGAGGGTTCCCATTCTCCTCTGCCATCTGGAGCTTCACGCGCAGCTTCTGCGCGAGGTCGAGAAAATGCGGGATGTAATCAGTTCTCTCGACACGGACACGGCGCGGCAGATGGTCCGCGTCATCCTCCCTGGCCTCGTCGCCAACCACGTCGCGACCGCAGACACCGCCAGCGCGTCGTTCCTGCGCTGATGACGGCGCCGCCTTGCCCACAGGCTGTCCTACGCTGCGCCGGGTCTTCCGAGGCAATCGGCAAGCGTATGGCCGTCCAGCGACGCATAAAACTGCTGGCGCGCATTGCGCAGCATCGGACGCAGGCGGCATCCGGGCTCGAGGGTGCAGCAGCCGTGGTCTGCGCGGAAACACTCGACGATCGCCTGGTCCTCCTCGAGCGCTTGGACGACGGCGCCAATTCGTATCTCCCGAGGCCTTTTCGCGAGGACGACCCCTCCGCCTGCGCCGCGAATCGTCTTGACGATCCCAATTGCCGCGAGGTCTTGAACGATCTTGTGCAAATGGTTGCGCGACAGTCCCCCGAGCGACGTCGCCAGCGTCTCGACCGTGATCGTTTCCGCGACGCCGCTCTGGCCGAGCGTCATCAGCACGCGCAACGCGTAATCGGTTGAGGCAAGAAGTCGCATCATGAAACCCTGGGAACGCATTGACGCTAGCACATCCATCGTGGCACGAAAGTGGCGCTAAGAATACCAGTTTCAGTGCGAGGACGCAGCCCGTGACGGCGCAAACCAATGACGGCCGCAAGGCGGCCCTTGCGACCTCGCGGGCGGGTGTCGATAGCAGCGAAACGAATGCTCTCACAGCCCGGATTGTGAGCGGGTTCCACAAGGCGCTGCGCCGTGAACGCCTTCCTTGCCGGGCTTGCGACCCTCCACGCTTTCGCTTCGCTTCCAACCCCAGAGGTTTGACATGGAACGCCTGACAACGGCGGCCGCCCGAAACATCTTTTACGGCGGCTCCTTCTTTTTCTTCGTCGTCTTCGCGCTGCTCGTCGCCAATAGCTACATGCAGGCGCGCGTCATGGAGCAGACGAATCCGATCAGCGCCGAGGCCGAGCGCGGCAAGCGCATCTGGGAAAAGAAGGCCTGCTTCGACTGTCATACGCTGTTTGGCGAAGGCGCCCGCTTCGCGCCGGAACTCGGCAGGGTCTGGTTCAAGTACGGCGGCGACAGGGATCCGGCCGCAACCGAGGACACTTTCAAGGCCTGGTTCGCGGCGCAGCCGACCGGAACGGAAGGCCGGCATCAGATGCCGCAACTGCATCTCTCCGACGCCGACGTGCACGACATGGCGGTCTTCCTGCGCTGGGTCGCCCATGTCGACACCCAGAACTGGCCGCCGCACGCGCCGAAGTGACCCGAACCCTCCCGATCCTTCCCGAGGCACGCCCATGAAATACCCATCGCAGAGCGTCGCGCTCCCCTATTTTGTCGGAGCGCTCGTCATCTTCTCGCTTCAGCTCGTGTTCGGCCTCGTCGGCGCGACCATGTATGTGGCGCCGAACCTGATCTCGCCCGACCTGCTGCCGTTCAGCGTCGTGCGCATGATCCACACCAATGCGCTGATCGTCTGGCTCCTGCTCGGCTTCTTCGGCTCGGCCTATTTCCTCATTCCGGAGGAGGCGGAGCGCGACATCTGGTCGCCGATGCTGGCGAAGGTGCAGTTCTGGCTGTTCTTCGCCGCCGCCGTGGTCGCGGTGGTCGGCTACCTGTTCGGCAATTACGACGGCCGCTCGTACCTCGAGCAGCCGATCTATATCAAGGTCGGCATCGTCATTGTCGCGCTAATGTTCCTCCTCAACATCTCGATGACCGTGCTGAACGGCCGCAAGACCGTCATCACCGGCATCCTGCTCATGGGCTTGTGGGGCGTGGCGATCTTCTTCCTGTTCGCCTTCTACGTCCCCGCTAACGTCGTCATCGACAAGATGTTCTGGTGGTGGGTTGTGCATCTCTGGGTCGAGGGCGTCTGGGAACTCGTGATGGCCTCGATCCTCGCCTTCATGCTGATCAAGCTCACCGGCGTCGATCGCGAGGTGGTCGAGAAGTGGCTCTACGTCATCATCGGCACGGCGCTGTTCTCCGGCATCCTCGGCACCGGCCACCATTATTACTGGATCGGCGCGCCGGCCTACTGGCAGTGGATCGGCACCATCTTCTCCGCCGTCGAGCCGCTGCCGTTCTTCGCCATGGTGCTGTTCGCCTTCGCCATGGTCTGGAAGGGCCGGCGCGACCATCCCAACCACGCAGCCCTCCTCTGGTCCTTGGGGTGCGCGGTGACCGCCTTCTTCGGCGCGGGCGTGCTCGGCTTCCTGCATACGCTGGCGCCGATCAACTACTACACCCACGGCACGCAGGTGACGGCGGCGCACGGGCACCTCGCCTTCTACGGCGCCTACGCCATGGTGAACCTCGCGATGATCACCTACGCCATGCCGCCGCTGCTCGGACGCGCGCCCTACAACCAGAACCTCAACATCCTGAGCTTCTGGACGATGACGACGGGCGTGGGACTGATGTCGGCGGCGCTGACCTTCGCCGGCGTGCTGCAGACCCACCTCGAGCGGGTGATGGGCCAGGACTACATGGACGTGCAGCAGCAGCTCGGCCTGTTCTACTGGATCCGCCTCGGGGGCGGCGTCCTGGCCGCGCTGGGTCTCGTCATGTTCCTGGTTGCGGTCCTCGTTCCCGGGCGGCGCGCAATCCCGGCCGGCGCCGCCTTCGCCCCGGCGGAGTAACCGGAGACTTGGGCCCGACGCCAGCCTCCGACCGGGCGGCGGGCCCATTGCAGGATCTCGACGGTCGCAACCTCGTCGGGATCCACACTCGCCTCGCCGGGCGGACCCCTCCACCGTTCGGCGAGGTCAATTCCGAGGTCCGTCCATGTCGCTCGCCGTGCTGAATTCCGACGACGAAGTTCCCTACTATTTGCCCATCGGACAGGAATGCGCACTGTTCCAGCACGCGTTCCGCCATCGCCTGCCGCTGATCCTGAAAGGTCCGACCGGAAGCGGCAAGACCCGCTTCGTCGCCCATATGGCCGCGCGTCTCGGCGTCCCGCTCATCACCGTCGCCTGCCATGACGATCTGACGGCCGCCGATCTCACCGGCCGCTTCCTCTTGCGCGGCGGCGAGACGCAATGGGTCGACGGTCCGCTGACCCGCGCCGTTCGCCACGGCGGAATCTGCTATCTCGACGAGGTGGTCGAGGCGCGGAAAGACGTCGCCGTCGTCCTCCATCCGCTCACCGACGACCGCCGCATCCTGCCACTCGACCGGACCGGCGAGACGATCGTCGCGCCGGCGAACTTCATGCTCGTGGCGTCCTACAATCCCGGCTATCAGAACCTGACCAAGTCGCTGAAGCCGAGCACACGCCAGCGCTTCCTCGCGCTCGAATTCGGCTATCCGCCGGAGGAGGCGGAAGTCGCGATCGTGGCGGCGGAAAGTAGTCTTCCGGCGCAGCGCTGCCGCGGGCTCGTCCTTCTCGCCCACCGCCTGCGAGCGCTGGGCGACGTCGATCTCGAGGAAGGCTGCTCGACCCGCCTCGTCGTCTACGCGGCGACGCTGATCGCGGGCGGCATGCGGGTCGAGGACGCTGTGCGCGCCGCGATGATCGAGCCGCTGACCGACGACGTCGAAACGCGCAAGGGCCTGTCGGAGCTCGCTGCGGTCACGCTCGGCTGAGGACGCGCCCATGAAATCGCTGCTCGGCCTGCTCGAACCAGAGGAGTTCGTCGGAAAACTCTGGCATCGCGCCACCGGCGGCGGCGACCGTCCGCACTTTCCGGAAGCCGCGTCGCGGCTCGAAGACGTTCGGCGTTCGCTCGGCGTGGTGTTTCGCGGCCTCGGCGGCGCACCGGCCCTTTCGATCGTCGGCATCGGCGCTGGCGAATCCGGGCATCGCACATCCTGGCGAGAGCGGCTTTCCGGCGCGAGCGTCGCGCCTGTCGCACGCCGCGACAGCGAGGCGCTTTACCTTCCCGCCGTGGTCGACCTCTGGCCGGACCGCGCCGACAACCGGGCGCTGCATCTGTGGCTCGCCGCCTTCTTCGTCCACCTGCCGCCGCGCCCGCCCGAGACGCCGGGCCTCGCGCGCGATCTCGCCTTTCTTCGCCGCGTCGCGCACGCGACCGAACATGCCCTTGCCGCCGCGCCCGGTCTCCGCCCGGTTCATGCCCGCTTGAGCGAAAGGGTCCTCTCGGCGCGGGTCGCGCGCGCGCTGCCGCCCGCGGAGGCGGCGGTCGAACGCGCAGTTCGCGCCCTGCTTGCCCGAGATGCGCTTGCGTTTGCGCACACCTGCGAAGGCGCGCTTGCGGCGGCTCGGCCAGCAGCCTACCGCCCCTTCGCGCCGGTCCCGCTGTGGGGCGAGGTGATCGAGACCGGCGCCGGCGCGGCGCCGGCCGCGGCCAGCGACGAGCCGGGTTCTTCGGCTGAACAGGGCGACAGCGTCGCCCGCAAGGCGCGCCGGGACACTCAGGACGAGACGCAGCGCCAAGACTATCTCGCTCTCAACAGATTCGAGAAGATGCTGACGCTGGCACAGTCGATGAATCTGGCTCGGCCGGTCGAGGACGACGACGAGGACGGCGCCAGGCACGCCGCGGAAAATACCGACGAGATCGTGCTCTCGCCGCATCGGAAGCCGGCGGCGACCCGGCTGAAGCTGGAACTCGAGTTGTCGCCGGCCGCCGCGGCGGACGGCGTCGCCGCGGAAGGCCTGCGCTATCCCGAATGGGACTGGCGCCGGCGCGCGTACAGAAAGGACTTTTGCCGCGTCTTCGTCAGGCCGCTCGGCGAGCAGGGCGGCGACTGGACTCCGTCGCCGGAAACGCTCCGGCGGGTTCGCAGGGTGAGGCGCCAGTTCGAGGCGTTCAGGCCGCACCGCGAGCAGGCGCGCGCGCAGGTCGACGGGGACGACCTCGACCTGGACGCGGTCGTGCGCGCTCGCGCCGACTTCGCGGCGGGCGGAGAGGGGTCGGACCGCATCTATGTTTCGGCGCGCGAGCAGAGGCGCGACGTCGCCGTCGCGCTCCTGATCGACGCGTCGCTCTCGACCGACGCCTTTGTCGGCGTTCGTCGCGTGATCGACGTCGCGCGCGAGTCGGCGCTGATGTTCTGCCACGCGCTCGACGCAGCCGGCGATCCGCACGCGGTGTTCGGCTTCACCTCGAAGGGCCGCAACGACGTACGGATCGAGGTAGTGAAGGGATTCGAAGAGGCCCTGTCGCCTGCGATCGCGCGGCGTCTGGGCGCGCTGAAGCCGGGCTGGTACACCCGCATCGGCGCAGCCGTCCGCCATGCGACCGCAGAACTCGAGAGGACCTCGGCGCGGGACCGGGTGCTCCTCGTGCTCACGGACGGCAAGCCGAACGACATCGACCATTACGAGGGGCGCTTTGGCCTCGAGGACAGCCGCCGCGCCATTCAGGACGCCCGCCGCAGCGGAATTCGACCGTTCGGCGTCACCATCGACGCGCGCGCGCAGGCGTATTTTCCGTTGATTTTCGGCCGCGGCGGCTTTGCGGTCGTCAGCGATCCGGCGCGGCTTCCCGCGGCGATGCCAATTCTCCTGAGGCGCCTCGCGGCCGGGTGATGCGGCGGCTTTCGGGATCTGCCCGGGCCGGCCATGCGGCACAACGCGCAGCCTTGACCATCGAGGCCGGCGCGCGTCATTGCTGGCCGATGTCGCTACGCATCCTGCTGGTCGATTCCGATCCCGAGCGCGCCCGCGCTCTCGAGAAGACCTTGGCCGATGCGGGTTTCACACAATTGTCCCATCCGGACGCCGACGGCGACCTCGTCGATACGGTGCGCCGGCTCGCGCCCGACCTCGTCATCTTCGATATGGCGCTCCCGGACCGCGACGCCCTGGAAGGCGTCCGGGCGCTGTCCTCCGCCGCGCCGCGACCGATCGTCATGTTCTCGGACAAGGACGACCCGGCCTTCGTCGGGGACGCCATCGCCGCCGGCGTCTGTTCGTACAACCTTTCCGGCGTCTCTGACCGTGACATGAAGGCGATCGTCGCCTCGGCGGTCGCGTTATTTCAGCGCTACGCCCGCGTCGAGACCGAGCTTGCGGCGGCGACCGCACAGCTCGAGGAGCGGCGCGTCATCGAGCGCGCAAAGGCCCTCCTGATGGCTGAGCGCAAGGTGACCGAGCCGCAGGCCTATCGCTGGCTGCGCAGCAAGGCGATGAACGACAACCGCCGCATCGCCGAGGTCGCCGCCGACGTCATCAAGGACCACGACGCCGATGGGCTGCTAAAATGAGTGACGCTGTCTCCTTCCGTTCCGCCCCCGGCCGGACAATCGCGATCGGCCTGTTGCGACTGACCGACTCGGCGCCGGCGATCGTCGCGCACGAATTCGGCTTCTTCGCCGACGAGGGCCTCGACGTCGCGCTGTCGGTCGAGCCGTCCTGGGCGAATGTCGCCGACAAGCTCGCCTATGGCGCGCTCAACGCGGCGGTGATGATCCCGCCGCTCGCTTTCGCCGTCTCTCTCGGTCTGCGTGGCCCGGCCGAGCCCCTGATCATTCCCTACTGCGTGAGCCTCGGCGGCGACACGATCACGCTCGCCAAAGACCTCGCCGGGGAACTCCGCGACCAGGCGCGCGAGGTCGGCTGGGCCGCCGCGCTCGCGGCGCGGCTCGCGGCGCCCGGGGGCTTCGGGACGCTGGCGGTCGTACACGACTATTCCAATCACAATCTCTTCTTGCGCTACTGGCTCGCGGCGGCGGGCGCGCTCGCCGAGCGCGACTACGATGTCGTCGTCACACCGCCGGCGCGCATGGTCGAGGCGCTGCGCTCGGGCAGGATCGCCGGGTTTTGCGCCGGCGCGCCTTGGGGCGACATCGCCGAGCGGGCGGGCGTCGGCGCGACCGTCGCCACGTCCGGCGACGTCTGGCGCAACGGGCCGGGAAAGGCGCTTGCCGTGCGCGAGCGATGGAGCAAGGAGAACCCGGAGGCGCTCGCGGGTCTCCTGCGCGCGCTCTATCGCGCCGCGCGCTTCTGTGACGCCCCGGCCAACGCAACCTATGTCGCCTCGCTGCTTGCCCGTCGCGCGTGGCTCGCGGTCGACAGCCACGCCATTCTGTCATCGCTGCCGGGAACCGCCGGACGCAACCAGTCGCGCTTCCAGGGATCGGCGGCGACCTATCCGTGGCGTTCGCAGGCGCTCTGGTTCCTGACGGAGATGACGCGCTGGGGCCTGATCGACGGGGCCCTGCAGCTCGGCGCGATCGCCGAGCGCGTCTATCGGCCGGACCTCTACGGCGCCGCGCTGGCGCCGGGCGGCGCGTCGATTCCGGCGATGGATCGCAAGCGCGAGGGCGAGCACGCGGCGGACTGGTCGCTGCCCGCCTCGCCGGCCCCGATTCCCATGGGGCCGGATCTTTTTTGCGACAAGGCAATCTTCGAACCCGAGGACGCCCAGTAGCCCGTAGCCGCCTCTTTCTCAAAGCGTCCGAGTGTCGTTTCTCGCCGGCGCGCTTGTCTTTGGTCAAGGACGGAAACGTCCTCCGGGCCCAAGGAACGCGCGAGGCGACCAAGGACGCGCGCCGTTCGACCCGGGAACCATTTATGTCCGACGCGGATGCGCAGAGTGAGGGAGACGGCTGGGGGCCACTGTCCGCATTGCCAGGCAACCCGCTGATGTGGGTCCTGATCGGCTCTGAACTCGCCGTGTTCGGGATCGCGCTCATCGGCTACTGCGGCGCCAGGCTCCGTGATCCCGCGGGCTTCGCCGAGGCGCAGAACCATCTCGATCGCCTCGCCGGTCTGATCAATACGGCGGCCTTGCTGACGAGCGGGTGGTTCGCCGCCCTCGCGCTCGATTTCCGCCGCGAAGGACGGCGCGCCGCCGCCAGGTTCGCGCTCGCCGGCGCTGCAGCCTTGGGCGTCGCCTTCCTGGTTGTGAAGGTCGGCGAGTACGCGAGGCTGGACGCGGCCGGCTTCAATCTGAACAGCGGCGGCTTCTTCACCGTGTTTTATCTGGTCACAGGCTTCCACGCTCTGCACGTCGTGTTCGGCCTCGTCCTTATCGGTCTCGTCGCGATTTTCGACTCGGTGGACAATTTCGAGACCGGAACCGCGTTCTGGCACATGGTCGACCTCATCTGGGTGGTGATCTTCCCATGCCTCGTTCTCTTGCGGTGAGGCCTGCGGCTCCTTCCATCCGCCGTATCACAGGAGCGTGGGCGACCCTGATGGCGCTGACGATCGCAATGACGATCGCGGCGGACGTACGCGCGGATTCGAAGCTTGGCGACCTTGCCGTCCTGGCCATCGTCGTGGCGGCGGCATTGAAGGCGCGCATCATCCTGAGCCGCTATCTGGGCCTGAGCTGCGCACCGGGCGCTCTGACCGCTTTTACGGCCACGGTCGTCGTGCTCCTCGCCGCGGTCGCGTTCTCGTTCCTGGCGAGCGCGTTTCTCCATTGACGCACGACTCCCGTCGGCCCCCTCGAGTTGCGAGCAAAGGGAAGGCGAGGGCGCGGATCCCCCTTTTGCCTGCTACCGATTGTGCGGCGCACAAGAAATCGGCGCCGACCGCATGGTTCGCGGGCGCCCCGGCCCGGCCAATGCCACCCATCCGACTGATAGTGTTGACGAGAGGACTTGGCGCAGAGTTTGCATCGGTCGAAATGTTCTTCCTCGACAGCGAGGGGGACTGGCGGCGTTCCAACGACGGGACGAGTCATAGCAGGCGGCGACATGCCGCCCTGATCGATCGACGAACCAATGGCGGTTCGTCACCGGACTCCTGGTCCGGCGGCGCGTGATGCGCCGGGATTGAAAGCCTTCTCTCATGAACCGCGGATTTCTTCGCGCCGGGCATCTGCCCACGCTGGTCGCAGCGTTCCTCTATTTCGACGTCAGCTTCATGGTCTGGGTCATCCTCGGACCGCTCGCCGTCTTCATCTCGAGAGACCTGCATCTGACGCCGGCGCAAAAGGGCCTCATGGTGGCGACGCCGGTGCTCGCCGGCGCCGCCTTGCGCATCGTCAACGGCGTCCTCGCCGACTATCTCAAACCCCGACTCACCGGCATCGTGATGCAGACGCTGGTGATCGCCGGCCTCGCCGCGTTCTGGGCTTTCGGCGTCGAGAGCTTCGAGACGACGCTGGCGCTCGGTATCGTGCTCGGCGTCGCCGGCGCCTCCTTCGCCATCGCGCTGCCGCTCGCCTCCTACTGGTATCCTCCGCAGCACCAGGGAACGGCGCTCGGCATCGCGGGCGCCGGCAATTCCGGCACGGTGCTCGCGGCCCTGTTCGCGCCGTCGCTCGCCGTCGCCTTCGGCTGGCAGAATGTGCTCGGCCTCGTGATCATCCCGCTCGCCGTCGTGCTGGGGCTGTTCATCCTCATGGCCAAGGACAGCCCACGCTCTCCGCCGCGGAAGTCGCTCAAGGATTACGCCGAGATCCTGCGCATGAGCGACGCATGGTGGCTGATGGCCTTCTACAGCGTCAGCTTCGGCGGGTTCGTCGGCCTGTCGTCCTTCCTGCCGATCTACTTCAACGACCAGTACGGGCTGACGCCGGTCGCCGCAGGGTATTGCACCGCGGCCTGCGTGTTCATGGGCTCGTTCGTCCGGCCGTTCGGCGGCGCGGTCGCCGATCGCATCGGCGGCGTCAAGGCGCTGAGCTTCGTTTATGGCCTGGTCGCCGTGCTGCTCCTGATCGTCAGCCGCGGCATCGCCGATCTGCGCATCGCCCTGCCTCTGATCATGGTGACGATGGGAGCGCTCGGCGCCGGCAATGGCGCGGTGTTCCAGATCGTGCCGCAGCGTTTCGCAAAGAACGTGGGCGTGGTCACCGGCCTCGTCGGCGCCACCGGCGGCGTGGGCGGCTTCTACCTCGCCGCGAGCCTCGGCTACGCCAAGCAGATGACCGGCGGCTACGGCGTCGGACTCGCGATCTTCGCCGTCCTCGCGCTCGGCGCCCTGACCGCGCTCACCTTCGTCGGCGCCCGCTGGCGCCGGACCTGGCTCGACCGCTCGGCGCTCGCCGGCGCCAGCGCCTGATCCCACCACCGCCGGCATGGCGCCGGCGGCGCCTCCCGTCATCGCTGCGCCCGCGGGCGCCAGAAATGGGAATCCGATCCATGCACCACGTCCAGAAGGAAGCCCTTACGGCCGCGGCAGTCCCTGCGCCGCGTCAGCGTCTCGTCATCATCGGCAACGGCATGTCGCCGGGTCGCGCGCTGGAAAAACTGTTCGAAGCCGCCCCCGAAGCCTACACGGTCACGATCTTCAACGCCGAGCCGCGCGTCAACTACGACCGCATCATGCTGTCGCCTGTGCTGTCGGGCGAGAAGACCTTCGACCAGATCGTCATCCATGGCGACGGCTGGTACGTCGATCACGGCGTGACGCTCTATAAAGGCCATCGCGTCGTCGCGATCGACCGCGAGGCGAAGACGGTGACGTCCGAGCATGGCGTGGTCGCGCCCTACGACAAGCTGGTCATCGCCACCGGCTCCATGCCGATCGTCATCCCTGTGCCGGGATCGAAGCTCGCGGGCGTGCTGACCTATCGCGACCTCGACGACGTCACCGCGATGTTGCTCGCGGCGAAGTCCCGCGGCAAGGCGGTCGTCATCGGCGGCGGCCTGCTCGGCCTCGAGGCCGCGATCGGCCTCAAGGAACAGGGCATGGAGGTCAGCGTCATTCATCTCATGCCGACGCTGATGGAGCGCCAGCTCGACCCGCCCTCCGGGTTCCTGCTCAAACAGGCGATCGAGGCACGCGGCGTCAAGGTCTACACCAAGGCCAACACAAAAGAGATCCTTGGAACGGACTCGGCCAACGGCCCGGCGCGCGTCCGCGGCCTTCTGCTCGACGATGGGATCGAGCTTCAAGCCGACCTTGTCGTCATGGCGGTCGGCATCCGGCCGAGCGCCGCAATCGCGCGTGAAGCGGGCCTCACAGTCAATCGCGGCATCGTCGTCGGGCCAGACATGCGCACGAGCGATCCCGACATCTTCGCGCTCGGCGAATGCGCCGAGGCGCACGGCCAGTGTTTCGGGCTGGTCGCTCCCCTCTACGACATGGCGAGTGTGGTCGCCGCGCAGCTTGCCGGCGACGCCGAGGCCGCCTTCAACCCGAGCGCGACCGCGACCAAGCTCAAGGTCACTGGCATCAACCTCTTCTCCGCCGGCGATTTCGGCGAAGGCGAGGATCGCGAGGAGATCGTGCTGCGCGACGCCGCTCGCGGCGTCTACCGCCGCCTGGTGCTGAAGGACGGCAGGCTGATCGGCGTCGTGCTCTACGGCGACGTGTCGCACGGCGCGTGGCTGTTCGATCTCCTGAAACGTGGCGCGGACGTTTCCGACATCCGCGAGTCGATGATGTTCGGTCCCGGGGCCGTGGGGGGCGCCCCGCTGGACCCTACGGCGGCCGTTGCAGCGTTGCCGGATGATGCGGAAATCTGCG
>CAMFKX010000059.1 GCA_945957375.1 uncultured Roseiarcus sp.
GCGCCGGGACGCTCGGCGAGCGCGCGGCGGGACGCGCCGGCCGCGCTCGGCGAGCGCGTCTACAGAAGGTCTACAATCAGTCTTCGAGCTTGCCGATGTGTTTCTGGGCGAACAGCGGCTCGCCGATCTGGCTGATCAAGGTGAGCTGCGTCTCGAGGAAGTCGATGTGCTTCTCCTCGTCCGCCGTCAGCGTCTCGAACAGGATCTTGGACACCCGGTCGTTGACGCTCTCGCAGTGCTTGGCCGCCTCGAGATAGAGCGCCCGGGCGTCCATTTCGGCGGCGAGGTCGCAGTCGATGACGTCCTTGACGCTCTTGCCGATGCGCAGTTGCCCGAGCAATTGCATGTTCGGGTGGCCGTCGAGGAACAGGATGCGCGCCACGATCGTGTCGGCGTGGCGCATCTCCTCGATCGACTCCTCGCGCCAGGTCTTGGCGAAGTCCTTGTATCCCCAGTTGTCGAGGATGCGGTAATGCAGCCAGTACTGGTTGACCGCCGCGAGTTCGTGCCGCAGCGCCGTATTCAGATAGTCGATGACGCTTGGATCGCCGCGCATTGAAAGTCCTTCCGCCGCCCCGTTCGCCGGGCGATCCTCACGCATGGCGTCGGCTTGCGCAAGCGGTTCAAAGGGATAGCCCGCGAAGCCTTGAACGAGGGTGATGGGCTCCTTCCGCGTCATCGCGAGGAGCGAAGCGACGCGGCGATCCAGGGATCGCAGGGCGCCGATCGTTCCGAGCGCGGCGCCGATCGGCGTCGGCGGCCCCTGGATCGCCGCGTCGCCCTTCGGGCTCCTCGCGAGGACGGCGCGTCGAAGGATTCGATTTCGGCGGCCAATCAAAAAACTCTTGCGCTGGCGCTCGATTCGCCCAAATAAGCGTTTGCCCAATACGCACGTGCCTGTGGTCGTGTGTCGGTCGGCGGGGATCTGGACAAGAGGCCAGTCAACCGCCCCTGAAAGACCGGCAACCGGAGGCGAACCGGCGCACCCCGCCCAACGGGGGACGCGACTTGAAGCAACGACGGACCGGGCTTTTTTGGTCTCTGTCGGCCCTCCAAAGGCCGGCGATCAAAGAGGCTTGTCTATCTTTGCCGGGCGTGCGGACGGGATCCCTGTCCAAACGATGGCCTGACTGTCCGAACGGCTCCGCCGCGCGGGCTCCCGGGCTACGGCGCAGCAGCTGATCGCTCCTTGTCTTGCCGCTCGTGACGAGCGGCGACGGCCGGCGATCGCGTCGGCGGGTCAACGATCGCATGTCCGCGTCTCCACCGCGCGGGCCTGCGGCCGCATCGCCGACTCCTTCTCGTCTTTCGGCGCGGCCGCCCGCCGCGCCGCCGGGGGATGCCGCTCATGACGGACCGCATCAAGGAATTCCTCGCCTCGAACCGCGAGGACGGACCGCGCCTCGTCGTCGATCTCGACGTCGTTCGCGACAACTATCTCGGCTTCGCCAAAGCCCTGCCCGACACGCGCGTGTTCTACGCGGTCAAGGCCAATCCGGCGCCCGAGATCCTGAACCTGCTCGCCGGGCTCGGCTCGTGCTTCGACGCCGCCTCGATCGCCGAAATCGAGCTAGCGCTCGCGGCCGGCGCGACGTCCGATCGCGTGAGCTTCGGCAACACGATCAAGAAGGAGAAGGACATCGCGCGCGCCCACGCGCTCGGCGTCCGGCTGTTCGCGGTCGATTGCGAGGCGGAGGTCGAGAAGGTTGCGCGCGCCGCGCCCGGCGCGAAGGTGTTCTGCCGCATCCTGTGCGACGGCGCGGGCGCCGAGTGGCCGCTCTCGCGCAAGTTCGGCTGCGCGCCGGCGATGGCGGCGCGGGTGCTCGAACGCGCCCATGCGCTCGGCCTCGTCGCGCACGGCCTGTCGTTCCACGTCGGCTCGCAGCAGCGCAATCCGCGCATGTGGGACCGCGCGCTGAAGGCGTCGGCGGCGATCTTCCGCGAGCTCGCGGAGCGGGGAATCCAGCTTCAGATGCTGAACCTCGGCGGCGGGTTCCCGACCCGCTACCTGAAGTCCGTGCCGCCGGTGCGCGCCTACGGGCAGACGATCTTCCGCGCGCTGCGCCGTCTTTTCGGCAACCGCATTCCCGAGACGATCATCGAGCCCGGCCGCGGCATGGTCGGTAACGCCGGGGTGATCGAAGCGGAGGTGGTGCTGATCTCGCGCAAGTCGGACGAAGACCGGCTGCGCTGGGTCTATCTCGACATCGGCAAGTTCAACGGCCTCGCCGAGACCATGGACGAGATGATCCGCTATCCGATCCGCACCGAATTCGACGACGACGCGCTGGCGCCCTGCGTGCTCGCCGGCCCGTCGTGCGATTCGGTCGACGTGCTTTACGAGAAGGAGCCCTACCTTCTGCCGGTTTCGCTCGAGATCGGCGCCAAGGTGCTGATCGAAGGAACCGGCGCCTACACCACGACCTATTCTTCGGTCGGCTTCAACGGCTTCGCGCCGTTGAAGGCCTATGTGATCTGATCGACATCGGCGCGCCTCATCCTGCGCTCTCGGAGCGCAGGATGAGGCGGCGAACCGCGAATCGCGCCGTCGTGACGGCCTCGCCTCCCATATCCCTCCGCTTTCGCATTGCGCTTTGCGATACGCCTCCGGGTTTGCAAAACGCGGGGGCTCGCCGCCGCGTTTGAGGCGGGATCGGGTCGAGACGCGCGGCTGGCGACGGCACGAGCCTTGCTGCCCGGCAGTTCGGGGGAATGTTGCGGGCACGCGCTCGCAAGCTGGGTGAAACAGGATCGCTATGACCACGACGGGAAGCTTATCGGCGGGCGCGATCGCGCTTGCCGCTTTCGCATTTGCATCCGGAGCCAAGGCCGGAACGGTCGCATTCAGCGCGTCGTTGAGCGCATTGCCGTCCAACGCCTCGGTCGAGTTGCTCGACCTCGGCCGGGCGAGCAGCCCCGGACTGGTCGCCAGCAACACGTTGTATTTCGGCGGGGGCAACACGATCGACTTCTCCGGGACGGCCGGCCTCTACAACAGCACGAAATCCGGCGTCGCCGCCGCGCCCTACACCGCCACCGGGCCGCAGCTCACCAATTACTTCGCGGCCGAACCCAGCGGCGCCGTGACCTTCAATTATGTCCAGGATCAGCAGTACTTCGGACTGAACTGGGGGTCGGTCGATTCCTACAACTCTCTGAGCTTCTACGAAGGTTCGACGCTGGTGGCCTCCTATACCGGCAGCCAGATCACCTCGAACGCGCATGGCAGCCAGTCTGCGGACGGCTCCGACATCGTCAATTTCAACTTCAGCGGCGGCGCGACCTACAACAAGGTCGTCATGACCACGACGACGCCCGCGTTCGAGTTCGACACGGTCGCATTCAGCACGCAGTCGGTCCCGCTCACAGGGGGAACCGGGCCGGGCCCGACCGTGGTCAAGGTCTACACCGACGCGGCGGAAACCCACGCCCTCGCGGAGGCGCCCCTGCCCGCGCTCGGTTCGTCGCTGTTTGGAACGCTCGCGCTCGCCGGCGCGGCGCTGGCGTTCTCGCGGCGATCCAGGGCCCTGGGCGGCTTCGCCGCACCAATTTAACCCCCTGCGGCGAGCGCCGGCGACGAACCGAGAGGAACGCCTTGCGGCCTTCCGGCTCCGCGCGCTATCGAGACAGCGGCGACGCGGGCGACCGCGTTCGCCTGCGCTCGAGGGGAAATTCGCGATGACCAAAGCCGCAGCCTCGCTCACCGCCGCATTGCTGGCGCTCGGCGGCCTTGTCGGGGCCGGCGCCGCCGACGCGCAACCCTACCCCCCCAAGCACGCCGCCTGGACCGTCGCCGAAGGCTGGTCCAGCTACAGCGGCATAGCCTGGCCGGGGCCGGGCTGGTCGTGGCCCCTGCCGACGCCGCAGCACGGCTGCTACGCCTTCCACCAGCATCTCAAGGGCGCCTGGCGGCGGGTCGTCGTCTGCGAGTGACCGCGTACGGTCCGACTCAGGCGACCGGCTCGCACAACCGTCGAGCGAGCGCCTCGATATGCGCGCCCTCGGAACCGCAGCAACCACCGAGAACCCGCAGGCCGAAACGTCGGCGCAGATTGTCCAGCCCTTCGACAAACGCGGCCGGAGTCTCGGTCACGAGTTCCGCGCTGTCGTCCAGCTCCTCGACCTCCCGGTCGCCGGTATTGGCCTGAAACGCCAGCAGTCGCCGCGCCGCCTCGGGGTGGGACGACGCGTTCGCCTGCAACGCCGAGTCCAAAACACGCGCATGCACGCAATTGACCGCGAATCCGATCGGCGGTCTGACGGTTTCCGCGTCGATGCGCGCGATCGCTGCGCCGAGCGGCGTTCCGTCGAGCACGACGCCGGTGCGGCGGATCACGAAGGCGATGACATAGGGCAGACCCGTCTCGGCCATCGCATCGGCGACGCCGAGCGCCTCCTCGACCGCCGGGGCGGTCGCAAGAAACAGGAAGTCGACCCCAGACGCGGCGAGCGCTTCGACCTGCCAGCGGTGGAAGGCGCGCGCCTCGGCCCGCCCCAGGCTGTCCCCAGGCTTGTAGGCGTCGCCGGAAGGGCCGACGAGCCCGGCGACGAAGATCGGCGAGCCGTCGCCGAAGCGCGCCCGCAGATCGATCAGGAAACGGGCGTTGTCCTGGTTGATCGGACGGCCACGAAACGGCGAGGCCTCCACCCGGCTTCGGCTGCATCGCCAGGTGTCGGTGAAGATCAGGATCGGCAGGCCCGCGCCGCGCGCCGAGCGCACGTATCCGCCGTGAAGCTCGGCGAGCCGGGCCCGACCGGCGGGATCGTAGACCAGGCCGCCGTTGAGGACGTCCGGATCGAGGGCGAAAGCCGGGTCGCGACGGATCCGCTCGACGATCGCGCCCTCGGCGATGGCGGCGGCGCCGGAGGCCGCGAATTCAGCGAAGGTCATGATCGCTCTCGTCGAGGTTTGCGGGCGCTCAATCCGGCAGCCCACCTGTGCGCAGAAAGCTCTTGAACCCGCGAACCGCGGCGGTCAAACAGACGGGATCAGGACGATGGGGCTCTCCATGAAGCGATACCTCCTCGGCGCAGCCGCCGCCATCGGCTTCGTCGGTCAATATGCGCCGGCGCTCGCCGGCGATCGGCCGCTGGTGACGACTCAACCGGACCCGCAGGCCGACGTCGCTCCCTATTTCGTCTCCGACGCGGATCCGCGCTGGTCGAACCCGGAATGGACGAACGAGGATATCGAGGCGCTCCGTCAAAAGGTGCGCTACGTTTTCGTCATCTTCAACGAGAACCGCTCGTTCGACCACGGATACGGGACCTTCCCGGGCGCCGACGGCCTCTATTCCGACGGCAAGACGCCGCGCTCTCCGGCCGCCACGCCGGGCTTCGCCGAGACCTACCAGGACGGAGCCGGCCGGACGGTCACGGTGCGGCCGTTCCGCATCGGTCCGGCGCAGAACGCCAGCTTCCAGGATTCGACCGATCATTCGCACAAGGGGCTCGCCGCCAAGCTCGACGTCGTCGACGGCGTCGCCAGGATGGACAAGTTCGCCGAGGTCGAGTTCCGCAGATACGCGCGCGGCGGCGACAAGGCGGAAAAGATGGCGACCCAGTTCGCCCGACTCGTCATGGCCCACACCGACTGCGACACGATCCCGTTCTTCTGGCGCTGGGCGAGCCGCTTCACCATCTTCGACAACATCTTCGCCACCGAAGACACGCCTTCGACGCCCAACGCCGTCGCGATCCTCGCGGGGCAGTCGGGCGAAACCCAATGGGTCAAGCACCCGAGCCTGACCAACCAGCCCGCGGAGACCGGCTTCACCGGACCGATCGGCGGGACGATCAACGGCCGGACCTACAGCGGAACGGCGACGACCCAGGGACCGCCGCTGGTCGAGGATCCGCAGCCGTGGTGGGGTTCGGCCTTCGACGACACCGCCCTCGGGCGGGAGCCCAACGGCCCGCGGGAGAACTGGGCGCCCGGCAACACCGCCTCCAACCTGACCTTCGCCTCGCTGCCGCTCACCATGATGGGCGGCTGGATCAATCTCTTCACCCAATGGGACCGCAACCCCGGCTTCGACCTGACCGACGTGCGCAACGACATCCCCGCCATCGCCGCGACGGGCCGGACGCCGGTCAACTGGCGCTGGTATCAGAATGGCTACGGCCTCGAGCCGAACGACACGGACCTCGTCGTCTCGCACAAGGCCTACGTCAGCCACCACAACGGCGCGCAATATTTCGGCTATGTCGCCAACAATCCCGCCCAGCAGATCAATCTGCGCGGCGAGGGCGACGTCTTCACCGATCTGGCCAACGGCGACCTGCCGGCCGAAGGCGGCGTGTTCTATGTCCGCGGCGGCTACTACAATCTCGAATATCCGAAGCGGGCCGCGGTCATTCAGAACCCCAACTATCCCAATCCGAACGGCCTCACGCCCGACGAGCGCGACAGAATTTCGAAGATCAAGTCGGGCGACGACGATCATCCGGCCTATTCCGACAGCATGCTCACCGAGGCGATGGCGGCGCGCGTCATCAACGCGATCGCCGGCAACGCCAAGCTTTGGGCGCAGAGCGCGATCGTCATCACCTACGACGAGTCGGACGGCCTCTACGACCACGTCCCGCCGCGCATTCTGAGCTACGGCCCCGACGGGCTGCCGCTCGCCCGCGGAATCCGCATTCCCCTGATCGTGATCTCGCCCTACGCCCGCGCGCACGCCGTCGCCCACGCCGAGGGCGACCACAACGCGGTGATCGAGACGATCAATGCGCTGTTCGGCCTGCCCGCGCTCTCGAGCCTGCCGGACGAAAAGCAGGCGCTCGCCGACGGAAACTCGTCGACCTTCAACGCCTTCGCCCCGAAAGGCTTCGAGCAGAAATATCTCGGGCCGAGGGACGCGCCCTCGCCGATCACGGCGAGCCTGCTCTCCGGCTTCGACAAGGCGCGCGTGACCGGCGCGCTGCCGCCGCTGCCGGCTTCGCTTGCGGTGATCCCGCGCGACGTCGTCGAGACCTTCCCGCATTACGGCGGCAAGGGCTGCGAGGCGATCGGCGTCGTGCCGGAGGACGTGCGCCAGAACATCCCGAACGAGATTCCGGAAGGGTTCAATTCGCTGCCCGTGACGCTGCCGAAGTACAACTGAACGCGCCCGTGAAGCCGTTGCTGGAGCGGCGCCCGGCTTCGCGGCTCGGCCGCGCGGTCGCGCTGGCGATCGGTCTCGCCTGCGCCCCGCTCTCGCCCGCGGCGGCCGGTCCGGTCGTCGAGCGCATCAAGGCCGACCACGTCATCCGTTGCGGCGGCGTTCCGCGGCCGGGTCTGGCCGGGCTTTCCGCCGACGGGCGCCGCGCGTCGGGGCTCTTTCTCGATCTCTGCCGGGCGATCGGGTCGGCGCTGCTCGGGCCGGACGGGCGGATCGAGTTCCAACCCTACGACGCCGACGGCGCCTTCGCGCGGATCGGCGACGGACGCGACGACCTGGCGTTTCTCGACGGATCGGAAATCCTCGACCACGGCCTCGCCGGGGTCGCCCATCTCGGGCCGGCGTCGGGCTTCGTCGCGATCGGCGCCGCGGTCGCCGAGGGTTCGCCGGTCAGGAGTGTGACGGATCTTTCGGGCAAGTCGGTCTGCTTCCTCCAGGGCTCGAACGGACACCGCAGCCTTGAAGCCTGGCTGGCGGCTCACCGGCTCGACGTCGCCCGCGTGGGCTTCACCGAGACCGGCGAGATGCAGGACGCCTTCGCCGCGGGAAAATGCGACGCGCTGATCGGCGAAACCGGGGATCTTGCGGCGGCTCGGCGCGGAAGCCGCATCTTGCCGGAGGCGCTTTCCACGTTCCCGATCTTCGCGGCGACGCCGGCGAGCGACCCGCAATGGGCGGCGATCGTCGCCTGGGCGCTCATCGCGTTGCAGCGGGCGGAGCTGCCGGCCGGGCCCTGGACCGGGAGCGGAACCGAGACCGCAGCTGTGGACGGCGCCGACCTCGGCCTGTCGGCGGACTGGACGAAGCGCGTCCTGGCCGGGGGAAGCTACGCCGACCTCTACGCTCGCAACCTCGGCGACGGCTCGCCGCTCCGCCTGCCGCGCGGCGCGAACGCGCCCGTCGAGGCGGGCGGGCTGTTCGTCACGCCGTTCCGGGAGTGAGCGGGGTCGAAATTTCACCACGAAGGACACGAAGAGACACGAAGTCTTCGTGTTCCTTTGTGTCCTTGGTGGTGAATCAACCCGAAACCACCATATCTTTCGCCATGGATCTATGGCAGCCTTGCGGACATGACCGCAGCAAAATCACAGGGCACCATCGGCGCTGACGAAACGCTCATGGCCTATGGCCTGTCCAAGAAGCAGCTTGCCGAAACGATGGGCGTCGCGCCGGAGGCGCTCTATCGCTCCGGGCGGTTGAACGCCGCCCGGACCCAGTCGCGCCTGCGCGAGATGAACGAAATTCTCCGGCGCGTCACCGCCTGGGCGGGCGGGCCGGCGCAGGCGATGGCCTGGTATCGCGCCGAACCGATTCCCGCTTTCGCCGGCCGCACCGCGGAGTCGCTGGTGAAATCCGGGCAGGCGGGCGCGTTGCGCGACTATCTCGATTCGCTCGCGCTCGGCGGCTTTGCTTGAGGTTTGAGGGCCTCGCCTATCGCGCCCACGATCCGCGCTGGTCGTTCAAGCCGTTGTCCGGCGACGGGGCCGCCGTGCACGGCGGCCGGTTCAACCCGAAAGGCATGCCCGCGCTGTACCTCGCGCTCGACCCCATGACCGCGGTCAAGGAAGCCGCGCAGGGCTTTGTCCGCAAGTTCGAGCCGCTGGTCCTGTGCACCTATGAAATCGACTGCGACGCCATCGTCGACTGCCGGACCGAGGCGGCCCGAAGGGCGGCGTACGTCGACGGGGACGACATGGCCTGCGCCTGGTTCGCCGAAGCGGCCGTCGGACGGGAGCCGGCGTCCTGGCGGCTGGCGAAGCGGCTCATGGGCGCCGGCGCCGCGGGTCTGCTCGCGCCGAGCTTCGCCAACGGCGCAACCGCGGACGACGTCGATCTGGCGCTCTGGCGATGGAGCGGAGACCGGCCGCATCGGGTGCGGGTTCACGATCCGAGCGGACGTCTGCCGAAGAGCCAGCTTTCCTGGGATTGACGGAGGGGCGGCGAAGCCTACGTAGGCAAGCCATGCCCAAACGCAGCGCCGGCATCGTCCTCTTCCGTCGTCGCCCGCACGGCGTCGAGGTTCTGCTCGTTCATCCCGGCGGCCCGTTCTGGGCCAAGAAGGACGCGGGCTCCTGGTCGATCCCCAAGGGCGAGATCGATCCTGGAGAGGACCCGGCCGCAGCCGCGCGGCGAGAATTCCGCGAGGAAACCGGCATGGCGTACGACGGCGAGTTGATCGGACTCGGCGAGTTTCGCCAGCCGGGCGGCAAGATCGTCGCCGCCTTCGCCGCCGAAGGCGAATTCGAGCCGGCGTCGCTCGTCAGCCAGACGTTCACGATGGAATGGCCGCCGCGCTCGGGCAAGACCGCCGAGTTTCCCGAGGTCGACCGCGCCGCCTGGTTCGCGCCCGCCGAAGCGGCAATCAAGATCGTGGCCGGTCAGCGCGCCATGCTCGATGCGCTCGCCCGTCGCCTCAACCCTTGACGCCGCCCTTGCCTTACCAACCGCAACGTCGCAAAAGCGCGGCCCTCGTCCGCGCCTCCCGCCCATGGAGCCCTGCATGCCCTTCTGGCTCGACATCGCGGCCTTCGTCATCAAGGCGCTGGTGATCGTCGTCGCGATCGGCGCGATCGCGGCCCTGATCGCGCGCCTCGCCCGCTCCGGCGAAGGGGCGAAGGACCGTGAAGTCTCGATCAAGTCGATCAACGAGCGCTGGGACGCGATGCGCGACGCGCTCGACGCGAAACTCGTCGGCAAGAAGGAGCGTAAGGCGCTCGCCAAGGCGAACCGGAAGGCGGCGAAGGCGCTCCAGGGCGACTCCTCGCGCAAGCGGGTCTTCGTCCTCGTCTTCAAGGGCGACATGCGCGCGACCGCGGTCAAGGCGCTCGGGCGCGAGATCGACGCCGTTCTGACGGTCGCGCGGCCCGGCCTCGACGAGGTCGTCGTGCGGATCGACAGCGGCGGCGGCACCGTGACCGGCTATGGTCTGGCGGCGGCCGAGATCATGCGGCTGCGGGCGCGGAAGATCGCGGTGACCGCCTCGGTCGACCAGGTGGCCGCGAGCGGCGGATACATGATGGCCTGCGCCGCCGACCGGATCGTCGCCGCGCCGTTCGCCGTCGTCGGCTCGATCGGCGTGGTCGCCTCCCTGCCCAACCTGCACCGGCTTCTGCAGAAGAACGCCATCGACTTCGAGAACATCACCGCCGGCGAATTCAAGCGCACGATGACGGTGTTCGGCGAGAATACGCCCGAGGGGCGCGACCACTTTCAGGGCAAGCTCGACTCGATCCACGCCGCCTTCAAGGCGCTCGTCGCGGAACGGCGGCCCAACGCGGACATCGACCAGGTCGCCAACGGCGATTACTGGCTCGCCGGCCATGCGCTTCCGCTCGGCCTTGTCGACGAGATCGTCGCCGGCGACGAGTACCTGTTCCGCGCCCGCGACCAGGCGCGCCTCTACGAGGTCAAGTGGGAGGCGCGCCGGACGCCGCTGCAGCAGATGCTCGGCGGTCTCGGGGGCGCAGCGCGCCGGGTCGCGGATTTCGCCGTCGCGCGCGCCCGGGGCGGCGCGATCTGACGCCGCCCGAGACCGTCGCCCCGGCAGGATAGAAGGAAAAATTTGTTCTGGCGGCGCCCGCATTGCGGAGGGTCAATGCGCGCTTTCTCCGGCGGCCTATCTTACTCGCTACGGCTGTGAACCAGCCAAAATGGAGGGTTCGATGGCGAAAGTTGAGACCAAAGTTCCTGTGACCACCGAAGCGAAGCCCGAAGCGGCGCCGCCGACCATGCAGATGCAGATGTGGCGGCCGTTCGAAGGCTTGAGACGCGAGGTCGACCGGCTGTTCGAAGACTTCACCGCAAGTCCGTTCCGACTGCCCTTCCGTCGTCCGGCCTTCGACATCGAGCCGTTCTGGGCGCCGGAATCGTGGATGGCCGTCCCGGCGGTCGATTTCGTCGAGCGCAACGACGCCTTTGAGGTCCACGTCGACCTGCCCGGCATGGACGAGAAGGACGTCGAGTTGAAGGTCGCCGGCGGCGTGCTCACCATCAAGGGCGAGAAGCACGAGGAGACGGACGAGAAGAAGAAGGACTTCCATCTGAGGGAGCGCCGCTTCGGCTCGTTCGAGCGCGCCTTCCGCGTGCCCGAAACCGTCGACGGCGAAAAGATCGAGGCGAGCTTCAAGAAGGGCGTCCTGACCGTCATGCTGCCGAAGACGATGGAGGCGCAGAAGCCGGTCAAGTCCATTCCGGTCAAGGGCGAATAGCCCGTTAAGGCGCAGCGGCGGCGGGCGGCGGGGCGGCGCTCCCGCCGCCCGCTCCTTGTCCTGCAGAGCAATCGCTCGAAGCTCCGGCACGGCGCCTCCTCCCCCCTTGTGGGGGAGGATTGAGGAGGGGGGTCGCGCCGAGTTCGCCGTTCGGCGTCCTTCGAGACGGTCGGCGGATAGGTCGGCGCGACCCCCCGCCCTGTCCCGCCCCCACAAGGACTGCGCCCGGGCGCGCTCAAGCGCGGCCCGGGTGGGGGCGGGGAGGCTCGCCGCCGGCGTACAAGTTGCTTCAAGTGATTGCCCTGCCTTGTCCTGCGCCGGCTTGCAATCGCGGTCCGCGCCCGATAATCGCGGCGCATGTCCGGCCAGCCGATCGCCCTCGTCAACGCCCGCCTCGTCGATCCCGAGCGGGAGACGATCGCCCGCGGCGGACTTCTGGTCCGCGACGGCGTGATCGCCGCGGTCGGGTCCGCCGTGACCCGCGATCAGGCGCCCGAGGGCGCGCGCGTCATCGACTGCGGCGGCGACGTCGTCGCTCCCGGTCTGGTCGACATGCGCGCTTTCGTCGGCGAGCCGGGCGCCGAACATCGCGAGACCATCGCCAGCGCCAGCATGGCTGCGGCGGCCGGCGGCGTCACCAGCGTCCTCGTCCGCCCCGACACCCAACCGCCGGTTGACGATCCGGCGGTCGTCGACTTCATCCTGCGCAGAGCGCGCGACGACGCCAAGATCCGCATCTTCCCCTCCGCCGCCCTGACCAAGGGGCTCGAAGGGCGCGAGATCGCCGAGATCGGGCTGCTCTCGGAAGCCGGCGCGATCGCCTTCTCCGACGGCCAGCACACGATCGCCGAGGCGCAGACCATGCGCCGCGCGCTGACCTACGCCCGCGACTTCGACGCGCTCGTCGCGCCGGTGTGCGAAGATCGCTCGCTACGCGGCGAGGGCGTGATGGCCGAGGGCCTGAGAGCGAGCTGGCTCGGCCTGCCCGGCGTCCCGCGCGAGGCCGAGACGATCGCGCTCGACCGCGATCTCCGCCTCGTCGCGCTGACCGGCGCGCGCTATCACGCGCAGATGATCTCGAACCGCCTTTCGGTCGAGGCGATGCGGCGCGCGCGACACGACGGTCTCTCGGTGACCTGCGGCGTCACGATCAACCACCTGTCGCTGAACGAACTCGACGTCGGCGACTACCGCACCTTTCTGAAACTGAGCCCGCCCCTGCGCGGCGAGGACGAGCGCATGGCGCTGGTCGAGGCGCTGAACGAGGGGGTGATCGACGTGATCTGCTCGGATCACGATCCGCAGGACGTCGAGACCAAGCGCCTGCCCTTCGCCGAGGCCGCGGCCGGGGCGATCGGCGTCGAAACCATGCTGTCGGCGAGCCTGAGGCTGGTGGCGGCCGGCCATATCAGCCTGCCGCGGCTGATCCGCGCCATGACGCTGAGGCCGGCGGAAATCCTGCGCCTGCCGGTCGGCCGCCTCGCGGTCGGCGCCCCGGCCGACGTCATCCGCTTCGATCCGGACGAGCCCTACGTGCTCGACCCGGCCGACCTCCATTCGCGCTGCCGCAACACCCCGTTCGACGCCGCCCGGCTCGAAGGCCGGGTCAAGCTCACCCTGGTTGCCGGGCGCGTCGCGTACGAATAGTTTCGGCGTCGACGACAAAGGCGGAGCTTCCATGGTCGGGGTCGCGTATGGAGCCGCGCTCGCGCTGGCCCTCGGATATCTCCTGGGGTCGATCCCATTCGGCATGGTGCTGACGAGGCTCGCCGGCGCCGGCGACCTGCGCCAGATCGGCTCGGGCAATATCGGCGCGACCAACGTGCTGCGCACCGGGCGCAAGGACCTCGCCGCCGCAACCCTGGTCCTCGACGCGCTCAAGGCGACGGCGGCGGTCTTGCTGGCGGCGTGGCTGTTCGGCCCGGTCGGCGCCCTGCCCGCCGCAGCGGGCGCGATCCTCGGCCACCTCTATCCGGTCTGGCTGCGCTTTCGCGGCGGCAAGGGCGTCGCGACCTATCTCGGCGGCCTCATCGGCGTCGCCTGGCCGGCGGCGATCGCCTTCGCCGTGGTCTGGCTCGGCGTCGCGTATGCGACGCGCTATTCGTCCGCCGCGGCGCTGGCCGCGACCGTCGCCTCGCCGCTCGTCGCCTTCGCCATCGGCCTTCCCGAGGTCGGCTTCGTGTTCGCCATCCTCGCGGCGCTGGTCTGGTTCAAGCACAGCGCCAACATCGGCAGACTCCTCTCCGGCACCGAGTCGAAGATCGGATCGGCCTGATGGCGCGGAAGCCGCCCCCGCCGCGACTGACCGACGGCGAGCGGTTCGACTGGCTGCGGCTGATCCGTTCGGAAAACGTCGGACCGCGCACCTTCCTCGCCTTGCTGAAGGCGTGGGGAAGCGCGCGCGCCGCGATCGAGGCGCTGCCCGACCTCGCCCGCCGCGGCGGGGCCGCGCGCCCGATCCGGATCGCGACGACCGAAGAGATCGAGCGCGAGGTCGCGCTCGCCGACCGGCTCGGCGTCCGGTTCGTGGCGATCGGCGAGCCGGACTACCCTCCCCTGCTGCGCCGGATCGACTCGCCGCCGCCGGTGCTCGCGGTGCGCGGTCGGGACGAAGCGCTTCAGCAGCCCGGGGTCGCGATCGTCGGTTCGCGCAACGCTTCGGCCGCCGGGCTCACCTTCGCCGAGCGGCTCGCCCGAGGGATCGGGCAAGCGGGCTACGTGGTCATTTCCGGCCTCGCTCGCGGCATCGACCAGCGCGTCCACGCCGCGACCCTCGACACCGGCGCGGTCGGCGTGCTCGCGGGCGGCCACGGCCGCCCCTATCCGAGCGAAGCGGTTCCGCTGATCGAGCGCATGGTCACCCACGGCGCGGTGGTCTCGGAAATGCCGATCGACTGGGAGCCGCGCGGACGCGACTTCCCCCGCCGCAACCGGATCATCTCGGGCCTCGCGCTCGGCGTGGTCGTGGTCGAGGCGTCGCGCGGCTCGGGATCGCTGATCACCAGCCGCTTCGCCCTCGAACAGAACCGTCACGTGTTCGCCGTCCCCGGCTCTCCGCTCGATCCGCGCGCGGAAGGAACCAACGACCTGCTTAAGCAGGGCGCGACGATCTGCACCGGGGCCGACGACGTGGTCGGCGCCCTGGCGGCGAGCCGGCCCGACGACCTGTTCGCCTCGCTCGACGAGGGCGGCGCGGACGGAGAGCCGATGTGGCCCGAACAGCCGCTGTTCGGGGCGGATATCGAGACGGATCCGCGCATGTGGCGGACCGACGGCCCCGACGAGACGGCCGGCGCAATCGGCGGCGCTCGCGAGCGCATCGTCGCGCTGCTCGGGCCGTCGCCGGTCACGCTCGACGAACTGGCGCGCGCGGCGGACGCCTCTGCGCGCGAGGTGCGCGTCGCGCTGCTTGAACTGGAGCTCGCCGGACGGATCGCGTTTTCCGGCGGAGACCGGGTCGCCTTGCGGCCCGCGGACCCGGAGCCCTGATCCCGGCGGCGTCAGTCCAGCGAACGACTGCGGGGCCCGCCCTTGAAGCCGAAGCCCACCAGCATGGCGAGACCGACGCCCATCAGCGCCCAGGTGGCCGGCTCCGGGACCGTGGCGGCGTCGACCGCCGGCCCCCCGGGCGCGCCGTCGGCCTTCGGCTCTGCGGAAGAGGGGCCGGTCGCCGCAGAGGCCGTTGCGCGGTCTTCGGCGAGACTTCGCCAGCGAGCCTCGTCATACCCAGCCGACGTCTCGAGCCCCATCCCGGGCGGGCCGGCGTCGACAAAGCCGTTCGCATCGGCGTCGGGCCATGCCAGCGCGAACATCAGAGCCGCCGCCGGCGCGCCGCCGGCGTCTCGGCGATCGGCGGCGGCAGGCGCGGCGAGGCCGCAAACGGCCGCCGCGCTCAGCAAGAGCGCCGGAATTCTCATGATGAACCCCCTTGTGCGGAAATTTCCGCGCGACGTTCAGCGGTAGCTTCCGGGCAAAGATTCCCGGCTTGGGCCGCTACTGTAAATTGTGGATTGTACCTATTGTAATCATTGAAAATACATTGCGCCGCCGAACGGACCGGCCCGAGCCGTTGCTCAATCGCGCGCCAGCGGCGGAAGATCGGTGAACGCGGCCTGATCTTCGCTGAACTGCTGCCGGTACACCGCCAGATTCTCGCTGACCCGCTGGACGTAGTCGCGGGTCTCGTCGAACGGGATTCGCTCGACCCAGTCGACCGGGTCGGCGCCGGCGCGCGGGTCGCCGTAGGCGGCGATCCATTGCGCGACCCGGCCGGGTCCGGCGTTGTAGGCGGCGAAAGCCATGACGCGCGAGCCGCCGACGTCGCCGATCACCTGGCCGAGAAACGCGGCGCCGAGCTGCGCGTTGAACGCCGGGTCGGCGATCAGGCGCCCGGAATCATAGGGCACGCCGGCGCGGCGCGCGGTCGAGGCGGCGGTCGAGGGCAGGATCTGCATCAGGCCCTTCGCGCCGGCGCCCGAGGCGGCGCGCGCGACGAACTCGCTCTCCTGGCGCGCGACCGCATAGACGCTGGCGCGGTCGGCCGATTGCGCGAGCGGCGGAAACGCCGGCACGCCGGTCGACGGGAAGGCCACGGCGTCGAGGGGATAGCCGCGCAACATCGCGATCTTGCCGACCTGGACCTGGGTCGCAGCGTCGGCGCGGCGCCGCACCACCTCGGCCATCGCCGCGATCTGCGCTTCGTCGCGCCAGCTGCGCGCCGCCTCGAACGCGAGCGCCGTCCCGAGATCGTCGAGCCCCTCGGCGAACAGCGCGTCGGCGGCGCGCACCGCCTCGTTGCGCTCCGCGCCGTCGGCGACGGCGCGCGGGGTGCGAAGCTCCAGCCGTTTGCGGCCGAGCCGTTCGGCGGCGAGCTGGCCGTAATAGGCGACCGGCTCGGTCGCCGCGTTCTCGAAGTGAAGCGTCGCCTCTTCGGCGTCGCCGAGGGCTTCGGCGGCGCGGCCGCGCCAATATTCGGCGCGCGCGATCGTGATCGGCGTCTCGGCGGCGACCGCGGCCAGCGCGAAGCGTTCGGCCGCCGTCGCGGCGTCGCCGAGGAAGCGCAGCGCGATCCAGCCGGCGTGGAACTCGCGGTCGACTTCCGCCGTCGGATCGTCGGGCTGCGCCGCCGCTGCGCACAGCGCGAAGGCGAGCCGCGGCTCGTTGAGGTCGAGCAACTGGCGCGCCACCATGCGCCGCTCGCTCCACCAGCGGTCCGGGTTGACCAGCGCGTCGCGGTCGGCGGGCGCAAGGCCCAGCAGCCGCGCGGCGTCGTAGGTCCGGCCGGCGCGGCGCGCATCCTGCACGCGGGCGAACAGCAAGCCGGGGTCATCCTGAAGCGAGGCCGGAACCGCCTTGAGCAGGGCCCGCGACAAGGGCCCGCGCGCCGCGGCGGCGCGCGCGTCGGCGAGCTTCGTCTCGTCAGGGCCCGCCAGCGCCGCGGCGCGATAGGCGGCGGCCCAGTTCTCGTCATAGAGCAGGCGGTCGGCGCGCCGCTTGTGGTCGGCGGCGGTCAGGACCGCGCCGAATTCGCGCAGCACCGCGCCCTCGGTCCAGGGATCGAGCGTGGCGTCGCGCCACAGCGCGCGCACCATGCCGGCGGCCTCGTCCGGCCGGCCTTGCGCCGCCAGCGCATGCGCCAGCGCCAGCTTGCCGGCGTTGGAGCGCGGCGGCTCGGCGGCGTGTATAAGAGACAGCCTCCGCCGCCTGCTGCGGATGCACCAGCAGGTCGGCCTCCTGGCGATAGCGGAGATAGCCCTCCCCGGGCCAATTCGGGTGCGCGGCGGCGAAGGCGGCCAGCGCGTCGAAGGTCGGATGCGGATCCGCGCGCAGCGCCGCCCATTCGATGGCGAGGCGACGGTCCGGGTCGGTCTCGGCCCGGGCGAGGGCGGAGAGGCTCGCGACGTCGCCCCGGCGATAGGCGGCGGCGACGGGCGACACAAGCGGCGCGACCGGCGCGCCGCCGGCGGCCGCGCCGCTGCGCAGCCCCCGCCGCATCAGCGCTGCGACGTCCTGATCATGGCTTTCGTCGGCGGTCCCGGTGCCTTCGACCAGGGCCAGGGCCGCGCGCGTCTCCGCGACCAGCGCGGCCGGGGCGGCGAAAAGTTCGCGAATCGCCTCCGCCGCGATCGCCCGCGTCGCCGGCTCGGCCTGCCGCGCCGGCTCGGCCTGCGGCGCCTTGGGCAGGACGTCGCGTTGCAGCGACGCCGACGTCAGCACCGCGGCGACGGAAGCGGCGGCGAAAAGCGATCCGGTCCAGATCCTCATGCGCTCGTTCCTCTTCGGCCAGGATGGAACGACTGTGTTGACGCGCGGTTAACCTTCGTCCCGGCGCCGCTTTCCCCTTTCGCGCGCGCTTGCGCGGGTCTATGTGTCGTCGCGCGGTCGGCTGAGCGCTGCCGGCAGGCGAAAGGACCGGACGGGAAGTCATGAGAGAACGGGCGAAGTTCCACGGGTCGATCCCTGCGCTGGTCACGCCGTTCAAAGACGGCGGCTTCGACGAACAGGCCTTCCGCGCGCTGGTCGACTGGCAGATCGCCTCCGGCTCGCACGGCCTCGTGCCCTGCGGCACGACCGGGGAGAGCCCGACGCTGACGCACGAGGAGCATCGTCGCGTCATCGACGTGTGCATCGACGAGGCGCGCGGGCGCGTGCCGGTGATCGCCGGCGCAGGCTCGAACAACACCGCCGAGGCGGTCGCGCTCGCCCGCCACGCCGAGCGCGCCGGCGCCGACGCCGTGCTGATCGTGACGCCCTATTACAACAAGCCGACTCAGGACGGCCTCTACCTGCACTTCAAGGCGATCAACGACGCCATCGGCATTCCGATCATCATCTACAACATCCCTCCGCGCAGCGTGGTCGACATGTCGGTCGACACCATGAAGCGGCTCGCCGAGCTGCCCAACATCGTCGGCGTCAAGGACGCGACCGGCGACGTCGGCCGCGTTTCGCGCCAGCGCCACGCGATCGGGGCGGATTTCATCCAGGTTTCCGGCGAAGATATGACCGCGCTCGCGGCCATGGCGGCCGGAGGGCACGGCTGCATCTCGGTGACCGCCAATGTCGCGCCGGAGCTGTGCGCCGGGCAGATGGAGGCGGTGTTCAAGGGCGACTGGGACTACGCCCTCAAGCTGCAGGACCGGCTCACCCCCCTGCACGCCGCGATCTTCGTCGAACCCGGGGTGTGCGGCACCAAATACGCGCTCAACCTGCTCGGCCGGGTGCGCAACGAGATCCGCCTGCCGCTCGTCCCGATCAAGGAGGCGACCGAGCTGGCGATCCGGCGCGCGCTCGTCCACGCGGGTCTCCTCAACGCCTGACCCGCGCCGCCGCTGGAACGCCTGATGGCCGAAAAAGAAACTCCGAACTTCAAGGTCGTCTCCGACAACCGCCGCGCCCGGTTCGATTACGAACTGGGCGAGACGTTCGAGGCGGGCCTGATGCTGACCGGCCCGGAGGTCAAGTCGCTGCGCACCGGCAAGGCGACGGTGGCCGAGAGCTACGCCAGCGTCGACCGCAACGGCGAGGTGATCCTCTACAACGCCAACATCCCGGAATATCTCCAGGCCAACCGGTTCAACCACGAGCCGAAGCGGCCGCGCAAGCTGCTGCTGCACGCCAAGGAGATCGCCAAGCTCGCCAAGGCGGTCGAGCGCGAGGGCATGACCATCGTGCCGCTGCGCATCTATTTCAACGCCAAGGGCCGCGCCAAGGTCGCGATCGCGCTCGGGCGCGGCAAGAAACTGCACGACAAGCGCGAGAGCGAGAAGGCGCGCGACTGGAGCCGCGACAAGTCGCGGCTGATGCGCGAGCGCGGGTAGCCGGGGGCCTGCCGGGAAGGGGCCGCGCAGGACTGCGCAGGGATCTTCGATCGAGGGCTTGGGCGCGGAAAGCTGCAACTTGGCAACTTGTTGAAAGCGGCGCGAGCCACCTAGCGGCGCCCTTTCGTGATCCCCGCTGTCGTCATCCGTTCTGGCTCACGTGGCGGCGGCTGTGCGCGGGCCCCAGACCTGATACGCTTGAACAGGCGGTCCCGTACCCGACGCCTATGGAGGCAGACCATGCGCGCCCTCGGATTGATGCGCCGGACGGTCGTTGCGGCGTGCAGCGCCCTTGGACTGTTCGCGGCGGTCGCGTGTCAAGACGCCGTCGCGCAGTCCGACCTTTTGATCCGGAATATTCGGATCGACGTTGCGCCTTTACGCGCGAGCGTCGGCGAACCGACAGCATCGTGGGTGCAGCAGGGGGCGCCAGATCAGCTTGCCCGAGTTCTCGCGGGGCGCATGAAGCCGCAAGGCGGCACGCTGGTCGTGCGGATCGACTCCGTCACTCTGGGGCCGCTCAAGGATGGCTCGGCGTGGGACAACATCAGCGGCGTCGCGATGATCGGGAGCCGCCAATGGCCCGTGCGGGCCACCGCAAGATACCACCTTGCGGCGGTCGACCAGGTACTGTTCGAGCAATCCAATCACCGCCGTGTGACCGAACTCGTGCAGGCGCTCGCGTATTGGCTGGCGAGAGACCTGTGAGTCCTCGCAGACGGCCGGTGTGGTGGGGGATTTGTCGCCGAGCGCAGCCGCGTGGCGTTGTCGACGCTTTTTATTCTGCGGTTGGGTATCACCACCAAGGACACCAAGGACACGAAGACTTCGTGATCTTCGTGTCCTTGGTGGTGAAGACTTACCAGCCGCCGGACAGGCCGCGGCGCGGGCGACAAATCCTTGCCAGCCTCGGTTCCTAATCCACCCATAGCTTCCGAGATTCGCTCCCCGGGAGCGGCGGCCTCCCGCCGCCGGGGTGCGCGGGACGCGCACCCTCCGTTCCGGGCGCGGTTACATCTCGAGACGGGTAAAGCGAGCCAGAAGCCCCTGCACATAGTCCGGCGAGGGTGATTACGGGTGATTACCGTGGATTACGAGTGGATTGCGGTGTGGATTACGGGTGTGGATTACGGTGACACAAACTTAAATTCCCAAATCCTCGTCGAGCGAGCGCCGAGGGCGCCCGCGAATCTCTTCGCCGGCGCAGCGGCCGCCGCGGGGGCGAGGCTCGCCTGTCCTGCAGGCGGCGCGACGGCCCGCGTATCCGAGGCCGACGAACCCCATCAGCAGCATCGCCCAGGTCGCGGGTTCGGGGACGCCGGGAAGCGGCGGAAAAGGTCCGGGCTGCACGAGGCGCAGAATTTCCACCCACCCGTCCCCGGCCCGGTCGCCGGGCGTCTCGACGACGTTCTGATATCGGGAGCCGACCCAGGACGTGCCGCCCTCACCGCCCAACAGCTGACGGCCGCCGTTTCCGCCCGTAAAGCCGCCGCCGCCGCCGCCAGCGCCGCCGCCTCCCAATGGGTCTCCGCTGCCGGCGGCTCCGGAGGGAAATCCGCCGCTTCCGCCGGAGCCTTGTCCGGAATTCGGCGGGCCATAAGGGCAATAGGGCGGTGTCGGTCCGACGTCTCCCCGGGCGCCCTGCCCGCCGCCTCCGAATTCGCCACACGCTCCGGTCGAGCCGCCTGGCAAGCTCAGTCCGTTGGCCCCGTCGCCCGGATCCCCCGTCCGCCCCGGCAGACCGGCGACGCCCGGAAGGATGTCCGGGGGCGCGGAGCCGGCGCCGCCGCCGCCGCCGCCGATCAGGAGCCATTGCTCGACACCTTCCATGATGGTGATGTAGCTGGCTCCGCCTCCGCCGCCTCCGCCGCGTCCAGCGTGCGATCCCTGGGCTGGAGCGCCCGGCCGCCGACGGCGACATAGAGCTCCATGCCCTCCGGCAGCGCGACTTCGCCGCTGACCGTCGCGCCGAGCCCGCCTGCGGCCCCTCCAGATCCGGAGCCCCCCTGCGCGCCGGCGACCGTGACGCGGTATGCGCCGGCCGTCGGAACGACGTAGGTTTCGATCTGGCCGGTGAACTGGAAGGTCATGGCCCCCGCGGCGCGCGTCAGGCCGACGACGACGGCGCCGGCCGTCGCGAACCGTCGCGCGTGGGTCCAGGCTGTCACAGGTCTCTCCTCGCGGGACATCGGGGATCGCGACAAGCCCGGGGGCTGCGCGGAGCAAGCCAGTAGTCACCCGAACGGCGAGCGTCAAATCCGTCTTCGGCAGAGTTGGCCAGCGATCCGGTGGCCGTCAAACTGCAGGAACACCATTGTCAGGAACGCAAAATGGTCGCAGTTTGCGCTTGAACCGAGGCCGTCTGGCCAATTTCTGTTAGAGGGTCCGCGTGAGTAATCCAGCGAAAGACCTGTCAGGTCGTGTTGATCTTTTGAGCCGTTACGAGACTTCCGGATGGGCGATGGATCGGAACTCGCCGTCGCGACGGGTCGAGGTGTGCGTTCTGATCGGCGAGAACGTGGTCGCGACATTGAAGTGCGACTTGCCCAGGAGTGATCTTGGCAAGGCGGGAATCCCAGGAGACGGGAATTTCGGGTTTTCCTTTCGTCTGCCCGAAGAATTCCGACGTTAAGTAGAAATAGTGTTGAAAGTCAATTCAAACGCCACGGGACAAGCGAAACCCTGGAGAATTCTATAGGTCGCTGGAAACGCGAACTTTCTGTGGATGTGGTTTCAGATCTTGAGAAGATTACGATGCCGATTTACGAAAGCCTTCATGACTCTCTGTGACAGTAACTGAGATTTGCGCCCAAGGCGCGGGCCTCTTTCGCGTTGACGCTTGTGCATCGTACCGTGTGCTCAGGATCGGACGGACATGCCGCCGCGCTCCTTGCTTCGGATCAGGCCAATCTGGGTGGGCTGGGGGCGCTAGTCTAGCTAATCTAGGTGGCGTCAAACGATGCCGCCCTTTGGAAGCAGAACCGTGACGACAAGTCCTCCGCCGGGACTTGCGTTCGC
>CAMFKX010000060.1 GCA_945957375.1 uncultured Roseiarcus sp.
GTGTAGTACCAGCACAGGCCCGGCTGAGGCGGCGGCGGCGCCCAGGCGACCGCCGTGCCGACCGCGAGGAAGCCGATCGCCGCGCCGGCGGCGATCGCGCCGCCGGGCGCCCAGCGATAGGGACGTCCGACCCAGGCGCCGCGATAGACGCCGCCGCGATAGCCGCCGTTGACGCGAACGTTGCGGTTGACGTTGACGTTCCGGTTCACGTTGCGGTTGACGTTCACGTTGGCGTTGCGGTTCACGTTGCGATTGACGTTGACGTTGCGGTTGACGTTGCCCCGATGGACGTTCGCGCCGCGCGCGCCGCCGTGGACGCCGCGATGCTGCGCCATGCCGGGCTCGGCGAGCGCCAGCACGCCGGCCATGGCGATCGCCGTCACCGTCAAGAGTTTCAAAACTTTCATTGCTGACCAACCTTCCTTCGTTGTTTTGTCGCGTCCTGGAACCCGCGCCTTTCCGGCGTCTTGTCGTGCGCCGCACGCATGCGCGCGGCGAGGAGACTCACTTGCCGTCGATGTCGGGGACGTCGAGGCCGGCGGCGCCGCTCGTCAGGTCGATGGCGACCTCGGCGATCTTGCCGGCGTAGGGGAACGGCATCCGGTCCGCGTAGTCTTCGAGGATCGGCGTGCCGCGGTCCTCGCCGACGTCGAGCGTCTCGTCGACCGAATAGATGAACGGGACCGTGTGGCTGATGGTCGTCCTCGCGACCTCGGCGCCGTCGACCTTGAGGACATAGGCGCCGCCCTTGCCGAACTCGCCTTTCTTGCCGTCATAGGCGAACTCGACGCTGACTGCGTGGTCGCCCGGCGTCAGCGTGTTCGGGCCGGCGATGCGAATGCCGTCGCCCGGCTGCTGGGTGTTTTTGTAGGCCCAGACCGGCTTGCCATCGAGCACCACCAGGCCCCAGCCGGCGAACCGGCCGCCCTGGGTGACGACGACGCCGTCCGCGCCCTCGTTCGGCACGGTGAGCTTGGCGGTGATGACATAGGACGTGTTCTTGATCGTCGGCGCGGTTCCCTCGGGGATGCGCACCGTGCCCTGATGGAACACGAAGCGCGACCGGCCCCGGGTCAGACTCGGCTTCTGGAACGAAGCCTCGACCGTCGCCTGCGGGCTGAAGTTGAGCGGCAAGGCGTTGTTGCGGCCGGCTTCGGCCCACCACAGCTCCTCCATCTGCTTCAGCTTCTCGGGGTTCGCCTTGGCGAGATCATGCCCTTGCGAGAAATCACTGTGCAGGTCGTAAAGCTCCCAGGTGAAGCTTTCCGGCGTAATGCCCTTGGGCTCCGGCTGCCAGGCGAACACCAGCGGCGTGGTCGAGGCCATCCAGCCGTCGTGATAGATGCCGCGATTGCCGAACATCTCGAAGAGTTGCGTCACCCGATGCGACGGCGCTTTCGCGTCGTCCCAGGTGTAGACCATCGAGACCCCGTCGATCGGCAGTTGCTTCACTCCGTTGATCGTCTCCGGCGCCTGCACTTTCGCGGCCTCGAGGATGGTCGGCATGATGTCGGTCACGTAGTGGAACTGCTCGCGCAGGGAGCCGACGTCCTTGATGTGGCGCGGCCAGCTCATCACCATGCCGTTGCGGGTGCCGCCGAAATGGCTGGCGTAGCGCTTGGTCCACTGGAACGGCGTGTCGAACGCCCAGGACCACGGCACAGGCATATGGTTGTAGTGCAGCGGCCCGCCGAGCTCGTCCTTGATCGAATAGAGATAGTCGAAGCTCTCCTTGGCGCCGTTGCCGAGGACGGCGATTTCGTTGGCAGTGCCCTGCAGGGTGCCTTCCGCGCTGCCGCCGTTGTCGCCCTCGATGAAGATGACGAGCGTGTTGTCGGCGAGGCCGTCCTGCTTCAGCGCGTCGAGCACGCGGCCGATGTTGAAATCGTCGTAGGCGAGGAAGCCGGCGTAGACTTCCGCCATGTGCGAGAAGAGCTCCTTGTGCCTGGAGTCGAGCGTGTCCCACGCCGGGAGGTTCGCCGGACGCGGCGTCAGGATGGTGTCCTGCGGAATGATCCCAGCCTGCTTCTGACGCGCGAACGACTCCTCGCGCAGCTTGTCCCAGCCCTGGTCGAACTGGCCCTTGAACTTCGCGATCCACTCCTTCGGAACGTGATGCGGGGCATGCGTTGCGCCGGGCGCGTAATAGGCGAAGAACGGCTTCGACGGCGCGATCGCGTGCTGCTGCTGGATCCAGTGGATCGCCTGGTCGGCGAGGTCGGCGTCGAGATTGTAGTTGGCCCGGGCCGCTCCGGTCACCTTCTCCTTCGGCTCGACAGGAATCGTGTTCTCGAACACCGTCGGGTCCCACTGGTCGGTGTCGCCGCCGATGAAGCCGTAGAAATAGTCGAAGCCGAGCCCCGTCGGCCACAGGTCGAACGGGCCGACGGCGCTGCTCTGCCAGCCCGGCACGTTGTGGTTCTTGCCGAACCAGGCGGTGCTGTAGCCGTTGCCGCGAAGGATTTCGCCGACCGTGCCGGCGCTCTTCGGCATCACCGAATCGTAGCCGGGATAGCCGAGGCTGCGCTCCATGATGATGCCGGTATGGACCGTGTGCTGGTCGCGCCCGGTGATCAGCGCCGCGCGCGTCGGCGAACAGAGCGCGGTCGTGCTGAAGGCGTTGTATTTGACGCCGTTGGCCGCGAGCGCGTCGAGCGTCGGCGTCGGCACCGGGCCGCCAAACGTGCTGGACGCGCCGAAACCGACGTCGTCGGTCAGGATGACGAGAATGTTGGGCGCGCCTTCGGGCGCCTTCACCGGCTGGGGGAAGTCGGGCTTCGCGTCGGCCGTCGTCCGGCCGATCACGCCTTTGAACACCGGATCGGGATAAGGCAGCACGGAGACGTTGGGCGGCCCCGACGCGCCGCTCTGCGCCGCGCTCTGGGCGAGCCCGGCGGCGGGCGGAAGCGAGGCCATCGCGGCGAGCATGGCGACGACCGCGACAGCGCGGCCGCATGCAACCGAATGCCTCATGACACTTCCTCAGCGTGAAAGGCGACCGTCATTGGAGATCGATCCGAACGCTCTTGATCGTTCCGGTGAAAGTGAAGGGCGCCTTGTCGTGGTAGTCCATCGAGACGGTCGAGCCGAGGTCCATGCCGATGTCGAGCGTCTCGGTGGCGGAGAACCGCCCCGGCGTCACGTTGGCGACCTCGACTTCGCCGGCCGCCTTGCCGTTGATGAACAGTTTCGCCGGTCCGCCGGTGCTTTCCACCAGCGGCTTGAACGGCCGCTGCGCATAGTCGAGCACGATCTCGACCTCGCCCGTCGGCAGCGGGATGTCGGACACGATCCGATAGCGCTCGCGCCCGAAGAAATTGTATTCGTAAACGACCTTGCCGTCCTTGACGTAGAGCGTGTAGCCGGCGCTTCCGCCGCCGGTCGCGATGATGACGCCCTCGGTCTCGCCGTCGGGGACGACGACGTCCGCGGTGATCCGGTGCGAGTGCTGGTAGATCGGCGGCGCGCTGCCTTCTGGGATACGCTTCGTGCCGGCCGAATAGGTGAACGACTTCCGGCCACGCACGACGGAGGGCCGATCCGGCGTGAGGGCGCGCTCGACGAATCGATCGTCGAGCGGAAAGACGTCGTACTTGCGCGCCTCGCTGTCGAACAAGGCCTGCATGTCCTTGACCTTCTCCGGCATCCGGGGGGCGAGGTCGTCGGCTTCCGAGAAGTCGACGTCGGTGTGGTAGAGCTCCCACTTGTCGGCTTCGAAATTGCCGACCGAGCCGGTCAGCAGCCACGGCACGCCGTGGAACGCGGTCGCGACCCAGCCGTCCTGATAGATCGCGCGATGGCCGCCGGTCTCGAAATACTGGACGCGCCGGGTCGACGGCGCGGCGGCGTCGGCGAACGAATAGAGCATGCTCACGCCCGCCACCGGCTTTTGCGTGATCCCGGCGACCTTGGTCGGCGCCGCGATTCCCGTCGCCTCGTAGATCGTCGGCATGACGTCGATGACGTGATGGAACTGGCTGCGCAACCCGCCCTTGTCGGCGATGCGCGCCGGCCACTTGACCACCATGCCGTTGCGCGTCCCGCCGAAATGCGACGGCACCCGCTTCATCCACTGGAACGGCGACGACCCGGCCCATGACCATCCGACCGGATAGTGATTCTCGTGCAGCGGGCCGCCGATCTCGTCGATCGCCGCCAACTGACGCTCGACCGTGTCCGGCACGCCGCTCTGGGTCATCATGTTGTTGAGCGTGCCGGTAAGGCTGCCCTCGGCGCTCGGCCCGTTGTCGCCGGCGATATAGACGATCAGCGTGTTGTCGGCGTCCGGCAACGCGGCGAGGACGTCGAGCAGGCGGCCGACGTGGTAGTCGGTGTGGGCAAGGAAGCCGGCGAACACCTCCATGTGGCGCGCATAGAGGCGCTTGGCGTCCGGCGACAGGCTGTCCCAGGACTCGATTTCTTTCGGACGAGGCGTGAGCTTGGTGTCCGCCGGCACGACGCCGAGCGCCTTCTGCCGCGCCAGCGTCTCTTCCCTGACCTTGTCCCAGCCCTGGTCGAACTGGCCCTTGAAGCGGTCGACCCATTCCTTCGGCGCGTGCAGCGGCGCGTGCGCCGCGCCGGTGGCGAAATAGATGAAGAACGGCTTGTCGGGCGCGATCGACTTCTCCTGATGAATCCAGGTGATCGCGTCGTCGACGATGTCCTCGGTCAGATGATAGCCCTGATCCGGGCGCTTGGCCGGCTCGACCGGGGTGGTGTTGCGGAACAGTTGCGGCTCCCACTGGCTCGTCTCGCCGCCGTGGAAGCCGTACCAGTATTCGAAGCCCTGACCGGTCGGCCAGCGGCTGAACGGCCCGATCGGCGAGGTTTCCCAGTCGGGGGTGTTGTGCCACTTGCCCCAGGCGGCGGTGGCGTAGCCGTTCTGCTTGAGCACTTCGGCGACCGTGACCGCTTCGAGCGGCCAGACGCTGTCGTAGCCGGGGAAGCCGGTCGAGAGCTCCGCGATGGTGCCGAAGCCGACCTGATGGTGATTGAGGCCGGTCAGCAGCGCCGCGCGGGTCGGCGAACAGATGCCGGTGGTGTGGAACGTGTTGTAGCGCAGCCCCTGGCTCGCGAGCTTGTCGAGATTGGGCGTCGGGATTGGACCGCCGAAGGTTCCCGGATGGCCGAAGCCGACGTCGTCGAGCAGGATCACCACGACGTTCGGCGCGCCCTTGGGGGCCTGGATCGGCTGGGGGAAGTCCGGCTTCGAGTCCTTGAAGGTCTTGCCGATCACGCCCTTGAACGGCTCGGCGGGCTTCGGCAGGTCGACCTCGGCCTGGGCACTGACGCCGTCGGCCGCGATAGCGGTCTCGGCAAACGCGACCGGCGCGCTCAGCGCCAGAAGGACGGGGAGCGCCAGCCGGTGCGCAATCGAAAGGCTCGTCATCATCATCGCCTTGGCTCCGGGAGGAGTTCGTCAGTCGGGTCCATCGTCATGCGGCGCTGTTTCAGTCGGCTAGGTTCGGGTCGTTCTTCGGCTTGCCGATCACCTCGCCCTTGGGCGCCTTGGCGACCTCGATCACCACCTTGTCGAGCGCGCCGGTGAAGACGAAGGGCGGCTCGTAGTCGTGGCTCACCGGCGTTCCGGTGTTGCGCCCGATCAGCAGGCCGTAGCCGGTGACGGCGCTGTACTGGCCGGCCATTTTGATGTCCTTGAGTTCGCCGACGCTCCCCCCGTCGATCGACAAGGTGACGTCGCCGGTGAAGAAATCGGGCTTCAACGATTTACCCGTCGGCGTGAAGTGCACGCTGAAGCGATGCGCCCCGCTCGGGACCTTGGCCGCCGAGGCGACGTCGTATTCCTCGATCTTGAGATAGTTGTGGGCGTAGCGCAGCCGCCCGTCCTTGATGAACAGCGACCAGCCGCCGAACTCGCCGCCGCTGCTGGCGAGCACCCCTTCGGCGCCGCCCTCGGGAATGGTGGCGTAGGCGGTGACGGTGTGCTCGCGGCCGAGCAATTGCGGCGCGGCGAGCGGATGCACGATCGAGGTTCCCGGATAATAGTCATAGGCAGACTTTTCGATCGCGGCGATCGGCCGGGTCGGATCGGCGGTGCGCTCGTAGCGCCGGTCATCGAGCGGCAGGACGTTGTATGTTTTCGCTTCGTCCGTCCACAGCGCCTGCAACGCGTGCAGCTTGTCCGGCCTCTCGGCCGCGAGGTCGTGGGCCTCGGAGAGGTCGACGTCGGTGTGATAGAGTTCCCACTTGTCCCTGGACCAGTCATCGTCCTTCTTGTGCCAGGCGACCGCGGTCCAGCCGTCCGACCAGATCGCGCGGCTGCCGAGCATTTCATAATATTGGGCCTTGCGCCGGCGCGGCGCGTTCGGATCGTCGAACGTGTAGGCCATGCTGACGCCCTGCAGCGGCATCTGCCTGACCCCGTTGACGGAGGTCGGCGCCGGCAGGCCGGTCGCTTCCAGCAGGGTCGGGACAATGTCGGTGACGTAGGAATATTGCCGCCGCATCTCGCCCTGCGCCTTGATCCGCGCGGGCCACGAGATGATCAGCGGGTCGGTGTTGCCGCCGTGGTGGGTGTCCTGCTTCCAGCGCTTGAGCGGCGTGTTGCCGGCCATCGCCCAGCCCATCGGATAATGCGGGTCGGTCTGCGGCCCGCCGAGCTTGTCCAGCTGGCCCAGGATCTCCTTGACGGAGTCGGGGTTATAGTTGCGGTAGCGGTCGGTGTTGGCGGTGCCGTTCTGCAGCCCTTCCTGCGACGCGCCGTTGTCGGAGACGACGATGATCAGCGTGTTGTCGCGGATCTTCATGTCGTCGAGCGCGGCGAACAGGCGCCCGAGATGGTGGTCGGCGTGATCCAGGTAGCCGGCGAACACCTGCTCGAGCCGGGTGTAGACGGTCTTCTGGTCCGGGGTCAGGTCGGCCCAGGCCGGAACGCCCGGATTGCGCGGCGGCAGCTCGGTGTCGGCCGGAACGAGGCCCATCGCCTTCTGCTTTCGAAGCGTCTCCTCGCGCGCCGCGTCCCAGCCGGCGTCGAAGCGGCCGTTGTACTTGTCGACGTAAGACTTGGGCGCATGGAGCGGCGCATGCGCGGTTCCAAGCGCCAGATACTGGAAGAACGGTCGGCCCGTGCTCGCCTGCTGCTGGTCGCGGATATAGGCGATGGCGTGGTCGACGAGGTCTTCGGTGAGGTGGTAGCCGTCGCGGCGCGGGGCGTCGATGAAGGTGTTGTCCTGCACCAGCAGGGGCGCCCACTGGTCGGTCTCGCCGCCGATGAAGCCGTAATATTTCTCGAACCCCATCCCGAGCGGCCAGTGGTCGAACGGGCCGGCGGCGGTATAGGCGGTGTAGGGGGCGAGGTGCCACTTGCCGAGCGCGAAGGTGTTGTAGCCGTTCTGCTTCAGGACTTCGGCGATGGTCGCGGCGCTCTTCGGGATCGAGCCGTAGCCGCCGGGATAGCCGGTCGCGGCCTCGGTGATCGCGGCGAGGCTGACGGCGGGGTGGTTGCGGCCGGTGAGCAGCGCGGCGCGCGTCGGCGAGCACAGCGCCGTCGTGTGGAAGTCGGTGTAGCGGACGCCTTGCGCGGCGAGCTTGTCGAGATTGGGGGTGTCGATCGGCCCGCCATACGAGCCGAGCTGGCTGTAGCCGACGTCGTCGAGCACGATCATCAGGATGTTGGGCGCGCCGGCCGGGGCCTGGACCGGCAGCGCCGATTCCAGTCGGGGGTCGAGTCCTTGTAGGTCTCGCCGATCTTGCCGGCGAAGTCGGGCGGCGAGACCGGCAAGATCGTCCGGTCCGGCTCCGCCGCCTTCGCCGACACGGCGAGGCCGAGCGCGAGCGCGAGGGCGACGGCTGCATGTCGTGCGCGCAAGGGCATTCCTCTCCTGGACGGCGTTTGTACGCGCATAACCTGAATTCGAGTCGGGGATTGACCGCCAGGCATCAATTCACGAAAATTATTTTCCGCGCCGTGGCGGCCTCGCCAAGGCCGCCCTGCGACGGGACGCGGCGGTTGCGGGCGTCTCAATCGTGCGTCTGCACTTTCAGCAACTGCTCCTGGATGCCCTCGATCGTCTTGCCGACGTTGGCGCTGAGGCCGACCTGGCGGACCGGGAACTCCCGGAACGAGGCGAGATGCTGCTCGATGATTCCGAGCAGCGGCGTCAGGCCCCAGGCCTTGTGTTCGTTCATCTGCCGGTTGAGGTCGCCGGTCTGGCGCTCGAACGGGTCCATCATCAGGTTGGTGATGCGCGGGCGGCCGAGGTTGAGGAGCGGGTCGTCCCAGTGGCCGCCTTCCTTCTCCGAGAAGGTGACCTTGAACTGCGCGTAGCGGACCGCGGTCAGCACCGTCTCGTCGTAGTAGAAGATGAACTTGCGGCTCGATGCGTCGCTCTTGCCGGTGAACAGCGCGGTCTGGTCGAAGCCGTCGAGATGCACCTTGTAGGCCCGCGCGCCATAGGTCGCGCCGGCCTTGAGCTTCGCGACCACGTCCGGTTCGCCCGCCGCCGCCGCGAGGGTGGGAAACAGGTCGGTCATGTCGACGATCTGGCTGCTGACGCGGCCGGCGGGCGCGCCCGGCCAGCGGATCACGAACGGGACGCGGACGCCGCCTTCCCAGGTCGTGCCCTTGTCGCCGCGGAACGGCGACGTGCCGCCCTGCGGCCACATGTACTGATAGGCGCCGTTGTCGGTGGTGTAGATGACGATGGTGGTCTTGGAGAGCCCCGTCTGGTCGAGCTTGTCGAGGATCTTGCCGACCTGCGCGTCGTGCTCGGCGAGGCCGTCGCCGTAGACGTCCTCGATGCCGGCGCGCGACACGCCGCGGTCCTTGTCCTTGACGTGGATGAAGACGTGCTGGCGGGTGGTGTTGTGCCACAGGAAGAACGGCTTGCCGTCTTTGGCGCGACGGTCGAGGAAGTCGGTCGATTTGGCGAGGATCTCTTCGTCGAACGTCTCCATCCGCTTGACCGTCAGCGGCCCCTCGTCCCGGGTCGGACCGTCGGCCGTGCCGGAGATGACGCCGCGCGGATCGAATTTCTTGCGGAACTCCGGGTTGGTCGGCCGATCCGGGTCTTCGAGGTCCTCGTTGGCGTTGAGGTGGTAGAGGCTGCCGAAATATTCGTCGAAGCCGTGCCGGTGGGGCAGGTGCTCCTCGAGGTCGCCGAGGTGGTTCTTGCCGAATTGCGCGGTCGCGTAGCCCCGCGTCTTGAGGACTTCGGCGAGGGTGATGTCCTCTTTCTGCAGGCCGGCGGGCGAGCCGGGCGTGCCAACCGTCGTCAGGCCGGTGCGGATCGGCAATTGCCCGGTGATGAAGGCGGCGCGCCCCGCCGTGCAGCTTGGCTGGGCGTAGAAGGCGCTCAGCCGCAGTCCCTCCTTGCCGATCCGGTCGATGTTCGGGGTCGGCGCGCCCATCAGGTCGCCGCTGTAGGACGAGACGTTGAACCAGCCGATGTCGTCGCCGAAGATGACGACGATGTTGGGCTTGGCCGCGTCCTCTGCGGCGGCCGCGACGTCGAGGCAGGCGGCGGCGAGCGCGCCCGCGAGCGCGGCGCGGAGCCAGGGAAAACGGCGTTTCATCATCGAGGGACTCTCTGTCAGGGCGGTCAGGGCTGCGGCGTCACGGCGGGCGGGGTCCACTGGCCGCTCAGGACTTCGGGCTTCGGCACGTAGAGGCGCATCGACAGGCGGAAGGCGCCATCCGGCGCCGGCAGCCAGTTCGCCATCTTGTCGGCTTCGGGCGCGTCCTTCTGGACATAGATCGTCAGCGAGCCGTCGGGGGCGGTCTTCAGCCCCTCGGTGCGGTTGCCGATCGCGGCGCGATTGAGCGGATTTTCGACGAAGAAGTCGCTCGCATTGTACATGGTGATCGACCAAAACCCGTCGACCGGCGGCAACGCGCCCGGCTTGAAGGTGATCGTGTAGGCCTTCGCCCCGCTGAGCGGCTGCTTGTCGCCGTCCTGGCGGGTGTTCATGTAGAGGGCTTCCTCGGGCGTATTCTGCCCGAGCGAGCGGAAGGCGATGGCGGCGCGCAGGTTGAAGTCCTGCCCCCACTTGCCGGCGTTGAGGTTATAGGCCCAACCGTTGGCCTCGATGCCGCCGGTCTTCTGCGCCTCCATCTTCACGATGTCGCGCCCGGCGGCGTATCCGCGCTCGAGGCCCTTGATCGTTGCGGGCGAGAGGGAAGCGGGGTCGAACCCCTTCTCCGCGGTGAGGCCGATCGCGGCGAACTGGCTGGTCAGGGCGCTGTCGGAAGCCGGCGGCGGATTGTCCTTCATCAACTGCCCGGCCCAGCGAAAATAGGTCTTCCAGTCGAGCGTATCGACCTGCTGGACCGGGACGAGCTTCGGTTGCAAGGCGATCGCCCAGCGCTCCTTGGCCGGGACGGGATCGAGCGCCGTCGGGATCATCGCGAGCGTGTATTGCCGCTGAATCGCGGCGACGTTGGCCATGTCCTTCTCGCCCTCGACCAGGGTGCGGCCAATCACCCAGACGAGCGGCGTCGGCGCGTCGATGCGTTTGGCGCCCGCGGGCGTCTCGCCCTTCCAGCCGGGGCCGGCGATCAGATAGGTCCCGGCGCCGGCGCCGGTGGCGCGCAGGCCGATGTAGCCGAAGATGTTGGTGTAGGCGTCCTCCAGCATCAGCGAATAATAGCGCCCGCCGACGTCCGGCACGGAGATCAGCGCCGCGCCCTGCTTCAGGTCGATGAAGGCGCTCGAATAGATCGTGTCGGCGTTGGACGAGACGACGTCCTTGTCGGCGGCGGTGATCAGCTTGCCGACGTGGCCAAAACTGTTGAACGGCGCGTGGCCGTTGGGCAGGGGCTTGTCGGTGTTGGTGGCGATCTCGGCGGTCGCCGCGGTGATCGCCAGCGGATAGGCCCAGACATAGGCCTCGACGCCGCGGGCGAAGGCGAGGTCCTCCTGCGCCTGTTCGATGTTCGGCGGCGGGCTCTCGGCTTGCGCCGTTGCAGCGACGCCGCAAAGCGCCGCAGCCAGGACAAGCGCGCGGGATGCATGGAACCCGACCCGTGGGCGTGCACGGATGAGCATAGCCTCGACTTTCACTTGTGCGCCTCGGCGGTCGGCGCCGCTTCCGGGAACGTCCACTTGCCGTCGAGGATCTCCGCGCGCGGGCGGTAGAGGCGGACGGTGTAGTTCCAGCCCGGCATGATGCGCAGATAGTTAGGCTGCGCCGGATCGCCGCCGAAATGCACGGTCACGGCGCCGTCGGCGTCCTTTTTCGCCGTCACGTTGTTGACGGAGATCGCGTTTTCCGGCGCTTCGTAGAAGCCCTTGGGGTTGTAGACGGTGATCGACCAGAAGCCGTCGACCGGCACGTCCCTGACCGTCAGCGTGTGCGGCGTCTCGCCGTCGTTCCCCTTCGGGTTGACGTTGATGTAGAGCGCGTCCTTCGCCGCGTTGCCGCCCCAGCCGCCCGCCGTGCCCAGGAGATGGCGCACCGGGTCGACGTCGGCCTTGGCGCCGAACATGCCGCGGCTGTCCGGCACGAAGGGTCCGAGGCGCAGGAGCGAGTCGCGAAGCTGCTGGCGTTGGGCCTGGTCCCAATCCGGAGCCTCGAACTTTCCCGGATCCGCCTGGATCGCCTGGATCTGATCCTGAAGCGCATGCCCCGCCTGCACGTCGGCGGGATCGTTCGGATCCATGAAGGTGCGCACCAGGACCTGCACGTAGCGCGTCCCCATCGTGTCCGCGGTCAGCGTGTAGCGGCCCGGCGCATAGGAGATCAGCGGGATGTAGTGATCCTCGTTGATCACCATCATCGACTGGAATCGCTTGCCGGCGTCGGGCATCACGACCGTGACCGGCGAGGCGAGGTCGAAAACCGCGATGCTGTAAGGCGTGTCGCGGTTGAGTCGGACGGTGCGCTGGTTGTCGACGGGGCTCGGTCCGCGATCGTGGCAGAACCTGCCGAGGCAGCCCTGATCGACTCGGTTCCTGAAGTAGGTGTCGGTCTCGGCCCGGGTGAAATTGTCGACCGTGACGCGCTCCGCCGCGGTGGCGGCGCCGGCGGCCAGCAGGGCCGACAGGCCGGCCGCGATGCTCAAGAGATGGTTCACCGCGCCGCCCTCACTTCCCGCCGTTCAGGCAACCCACCTCGGCGTCGAACGCCGCCGCATCGGCGAAGTAGCGCCCGGTCGGCAGGTACTCGCCCATCACCGCCTTCTCGGTTCCTGGCTCGCACACCGCGAGGAAGGACTGGGCGAAGCCGTTGGCCGGCAGCGTGTTGCGCCACACGAGCGTCGTCTGCCCGTCGCGGCCGGTGAAGTCGCCGCGGCGGCCCCAGTCGAGCCAGGCGTGGCCGCAGGCCTGCGTCGCGCTCTTGGGCCGGTCTTCCGGCTTGGAGACGATGACGCTGAACGTGCCGTCCCTGTCTTCCGGGATCTGTTCGTCGACGATTCCCGCCGCGATCTGGGTCGAGGACGGCTCGTTGCCGGACATCACGCTCCAGTAGCGCAGGTCGGCCTTGCTCTGGTCCCAGACCTTGTTGTCGAAATAGGTGCGGGGGGTGCGCGGATAGCGCCCGCGGAACTCGACGACCTTGCCAAAGTGGTTGTTGAGGAAGGTCATCATGTAGGCGTTGTCGGCGTTGCCCTCGAAGCCCTTCGCCAGCTTGCAGGAGCTTGGCGGCTTGAGCTTGGCGCGCTCGTCGGGCGGCAGATACAGGCCCCTGAGCGAGTAGGGGATGCCGAAGAACTTCTCCGTGACCGGCGGGTTCTGGGCCGGCGCGGTGAACGGGTCGTTGCAGAAGGCGCCCTTGGGCGTTGTGTCGGTGCAGGGCGTCGCCTGCCACCAGGACGACACCGTGTCCGGCGCAACGGCGCGGAAGAACATCTTTTGCGCCATCGCCCGATCGCCCGCGCAGATCGCCGCGCCCGGGCGTTCCGCGCCGTCGGCGAGCGCCAGCTTGACCGGCGTCGGCAAGGGCACGCCGCCGCGCTGGTCGAAGGCGTTCTGCGGCGCTTCGTCGACGAGATAGGTGCGGTAGCGCAACTCGACGATGTCGTAGGGCTCGGCCGCCGGGCGCGCATAGAGCGTGTTCGGCGCGCGGTCCGCCTTGTTGCCGGGCTCGGGTTCGTTGACGACGGTGAAGGTGTAGCGGCGCTGGTCGTCGGAGGCATCCCGCCGGGCGCCCTGCCGGAACGGATTGGTCGAACCCGCGTCCGGCTCGATGTCGACGTCGACCAGCGACGAGGTCGGCGCGCCGCCGCCGTAGGAGTTGACCGACGCATAGCGGGCATGGGGGAAATAACCGGCGAGGACCAGCTTCTCTCCGGGCGCGAGCTTGAACCGCGCCGGCCAGTAGCTCGCCTCGATGTCCATGAAGTTGATCATCTGGCCGTTGGCGTAGCCCATCGCGCGGAACGTCTTGCCGCCGTAGGAGATCGGTTCGCCCCAGAAGCAGTCGACTTTCCAGGACAGCGCGACGCCGTCGGGGATCGCCATCATCCGCTGGCCGTTGGCGTCGACGACCGCGTCGTCGGCGAATGCGGCCGTCGCGCCCATTGCGCCGAAAAGGGCGGCCAACACGAAATTCTTCATTGCTCGCCCCATGGTTGTGGTCGCGTTGCTCTCACTTCGCCGGCAGGGCGACGCGCTCGTGCGGCAGGCCGCCGTCGTCGATGTCGAAATCCGCGTCGATGACCGTCTTGCCCTGCTCGCCGACGAAGCCCGGCTGCGCCTTGATCCAGAGGGCGGGCTTCTGCTCATTCGCGTAGGTCATGAGGCGCTCTTCGAGATCCTTGACGATGTCGGGATTGTCGGCGGCGACGTCGGTCGTCTCACCCGGGTCCTTGGCGACATTGAAGAGCTGCGTCTTGCCCGGCAGGAGCGCGATCTTGATCAGCTTCCAGTCGCCCTTGCGGACCGAGCCGCGGAACGCCTCGACGTTGATCAGCACGTCGTCGTGCGGCGAGGGCGCGCCGTCGGCGATCGTCGCCCACATGTCCTTGCCGTCGAACGGGTGGTCCGGGCTGCCCTTGGCCCCGGCCAGCGCCAGCAGCGTCGGCATCACGTCGACCATGTCGAGCGGGGCGTCGACCACGCGCGGCTTCAGTTTCGCCGGCCAATTGGCGAAGGCGACGACGCGGACGCCGCCCTCGCGCAGGCTGCCCTTGCCGCCGCTGAACGGCGCGTTCGACGCCGGCGGCTTCTGGTCCACGGCGATGCCGCCCTCTTCCGAGCCCCGCTCCGCGTTGCTCTTGGCCCCCTGGGCGAACAGCGCGTTGGTCGCGCCGCCGTTGTCGCTGGAGAACAGGATGATGGTGTTGTCGCGCAGCCCCTTCTTGTCGAGTTCGGCGACCATGCGGCCGACCTGGACGTCGAGCTCGGAGATCATCGCCGAATAGGTGCGCCGGAACGGGTCGGCGACCGACTTGTATTTCTCGATCGCGGCTTCCGGCGCCTGATAGGGCGCGTGCGAGGCGAGCGAGGCGAAATAGAGGAAGAACGGCTGCTTGCCGTCCTGCTGGTCGATCAGCCGGACGGCGTCGTCGCCGATCAGGTCGGTGTAATAGCCGTGCTCCTCGAGAAACTCGCCGTTGCGCTGCCAGTCGATCAGACCGCCGCGCTCGCGGGTGAAGTAATCGACCTCGCCGACGATGTTGCCGTAGAAATAGTCGAAGCCGCGGTTCTGCGGCCAGTATTTGCGGTCGGCGTGGCCGAGGTGCCACTTGCCGACCATCAGCGTCTTGTAGCCGGCCTCCTTCAGCGCCTGCGGCAACGTGCGCTCGTCGGTCGCGAGGCCATAGGTGTGGCTCGGGAAGATGACCAGCGTCTGCAGGCCGTAGCGCATGGCGTAGCGGCCGGTCATCAGTTGCGCGCGCGACGGCGTGCAGACCGGCATGCCGTAGAAGTCCTCGAGCCGGACGCCTTCGGTCGCGAGCTTGTCGATATTGGGCGTCACGATCTCATGGCCGCGATAGCCGAGGTCGGCGTTGCCGAGGTCGTCGGCCATAATGAAGATAATGTTGGGCCGGCTCGCCGGCGCCTCGGCCTTGGCGGCGAAGGCCGGCAGGGCGGCCGCGGCGACCAGGGCCGCGACTTTGATCAGATTTCGCACGTTGACGACCGCCATGGGATCCTCCCGGACGTTGAAGCGCATTCGGCGATCTTGCGTCGCCGTCGCGATCGACCCCTTCCGCCATAGCTCGAATTCAAAACAGGGATTGACCGAGGACGGTCAAAGTTGGAGGGTCCGCGGAGTTTTTTTTCATGATCCGGCGGCGGCCGGAGCGTAGGGGTAGGCCCGCCTCCCAGGAGGTCGTCCATGGCGACGCTGGATTCGGCGTACGACATCGTCTCGCGCAACGGCTGGCTCAGCTTCGCGCCGCCGCCGTTCCGCAAGGTCGTGCTCGAACGCTGCGTGCTCCAGGAATACCAGGACGGCGCGACCGTCTATTCCGTCGGCGATCCGCCCGGCGGGATGTATGGGCTGGTCACCGGGAATTTCGCCATCGCCATCGCGCCCGGCGAGCGCGGGCCCTATATCGCCCACTTCGCCCAGCCCGGCACCTGGTTCGGCGAGGCGGCGGCGTTCACCGAGCACCCGCGCCGGATCGGGCTCGCCGTCAGCCGCGACACCGAAGCGCTGCATCTGCCGTTGCCCGCCATCCGCGAGATCGTCGCGGCCGACCCGGGCGCATGGCGGTTCTTCGGGCTCGCCTCGATCGCCCATATCGACATCGCCATCGGCGCCGCGGACGACCTGCTGATCCGCGACCACGTCAAGCGCAGCGTCGCGGTGCTGCTGCGCCTCGCCGGCTGCCGGTATCGCACCCCGCCGGGCGATCAACCGATCGAGGTGGACGTCAGCCAGGAGCATTTCGCCGCGATGACCAATCTCGCGCGCACGACCGCGGGGACCGTGCTGCGGAAGTTCGAGGCCGACGGGCTGATCGACGTCTCTTACCGCCGCCTCCGAATTCTGGCGCCGGATTCGCTCAGAGCGATGTTGGGCGGCTGATCGGGGCGTTTGGCGAACGACGGCGGACGAGGAAGTGGTGCCGCCTGAGGGATTCGAACCCCCGACCCCCTCATTACGAATGAGGTGCTCTACCAGCTGAGCTAAGGCGGCGCCGCGCCGGCTCGGGCGAAGCCGCGGCCGGCGACGCTCTCTACGCCAGTTTTGCCGGTTTTGGCAACATGTCGCCAGCGGGCCGCGCGCTGGGATTGTCGCCCGGCTCGGCGTATGGATGGACTTTCGCCGGCGCGGCGGCGACGAGAGGGAGGATACGGAGATGGGACGGTTGGCCGGCAAGATCGCGGTGCTCACCGCGGCGGGGGCGGGGATCGGGCGGGCGACCGCCGAGGCCTTCGTCCGCGAAGGCGCCCATGTCGTCGCGACCGATCTCAACCTTGAAGCCCTCGCCGGGCTCGACGCCGACCGGCGCAAGCTCGACGTGCGCTCGACCGATGAGGTCGCCGCCCTCGCCCGGGCGCTCGGACCGATCGACGTGCTGTTCAATTGCGCCGGCTTCGTCCATCACGGCGCCGCGCTCGAGTGCTCGGACGAGGACTGGGACTTCTCCTTCGACCTCAACGTCAAGTCGATGCACCGGACGATCCGCGCCTTCCTGCCCGGGATGCTGGACAAGGGCGGCGGCTCGATCGTCAACATCGCCTCCGCGGCCTCGTCGGTGAAAGGCGTGCCGAACCGCTACGTCTACGGCGCGAGCAAGGCGGCGATCATCGGGCTGACCAAATCGGTCGCGGCCGACTACATCCGCCGCGGCGTGCGCTGCAACGCCATCTGCCCCGGAACCGTCGAGAGCCCGTCGCTCGAGGGCCGCATCGCGACGCTCGCCAAGACATCCGGCCAGACGATCGAGGCGGTGCGCCAGGCCTTCGTCGACCGCCAGCCGATGGGCCGGCTCGGCCGCGCCGAGGAGGTGGCGGCGCTCGCCGTCTACCTGGCGTCCGACGAGAGCGCTTTCACCACCGGGCAGGCTCACCTGGTCGACGGCGGCTGGTCGATGTAGAAGGGCTTGCCGGGGATCGGCGAGCGCCGCGGCTTGTCCTGATTTGGAAAGCTGCGCGCGACAGCGGGGCTCCGCGATTTCCCGTCCCGCGGGGTTCCAGGACATTTGGAAAAGCTTGGATTTCGTAGCGTGAATCGTTAGATTTCAAAGACTTGAGCGCGTCGCGGAGCGATTTTTGTTGGCTGCGGACCCCAACTTCGGCCAGTCGCCCGCGACGCCGGGCGCCGGTCTCGGCGACCTGGCGGTCCTGCGCCTGGCTAGGCCTCCTATTCGGATCTCAAACAGCGGAGCGAGGTCGCGAACGCGCTCGCCATCGAACGATGATAATCGGTATTTCGGATTATCGCAATATTTTTCTCCGGACGACGCCGGCGACGCCGGATTTCCGCCGATGCCGCCGAGGCCATGGGCCGGAGACCGCATCATTCCAGGTTGGTGTGCCGCGCGCGCATCGTCTCGGCCGTCTCGCCGAGGCGGGCGCGCAGCTTCAGGATCGCCAGCTCGAAGGCGATCATCTGCGCCGTCTCGAACAGCGAGCCCATCGGCAGCACCGACACCCTGCCGCCGCGGTCGTTGGCCATGGTCTGCGCCGGGATCACCGTGACCACGTCGACCTCGCGGGCCAGTCCGCCGCCCGGCTGCGCCGTCACCAGCGCGGTCTTCGCGCCTGCGGCGCGCGCGATGCCGACCAGGGTGCGGGCGGTGGCGAGTTCGCCGGGGCCGGCCGAGACGATCAGGAGGTCGCCGGGGCCGACCGCGGGCGCCGTCATGTCGCCCCACACCGCGACGTCGCGGCCCATGTGGAACAGGCGCATCGCGAAGCCGCGCATCTGCAGGCCCTCGCGCCCGAGGCCGAACACGACGATCCGCTTCGCCGCGACGATCGCCTCGATCAGCCCGTCGAGGGCGTCGTCTGGCGTCGCGGCGAACACCGCGTCGAGATCGTTCAGCGCGCCTTTCGCCAGCGCGTTCAAGGTTTGGGTCATGATTTCCTCCCGCTTTCAGGGGCGCCAGAATAACCGCTTGCGTCCGACACGCTACGGCGGATCGCATAACCAAGGATCATGACGGAGGCGCGGGCTTGCGAGCCGTATGGCGAAACCGCTGAATGAAGGCGAGCGCCTTGTCGATCTGTTGAAGCGCGCGTTTCTGATAGCGAATCTTCACCGGCGATATTTGGACGAGATCGCTTCAACCTCGGCCGCAGTCGCAAATTCGCCGCGCCGCATCTCCGCTTGGGCTTCCGTTAAGTCCGCCTCTTCCTCCGGCGAAAGGACAAGAATCGGCTGGTCGTCGCCGACATAAGCCAGCAACATGCGCGCAGCCTGCTCCTGCATTTCGAGCGGCAGCGCCTGAACTCTTCGGATCGCCTTGTCGAGCAATGTCGTCATGTGAATACGATATGCGTTCCGGGATCGGGACGAAAGCAAGAATCGCCTCAACCGCCAGGCGGTGTCTGCGAACCTCGTCCTGAGCCTGTCGAAGGACGCTTCGGACGGCGCGGCGCTCCCGCCCCGATCATCCTTCGACAGGTTCAGGATGAGGCGCACATATCGCCAGACGATCAGGTCCGGGGTTGGCGGTTGCCCCTTCTGCTCCAAAATTCTACGCCGCTCAACGCCATTGATCTCCAGGTAGTGTCAGTTTGAAATTTCAGCCTTGCGGGTAGTGTCTCAGTTTGCCAAACTGAACTTTTCTTATGCTCGTGCCCGCGCCTTACGGCTTTCGACCCGGCGAGCGTCGCGGGCATCGATAAGCGCAACGATGTCCTCGACTTCCCAGAGCTTGTCAGTGACGCCAGCCGCTTGAGCCGGCGACGTCTTCAAAGTCTTATAGATGCGGACGAAATTGTAATAGAAGAAATACAGCGCGAGCGAGTGACAGTGGTTTTCGATCTTTTTTGAAAACGCATTCGTCAGTCGCGTGAAGCGCCGCATCCCCATTCGCATATTCAGGTTCTGCTGCTCGACATACGACGTGCTGATGTCGTCTTCGTTCGGCCGCCCTTCGACAGTCCGCTTGATCGCGCCCGTGCAGGCGGCCGGGCTGTACCGGCGTTCTGGCGTCGTCGGCGTGTCGGACTTGTACAGCTTCACAAGCTGGGCGTAGTCCACGTCGATCCCGAACACCTTGGCGACGGCTGGCGGATAACTGCCTAGCCCGTCAGTCGTCAGTTGGATGCGGGTATTTAACCGAGCCTGCACGTCTTCCAGCAGCCAAACCGCGTCCTCGTATGTCCTATCGCCGACATGCCACGAGATCATGAGCTTGCTGTCGGCGTCTAGCGCGGTCCACGTCCAGACGTCGCCGGCAGCTTCCGGCGCTTTCTTCGCAGTCGGGACGTTCGCCTTCTTGGCGTAGCAGAACGACCAAATCTCATCGCATTGGACGCGCTTCGACTTGAGGCCGCGCACGTTCTGATCGTGGTAGGCGGCGGTAACCGTCCCGGCATCAATGAGCAACTTCGTCACGGTGTTGATCGACACGTCGCAAATCCGCGAGATTGACCGGAGCGATGGCCCTTCCACCAGCATGTGGATGATTTTGGCGCGAGTGGGCATGTCGAGCTTGTTCATGGCCAATCAATCTGATCATTTTGCTTGAGTGTCAAGCAAAAGACTCATTAACGAAATGTTCGTGTATGCGACGATTCTCCTCTAGGCTTATATCCAGCGAATCCTTGCGCTTCTGGCTTCGATAAGTTATATGTTATCATCAAGAGAAATTGAAGATGCGAAGTCGGTCGGGCTTTTGATCCCGGTCACGGCGAGGGACGAATGGACCAACAAGGGGCGCGCCTTCTTAATGTGCAAACCTCTTCACGACGCGCTCGGGCAGGGACGGTCATCCCCTGACGATTCGGTGCGGAAGAGATGGGCTCAACTAGAAGCGGCAATGATCCACTTTGTTGAGAACGGCAGAATGGATGAAAAGTTGATAAAGCAACTTGTCCCTCCGAAATTCGAGCATTGGGAACTGATTAGCCGAAGGCCGCGACCTTCGCTGCGGGTTTTTGGAAGATTTGCTCTTCCAGACGTATTTATCGGAACTCATGTAAAAGAAAGGAAAGAGTTGGGCGGGAAATGGTCGGATCAGTTCGAAATGGAAAAATTGATTTGCGAACAACATTATAAACGCGCTGGGTTAACATGTGTTTTTAGTGATAATCCCCTCTTTAGATATAATTCGTACATAACGGAGAACGCATCGGCGCAACCAAGGATTCCGAGATGACCTATCCGTACGAGTTTGCCTTGTATGCAGAACTAAACCGAAACCGAGTGTACGATAAGGTTATCGACGCACTTGAGAAGGCTGCTGATCAAGATGGCCTTACGCAAGCTCAGATTGCAAGGATGATCGGGAGGAAGCCCTCACAGGTTAGTGCTTGGCTGTCAGGACCATCAAATTGGACACTGGATACTGTAAGTGACTTACTACGTGCGGCCGGGGCGACGATGGAATATTCGGTCATATTCAACACTGACCGTATTCAGTCCAACATCAAACACCCCGCCTTGATAGACCCTCTTGAGGGCAAGGTGTCTATCTCAGCAAACGTCTTACCGACCGAATATGATGGGACTAGACAATGGCAGATCACATCGGAACCGCGCCAGTTATCACTATTCCACGCATCAGGGACCAGCAATACAGGGAGATATATAGTAATAGCGCAATAAATTCAATATCACCATTCGATATCTCGATCACCTTTCAAAGGATGGGAGAAATAGTTCCGTCCCAACAGGGGGCTATTGATCAAGTCACAGTCACAATGTCACCACAGCATTTCAAATCTTTTGTCCGATCTCTCGATGAGACGTTGGTCGCATATGAAAAAGCCTTCGGCGCGCTATCTATTTCTGATTCCGACACGGCCCCGCAGAGAAACGCGGAGCAAATACTTGAAATAATTGAGCAGGTTAGAACTAAAGCTAAGGCTTATCAGACGTTACCTTCCTCCACCGAGCCGCCGCAGCCTGAGAAGCGATCTCGCTCCTCCTCTCGGAAGAAAGAGCATTAGCCCTTCCGATAGCGCCTTTAAGACCTCCTTTCCGGTGTAACTCCTTCCGCGGATCGCGGTCGGCATCCTTAATCTCGCCCGTCGCTATCTTGGCGATCATGACGGCGCGGGCGTTGACGTCAGCGGGGCGCTTCTCGCCTTTAGGTCCGGTCGGCATTGTCTCGGCTCCAACTTTCTACGTCCCTTACCCACCGCTCCTCTCAGCCTCAGGCCCAAGCAGTTCGATGACAACCGAATGCGCTTTCTCATCAGCGGTCATGAACGCAACGCGCCTCGCATCGTCCCAGGTCGCAAACTCCGCTGTTGGGTTGCTGTAGCAATAGGGCATCGAGTCCGCCTTCTGCGGAGCGAGAAAAAAGTGGGTCATAAATCTCACAGACGGCTCCTGTTTCCCGCTAAAGCATACCACGGGATGCGAGGCCGCCGCGAGGCGCGTCAAGGGCGGCAAAATTCAAACTGACTACCATCTCCAGGCAACGCCTGTGACGGCGGCGGCCGCCAAGGGCTCCCCTCAAACCGATTTGCGCATCACGATCGGACATTCCACCTTGATCTGGCGCGGCCGCGGATCGGCGCCGGCGGCGGCGTCGATCAGCCGTTCGGCGGCGATCGCGCCCATCTCGAAATGCGGCAGCAGCACCGTGGTCAGCGGCGGATGCAGGTGCTGGGCGATCTCGCGGTCGTCGTAACCCACCACCGCGACGTCGTCGGGAACCGAGAGGCCGAGATCGCGCAGCGCCTCGTAGCAGCCGACCGCCATCAGGTCGTTGGCGCAGAAGATCGCCGTCGGCGGATCGGCGAGCGCCATCAGCGCCCGCGTCGCCTCGTAGCCGGACAGCGGCTGCCAGTTGCCCTCGCGCACGAGGTCGGGATCGAACGGCAGGTCGGCCGTGGCGAGCGCCTGGCGATAGCCGCGCAGCCGGTGGCGTGCGGCCTCCATGCTCGCCTCGCCGTTGACGTAGCCGATCCGCCGGTGGCCCGCGCGGATCAGCAGATGGGTCGCGGCGTGGCCGCCGGCGACCTCGCCCGGGACGACGGAGGCGAAGGCGCCGCCGGGCGCGTGGCAGTTGAGCAGCACCAGCGGCGCCGGGCCGGGCC
>CAMFKX010000061.1 GCA_945957375.1 uncultured Roseiarcus sp.
GCGCGGCGCCACGCGCAGGACCGGGCCTCGCTCGCCCGCGAAAGCTTGCAACGGCTGGCCCACCCCTTGCTGCGCCGAACGCAAGCCGCGCCGCGACGTCTCCTGCGGAGCGCAAAAAAGGAGCGGACTTCAATGGGTTAGAATTCGGATGTCGTCGATCTGGTTTTCCTGCGCGTCGCGCATCGCAAAAAAATCGCAATTCGCAAAAACCGCATCTTCAAGAAGAGACTAGCATTATTCATGACATAAAACGATATTTTTCACAATAAAATTTCTCGAATGCAGCATATTTTTGTTGAACCGAGCGTGAATTTGGGTATAATCTGACAAGATTAAGGCGAGGCGGCGGCGATATCGGATCCTTAACTTTCGATACTGCCTTCCGATAGGGAACAATAGGCTGATGACTCCTCAGGCTGAGGATGATGAGCTTAAGGATCGAAAGAGAAATCGCATGACCCTTCGATTGAGCGTCGTCATCCCGGTTCGCAACGGTCGAGACTTCGTCAGCCGGGCGGTCGCCAGCGCCCAGGCCATTCCCGCTCCGGTCGAGATCGTCGTGGTCGACGACGGGTCCAGCGACGGGACCCTGGATGTGCTGCAACGCCTCGCTGAGGAGGATCCGCGCATCGTGGTCGTCCGGCGCGACGCCGACCATGGCGCGGCGGCCGCGCGCAACGCCGGAATCGCCGCCGCCCGCGGCGACGTCGTCTGCTTCCTCGACGCCGACGACGAACTCTACCCCCAGCCGATCGCCGATCGGTTCGCGTGGCACCAGGCCCACCCGGATGTGGCGCTGAGCTTCGCCAAGCACGAGAGCCGACTGCCGGGCGGCGCGATCGAGCCCTGCTGCGTCGGCTATTGCCCGCGCTTCGAGAAGTTCGTGGCCGGCCGGTCGGGCTTGGTCGATCTCGGCGACGCCGCCTTCAACCTGCTGTTCGGCGAAAATCCGGTCAGCACCACCGGCGCCATGGCGCGGCGCGACGCGCTGCTCGCGGCGGGCGGCTTCGCCGCCGACCTGCGCATGTCGCAGGACTGGGACATGTGGCTGCGCCTCGCCCAGCACGGCCGCGTCGCCTATTCCAGCAACGTCGAGGCCTTGTATACCGTCCGCGCCGGTTCGCTCAGCGGCGACGCCCACGGGCGCGCCCGATACAACGGCGAAGTGCTCCGGCGCCATTGGGGCTTCGCGATGCGGCGCAGCCCCGCCGCGGCTTTCGCCGCCCTGTCCTTCGTCGAGGTCGCCCGCGCCGAGATGTGCCGCGCCGAAGACCACGACGGCGCCGCCTGGGCGCACTATCTCGCCGCCTTCCTCGCCTCTCCGAGCGTTCGTCACGCCCGAGATTTCGCGCGCGCCAGCGCGGTCCTGCTCGGCCTGCGTTCCGGCCGGCCCGAGACCCTCGAGGAGCGCGCGCGCAACGTCGCGCTGAATGGCCGGCGCGCCGTCGCGGCGCGGGTCGTCCGGGCCGGTGGCCGAAGTCTCGCCGGCGGCTTTCCTTTCGGTCACGAGACGGTTTCCCCGTAACGACCTCTCGTCAGCCCGCGGCGGTCGCGTTATCCTTCCTGCGGGGAGGAACTCCAATGTCCTGGTTGTGCAAATTGCGCGCAAGCGCGCTGTGTCTGGCTTTCGCCATTCCGGCGGCGGCGGCCGCAGACCCGGTTCGTCCCGACCCCGCCAGGCTGCCGACGCCGCCGAACGGAACGCGCGAACAGGTGGCGCTCGGCGACCGCATCTTTCACGGCGAGGCGGCGGACGGAAAATGCGCTGAGTGCCACGGCGTCGACGCCAAGGGCACCGCCAACGGCAACGATCTCACGGTCGGCATGTGGATCTGGGGCGATGGCAGCGTCAGCGCGATCAAGGCCACCATCGGCCATAACATGAAGATGGCGCCGGGCATGGACGGCCGCCTTACGCCCGCCGACGTCGACGCGGTCGTCGCCTATGTCTGGGCGCTCGGCCACCAGAAGGACTGAGCCGCGCAAGACCCGCTCCTTGAGAAGCCTTAATGCGGCCGTCACGCCGGGGAAATCCGCGGGGGCGCATGGGGTGACCCGTTCCCGGACGGCGCGATCGCCGAAGGAACGGGCGGCGGCGCGGCGATCGGGAGGACGGCGCGCCGCCGTTCCGGCCCTCTCGTCCTTGCGGCCGGCGCGGGAATCGGTCATCAGATTCGCCCAATCTTCACGTTATCGCGGTCGGCGTTCCGGCCGCGCGGGGCACGGGGCATCGCCATGGACACCAACGCAACGATCGCGACACCGCGGCGACTGGCCGCCTTCGGCCTCGTCGCCCTGCTCTCCGGCTGCGCGATGAACCCGATTCCGACCGAGGTGCCCAACGCCCAGACCATCGCCGGTCTCGAGCCGTCCGGCCGCGTGATCGTGACCGAAGTGTTCGCCGGCGGCGGCGGGGTCGGCACCGGCGCGCTGACCTTCAAGGGCAAGACCTATCCGTTCAAGCTCGCCGCCAGCGTGATCGGCGCGGGCGCGGTCGAGAAGCTCGACGTCGCGGGCGAGGTCTACCGGCTCGACGACGTCAAGAAGTTCTCGGGCATCTGGACCCAGGGCACCGGCGGCATCGGCCTCGAGACCTCCGGCAAGGGCGACCTCTGGCTCGAGAACAAGGCCGGCGTCGTGATGCACCTGACCGGCACCCAGACCGGCGCCGCGCTCACCCTCGGGCGGGACGAGGTGTTGATCGAGTTGCAGAACGTGAAGTGACTCCTCACCACAAAGGACACAAGGAACACGAAGGCTTCGTGTCCTTCGTGGTGAATTTCGCGTTGCCTCCGGCCGCAGAGTGCGCAAAGTCAGGGACATGACAGCCGCGCGTCTCGCTTCCGCCGTTCTCGTCACCCTCGCGCTCGCGAGCTGCGCGACGCCGCCCGCCGTCCCGCCGACCGCCGCCGACATCCGCGGGCTCGCGCCCTCGGGCGCGGTGACGATGACCCAGGTGTTCCTGTCGGGCACGGGCCTCGGGACCGGCACGCTGACCTTCCGGGGACGCGCCTACCCCTTCACCCTGACCGGGGAGCTCAACGGCCTCGGGGCGCTCTCGGGAATCGAGGGCGCGGGATCGGTCTACAACCTGAAGGACGTCGCGCAATTCGCCGGCGCCTACATCCAGACCTCCGCGCCGCTGTCGGCCGGTTCGGCGCCGACCGAGGTCTGGCTCAAGAACGCCAACGGCGTCATTATCCGCCTCGCCGCGCGCCAGAACGGGATCACGGTGAGCTCCGGCCGCTACGAGATTTTCGTCCAGCTCGGCCGCTAGCCGACGGCCGACGCCGGGCTTGTCGCTAAACCGTCATCAAGCCCGCATACTGCCTCGATTGGGTCAAACGGTCAGCGGACGGGTGCGCGCATGGAGATGAAGGTCACGGAAACCGCGGAGGGCGTCACGCACGTCGCGCTCGACGGTCGCTTCGACATCGCCGGCGCGCAGGCCGTCGACGGACCCTTCGTCGAGCTTGCGGAAAAGGCGAACCTGCTCGTCATAGACCTCTCCAAGGTCAACTTCCTCGCGTCGCTCGGCGTCCGCACCTTGATGGTCACCGCCAGGACCATGATCCGCCGCGGCGGCTACATCGCCGTCGCCGGCGCCGAGGAGGGCGTCGAGAAGGTGCTGCGCCTGACCGGATTCGACGAACTCGTCGGCCTCTACCCGGATTCCGGCGCGGCCGAGCACGCCCTGCTCGAGCGGGCGAAGGAATACGCGAACCGCAAGGCCTGAGGGCGCGCCATGGGCTCGCGCGAGTTTCCCGGCACCCTCGAGGCGGCTTGCGACGCAGAGCTCTGGGTCGCCGGGGAGACCGGCGCGCTCGGCCTTGCCGGCGACGCGACCTTCGCGATAAATCTCTGCGTCGAGGAGTTGTTTCTCAACGCGGTGAGACACGGACATGCCAACAGGGCGACGATCTCGATCTGGGCCGAACCGGACGGGCCTCGGCTCGAGTTTGTCGACGACGGCCGGCCGTTCGACCCGACCGCGGCGCCGGTCAAGCGCCTGCACGGGCCGGGCGCCGATTTCGAGATCGGCGGCTTCGGCGCCGGGCTCGTCCAGAAATTCTCGCGTCGCATGACCTACCTTCGCGACGACGGCGTCAACCGCCTGGTGCTGGAATTCGACGGGGGCCGCGCCGCGCCCGCCGGAGCCGCCGCCGCAGGATGATCGATCCGCAGGCGCTGCGCACGACCATCCGGGCCACCAGCGCGTTCCGTCACATCACCGACGACGACGTCTCCTACCTGATCAAGGTCGGCGAACTGAGGGCCTATCCGCCCGGCGCCGTGCTGATGGTCCAGGGCGAGGACTCGCACGACGCCGCGCTGCTGCTCGACGGCGAAGTGACCGTGCTGGCCGACGGCCCGCGCGGCTCGATCCCCGTCTCGACCCTGACCGCCCCCGCGCTGGTCGGCGATGTCGGGGCGCTCGGCCATCTGCCGCGCTCGGCCACGGTGCGGGCGCGCACGTCCGCGACGGTCCTGCGCATCGGACGTTCGGCGCTGGCCGACGTGGCCCGCGGCGCGCCCTCCCTGCTGTTCGACGTGATCGGACGGATGGGCGACCGCCTGCGCCGCTTCAACGAGGCGATGGGCCTCTACACCCACGCGCTCGAAGCGCTCGAGCGTCACGAATTCGATCCGGCGCTGCTCGAGGAATTGCGCAATCCGCTGCCGGATCTCGTCGATTTCGGCGAGACGTTCGGCCGGATGGCCGAGCAGATCCTGCTGCGCCGGCAACGCAGCGACGAGATGGCGAGCGCGGCGGTGATCCAGCACGCGCTCCTGCCCCGGCCGGCGGAATTCGCCGCCGAGACGGGCCTCGACGTGTTCGCCGCGATGACCGCGGCGCGCGACGTCGGCGGCGACTGGTTCGAGCTGGTCGCGCTCGCCGACGGGCGCGTCGCGATCGGGGTCGGCGATGTCTGCGGCAAGGGCGTGCCGGCGGCGCTGTTCACCGGCATTACCAAGACGCTGATCCGGATCAACCTGCGCGAAAGCCCCGACCTGATCGGCGCGATCCTCAAGGCCAACGCCTATCTCGCCAACAACAACGCGGCCGAGTTGTTCGCCACCCTGCTCTACGCCGCCTTCGACCCGAGGACGGGCGAAGCCGAGTTCGTCAGCTGCGGGCACATGCCCGCTCTTCTGCGGCGCGCCGACGCGACGGTGGAGGCGCTGGCGGGCGGCGGGCTGCCGGTCGGCCTGTTCGAAACGCTCCGGCCGAAGACGGCGCGCGCGGTCCTGCGCCCGGGCGACCTGATCTATCTCTACACCGACGGCGTGACCGAAGCCGAGGACGTCGCCGACGCCCAGTTCGGCGAGGATCGCCTGATTGCGCTCCTCGCCTCGGGCGAGCCTTGCGCCGCCGCGGGCTGGATCGCGCGGATCGAGGACGCCGTGCGCGACCACGCCCGCGGGCGCCCCCGGATGGACGACATCACCGCGGTCGCGCTCGGGCGCTGAGCCGGCTCGCCCTGAAAGATCGCGGCTTTGGACGTCTCTCACCCCTTGCCGACGCTCGTGAGGTCTGTAAACTGGTAAAAGGGGGCCAAGAATGGCCTCCCACGACGACCATGAGGGGAAACACCATGACGAGCGCCAAGCTTGCTGCACTCGCGTCCGCAGCCCTGTTTGGGTTGACCGCCGCGGCGGTCCCCGCGAAGGCGAGCAGCAACGTCAACTTCAGTTTCGCCGACGGCAGCGGAAACATCAGCGGCAACCTGACGCTGACTCTGTCGGGGGCGACCGACCCCTATTATTCTGGAGCCGGGTTTGTGGTCACCGGCATCAGCGGCAATTTCACCGACTTGAACGTTGGGATCAACAACGCGACCGTTACCGGTCTCGTGCCGATCAACAACGCCACGCCCGAGGCGACCAACCTCCTCGCGCCGTTCGACTTCAGCCGGCGCCCCACCCCGGGCGCGTTCGGAGACGCGCTGAGCTACGACAATCTCTACTGGCCGGGCGGCTCGCCCCAGACCGCCACCGACTATCTGCCGAGCGGCGGAGCCTTCGACATCTACGGGTTGATGTTCGTCCTCAACAGCTCCTCCGACGTCGTCAACCTCTGGAGCAACGGGCTGGGCTTCGGCCTCGGCGTCGCGGTGGCGAACGCCGACACGCTGCTCGACTATCAGACGATTCCGGAGCCTTCGACCTGGGCGATGCTTCTGGTCGGCTTCGCCGGACTCGGCTTCGCCGCGCGGCGGGCGCAGCGGGACAAGACGGCGGCCGCCTGAGCGACAGGCGCGCGCGACGCGCAAGAGGCCGCCGGGATCCGGCGGCCTCTTCGTTTCCGGCGTCTAGAACTCGACCTCGAGCTCTTCGATTTCTTCCTTTTCCGCGAGCGCGCCTTCGCGCCATTCGATCATCGCCGGCAAATCCCAGATGTGATCGGCGTAGGCCTGGAGATCGTCGTCGAGCTTGACGCCGTAGGTGCGGAAGCGGCTGACGACGGGCGCGTACATCGCGTCGGCCATGGTCACCTTGCCGAACAGGAACGGCCCGCCGTAGGCCTGCAGGCATTCGCGCCAAATCGCCTTGATCCGCTCGATGTCGCCCTCGGCTTTCGACCAGATCTTGAAGTGATTCAGTTCGGCCTTGATGTTCATCGGCAGCGCCTGACGCAGGGAGACGAAGCCCGAGTGCATCTCGCCGCAGATCGAGCGGCAATGGGCGCGCATCGCCTGATCCTTGGGCAAGAGGCCCGCTTTCGGCGCAACCTCGTTGAGGAATTCCCCGATCGCCAGCGTGTCCCACACCCGGATGCCCTTGTAGGTGAGGCACGGGACGAGAATCGACGGCGAGAGAAGCAGGATTTCCGCCCTTGCGTCGGCGTCGTCCGGCGCGACCACGACTTCCTCGAAACGGATCTTCGCCAGCTTCGCCATCAACCAGCCGCGCAGCGACCAGGACGAATAGTTCTTGCTGCTGATCGACAGCGTCGTAGGTGACATTCCTGCTCCCCGCATGTTGACGGTTGGCCCGACTCGCTCTCATTCTAGAACAAAGCAAGCGGTGTGCCAAAAGGCCGGCGCTGGCACGGAGCTTGCTCCGACCTAGAGGCATGGGGAACGGGCCGGCGGTATGATGTACGACGCGTATCAGAAACTAGCGGACGCTGGCGACCAGGTGCGGATGTTCGCCGAGAGCGCGAGCGCCATCATGACGGCCTGGAACGCCAACCCGTTCGCGCCGCCGGCGCGGCGCATGGCCGCCTATTACGAACTCGTCGCGCTCGCCGGCTTCACCCATTCGCGTCCCATTTACGGCGTCGATCACGTCGAGGCGCGCGGCGAGCGGATTCCGGTGGAGGAGAAGGTCGTCCACGCGACGCCGTTCTGCGACCTGCTGCGCTTCAAGCGCGAAGACGGCGACAACGATCCGAAGATCCTGCTCGTGGCGCCCATGTCGGGCCATTTCGCCACGCTCCTGCGCGGAACGATCCGCACGCTGGTGCGCGACCATCAGGTGTTCATCACCGACTGGCGCAACCCGCGCAACATCCGGCTCGACCACGGCGGCTTCGCGCTCGAGGACTACACCCAGCACCTGATCGACTTCGTGCAGTTCATCGGCGAGGACTGCCACATCGTCGCGGTTTGCCAGCCGACCGTGTCGTCCCTCGTCGCCACCGCGGTGATGGCGCAGAGCGGCGCCGCCGTCCAGCCCGCGAGCCTGACCCTGATGGCCGGGCCGATCGACTGCCGCGTCGCGCCGACCAAGGTCAATGAGCTGGCGACCGAGAAGCCGATCGAATGGTTCCGCACCAACATGATCGGCGTGGTGCCGGACAAGTTCGAAGGCGCAGGACGGCGGGTCTATCCCGGTTTCCTGCAGCTGTGCGCCTTCATGAGCATGAACATGGACCGGCACACGAAATCGTTCGTCGATCTCTTTCATCACCGGGTCGCCGGCGACACCGAGAAGGCCGACGCGATCGCAGAATTCTACAAGGAATATTTCGCGATCATGGACATGAGCGCGGATTTCTATCTCGAAACGGTCGAGCAGGTGTTCCAGCGCTACCTGCTGCCGCAGGGCCTGATGAAGCACAAGGGCGACAAGGTCGAGCCGCGGGCGATCAAGAAGACCTTCCTGCTGACCGTCGAGGGCGAGAGGGACGACATTTGCGCGGTCGGCCAGACCCTCGCCGCGCAGGACCTGTGCTCGGGCCTGCGGCCCTATATGAAGGTCCATCACTTGCAGGCCGGCGTCGGACACTATGGCGTCTTCAACGGCAAGCGATGGGAAACGCAGGTTTATCCCGTGGTGAGGAACCACATTCAGTCGAGCCGATAGCGCGTCCCGGGCCAACACGTCCCGCCGGGGGACGAGCGGGCGGACCACCGTCCGGCGCCGCTAAATCCTCGTCGGGCGGCGTCCCGATCTTTACGCAGTTCACAACATGTGAGATGGCTTAGGGACCGCAAGGTTGCGTCGTCAAGTTGACGCTGACCATCGAGAAAGGACCTTTCCATCGTTTCCGCCAAAGGGCCGATCGTGGAGGACACCGCATTCGAACGGGCGCTTCGCGCTCGGCAGGAAGCAGAAGGCGAGCCTGCCGCCACGTCCGACGCCAAGCGCCGAACGTCCGTTGAGGATCCCGTCGACGGAGCCGCGCAGCCTCGGAGGCAGACGCCGCACGAGGATCGCGGCGGCGTTCGGATGGGGCGAAAACTGGCGCATGCCGCGCTGGGCCAGCTTAGCCATTTCATCGCCGCGACGGTCCGCCCGAACGCCTATCTGCGCGACCTGCGCGACATCCGCGCGGTGTTCTGGCACGGGATCGGCGACAACGGCTCGCCTTGCATGCGTCACCTCGGCGACGAAGTGGAGAGGGACGTGTTCGCCCGGCAGCTCGACTATCTGCAGGCGCGCTATCGCATTCTGAGCCTCGCCGACGCGATCGCGAGCCAGGACGCTCCCCCTGCGGCGAAGCCTGTGTGCACGCTTTCCTTCGACGACGGTCTCGCCTCCGTTCACAGCCAGGCCCTGCCGCTCCTGCGCGAGCGCGGTCTGCCCGCCACGCTGTTCGTCAACACGGCGACCCTCGACAATCGCGACCTGCTCTGGCAGCACGCGATGAGCTACGCGATCGAGCGGCATGGGCTCGAGGCCGTGCGCCGCGCCTTTGTCGCAGCCGGACGCGTCTCGGGCCTCGAACTCGCGCCGCGCGAACCGACGCCGCGGGCGCTGCTGCTGTGGTGCCGCGCCGAATTCGATCAGCTCCACCGACACGGCCTGATCGGCCGGACCCTCGAAAAGCTCGGCGAAGACGGCTCCGTGATCGCGTCGCAGCAGCGTCTCTACCTTTCCCGCGCGCAGTTGCAGGACCTCGAGGCGAGCGGCGTCGCCGTGTGCTCGCACACCCACAGTCATTACCCGCTCGACCGCCTGCGCGACGCCGACAGCATCGACCAGGAATTCACCAGCGCGATCGTCACCCTGGCCGAGGCCGGATTCAACGACGCGCATTTCGTCAGTTTTCCATTCGGCATGCCGGTCGACTACGGCGAACGCGGGCTCGCGGCGGCGTTCCGCAGCGGCCACAAGATGGCGGTCGAAGTGGGAGAGGGGCTGAACAACCCGCAGCGCCTGCAGGCCAGACGCCTGATCGCGCGCGTCGAACTCAGTTCGGTCGGAGCCAAGGCGAGCGAGTTGCAGTCGGCGCTCGAGGTCCGGCCGCTGATCAAGGCCGGCCTCAAGCGCGTGTTCCGCCGAACCTGAAAGGTCCGCGCCCGACGACCGGGCGCGGACGCCGAGCTATTTGGCGAGGAAAGGCCGGTGCAGCACGAGATCGGCCGCGCCGAGGCGGTCGTTCGCCGTCCACGACTGGTGCCAGTAGGGGTAGATCAACGGCGGCTGGCTGACCTTGTCGAGCCGGGCGCGCTCCTCGTCGCTGAGCCGTACGTCGACGCAGGCGAGATTGTCGCGGAACTGCGCCTCGGTCCGCCCGCCGATGATCAGCGACGTCACCGTCGGCCGGCCGAGCAGCCAGGCCAGCGCGATTTGGGCGGCCGACACGCCGTGCGCCTCGCCAATCGCGACGAGTTCGTCGACGATCGCCCAGAGCGCGTTCTCGTCGCGCACCGGAGGCTCGCTCCAGCCAGCAAACTGGCGCGTGCCCTCGGGCGCGGCCTGATCGCGGCGATGCTTGCCGGACAGCAGGCCGCCGGCGATCGGGCTCCAGACGAGCACGCCGAGGCCCTGGTCGGCGGCGACCGGCAGGAGTTCGTATTCCGCCTCGCGCGCCTGCAAGGTGTAGTGGATCTGCTCGGCGACGAACGGGACCCGGCCGTCGCGGCGCGCGACCTCCATCGCCTTCATCATGTGCCAGCCGGAATAGTTCGAGCAGCCGACGTAGCGCACCTTGCCCGAGCGCACGAGCGAATCGAGCGCCTCCATCGTCTCCTCGAGCGGCGTCAGGCCGTCCCACTGGTGCACCTGGTAGAGGTCGATCACGTCGGTGCGCAGGCGCTTAAGGCTCGCCTCGCACGCGCGTATCAGGTGCCAACGCGACGACCCGCGGTCGTTCGGCCCCGATCCCATGGGAAAGCGCGCCTTGGTGGCGATCAGCATGCCGGGCTTTCGCGTCGGCATCGCCTCGCCGATGATCTCCTCGGACCGGCCGCCGGAATAGACGTCGGCGGTGTCGATCAGATTGACGCCGGCGTCGGCGACGATGTCGATCAGCCGCCGTACGTCCTCGGGCGACACGTCGCCGACCTTGGCGAATGGGCCCTTCCCGCCGAAGGTCATCGTCCCCATGGTGAGCACCGAGACCTTGAGGCCTGAGCGGCCGAGCTGCCGGTATTCCATCGTCTCTCTCCTTCTTGCGAATGCGCGCGAGCTAACATGTTAGCGCCGAGGCGCCAAGGGACGCCGCCGCGCTCCGGAACGCCGTATCGGTCCGAGGGGTTGCCGGCCGTCGTCGTTTATGAGCAATGTCCCGCCCGATCGAACTTTCTGGAGCCCCGAATGGCCTTCGCTTTCCTTCGCCCTCTGGCCGGCGCCGCCCTCCTCCTCGCCGCGCTCGCGCAGGGCGCGATCGCCGCCGACGCGCCCAAGCCGGACCGCACCGTTGACATGGCCAAGCTGCTCCAGCCGGGCCAGCTTCCCGATCTCGCGATCGGCGACCCGAACGGCGTCGTCGTGGTGGAATACGGCTCGCTGACCTGCCCGCATTGCGCCGTCTTCAGCAAGGAGACGCTGCCGCAGCTGAAGAAGGAGTATATCGACACCGGCAAGGTTCGGTTCGTGTTCCGCGAGTTCTCGCGCAACACGCTCGACGTGGCCGGCTTCGTGCTCGCGCGCTGCCTCGGCGACGACAAGGCGTTCGCCGCCGACGAGCTGCTGTTCGCCCAGCAGGACAAGTGGGCGTTCGTCGACAAGCCGGCCGAGCCGCTGATCGCGGCGATGCGCGCGGCCGGGATGAGCAAGGATCAGGCGACCCAGTGCCTGAGCAACAAGACGCTCGCCGACGGCGTGATCGCGATCGCCAAGCGCGCCGACGACGAGATCAAGCTCACCGGCACGCCGACCTTCGTCATCGACGGCAAGGTCTACGGCGGCGAACTGACCTTCGATCAGCTCAAGGCGATCCTCGACCCGCTGGTGAAGAAGTAGCGTTTCACGCGCGCTCGCCGAGCGCGCCGGCGGGGTCGCCGAACGGGCCGGCGGGGTCGTCGACCCCGCCTACAGGCGACCGGGCCGATCTTGGTTAGGCCGCCTTGGCTTCCGCGCGACCGGCGGTCTCCATGGCCCGCAGGTAGAGGTCGAGCAGGGATTCCTGTTCGTCGCGCTCGTCCTTGTCGAGCTTGCGAAGGCGCAGGATCTCCTTCAGCACCTTCACGTCGAAGCCCTCGCCCTTGGCTTCGGCGAGCACCTCTTTCTTGCCTTCGTTCAGCGCCTTGATCTCGTCGTCGATCTGCTCGACGCGCTCGACGAACGAGAGAATGCGATTGCCCGAAATTGCCACTGAATCCGACATGCCTGCTCCTCCTGAAAGAGGGCGGACGGTAGGGCGGCGAAAGTTACCCGTTTGTTAAGCGCGCCGATCGCGCACGAATTGCCCACAGGTTCTGGACAGCGACCGAAAGGCGGCGCCGGCGCCCCGGGCGCGACCCCGTGATGGTCGCGGAATGGCTCGCGTCGCCGCGAAAACCCAGGTCACCAGCTCAGGAATCGCCGCCCGGCCCAGGCTCCGGCGGCGGCGCAGACCAGGGTCGCGAGCGGATACCAGGTCGCCACGAACAGCGGCGAATCGTCGGGGCAATGCGAGGCGTAGAGGAACGCCGCGAGCCCCGCCGCCGCCGCGCCGGCGAGCGCGCCCGTCAGGGCTGGATGCTGTGGAGCCCCTGCGCTCAGCGCGAAGATCAGCGCCGCCAGGATCGGCGCCGCCATCATCGGGATCATCGTCGAGCAGAACATCCAGTTGCGCCCTACGAGGCGCGGCAGCCATTCGACCTGCGGGACGACCGCAAGCTCCACGGCGACCGCGACGCCGAGCAACGCGAGCGGCGCGAACAGCCAGAAGACCAGCATTCCCGCCTTGGCGTCCGGGCGCGCCAGTCTGGCGAGCAACAGGACCGCGGGCAGCGCGAGCGCGGCCGCGTCGACGAACTTGAGATTGAAGCGGATCGTGCCGAGCGCGGCCATGAAGTCCGGCCGGGGCCGGACGAACAGCGCATAGAGGACGAGCGCGCCGAGGAGGCCGAGCGCCAGCGAAACGGCCAGGCGACGCCCGAGCCGGATCGGCTCTGGGACGGGGTCGGCGGCGAGCGCCGCGATCAGGTCCGAGGTCTTCACGCCACTGACCTCCGCCATGCGGCGCCCAGCGCCTTCAGCGCCCGGTGCAGCGCCACGCGCACGGCGACCTCGGTCATGCCGAGGCGCTGCGCGGTGGTCGCGATCGACTGGCCCTCGAGCGAAATGGCGCTGACGATGTCGCGCTGGCGCGGGGCGAGCGCCTCCATCAGCTTGCGGGCGTCGCTGATCGCATGCGGGTCTTCTTCTGCCGGGGCGGCGAGAAAATCCTGAAAATCCTCGATCGGCTCGAGCCGACGGGCGCCGCGCCGGCGCATCGCGTCGATGATCTTGTGGCGCAGGATCGCATTCACCCACGGGCCGAGCCTCTGGCCCGGATCCCAGGTGTGGCGCTTCAGATGGATCGCCAGCAACGTCTCCTGCACCGCATCCTCGACATCGGCGTCGCCGAGCCTCGCCCTCGCGAAGGCGGCGCGCGCCATGGCTCTCGCCGATCGGCCGATCTCCTCGAGAAGGCGCCGGTAAACGCCTTCGTCGCCGGCCATCGCGGCTCTCATCATCTCCGACCACCGATCGCTTATGGGGTCTTCGGCTGGCAAAGCTCCCATCAGGCGTTCGCTCCGAATCGGGGTCGCGTTACCGGTCCGACTCGCTTTTTCGATGTCGGGGCGGGGAATCGCCGCCCCCTCTAGCATCCGCTCGCGCGGCTGCGAAGCCGCGGCCGGCGACCGCGGCGCCAGAATCCCACGGGCGGGACTCGTGTTCAACTCCACGCGACCCGAGGAACGGCGCCCGGGCCGGTTGGTTGATTCGGCGTCCACAGAGGCAAGGAGCCCAAGTTGAGACGCATCCTCGTTTCGCTTCTGCCGGCGGCCGCGCTCGCCCTGGCCGCCGCTCCGGCGTTCGCCGAGATCTATACGCCCAACGGCGGGACCTATCCGAGCGGCGGCGGCGTCAAGCTGCCGGCCTCGACCTACGCTACGGCGCCCGCCGAAGCCACGTCGCCGCTGATGGTGCTGGAAGCGCCGCTTGCGATGATGGGAGCCGGCGCAGCCGCGACCAACCCGCATCCGAACTGCGGCGTCTTGCGGGACTTCAACGGACGCTACACCGCGCTCTGCAGCCCATAACCGGCCCCGGTTGCAGCGGGAACAAGCGGCGGGACGCGTTCGTCCCGCCGTTTGTGACAGGATTGCAACGGCTTGCGCTATTGACGGGGCGCGGGAGCCGTGGCTTTAACCGGCCAGCAGACGCGTTGGAGATCGCCCGCCATCCGGCGGGCTCGTGGCGTCGGACGAGGAGAACGACGTCATGTCGCACTGGCCAGTTTACGGTCGCATCGAAGGCGCGGTCGTGATGATCGGGTTCGGATCGATCGGCAAGGGCACCCTGCCCCTGATCGAGCGCCACTTCGAATTCGACAAGACGCATTTCTACGTCATTGACCCGAATGACGCCGACCGCCGCCTGCTCGACGAGCGCGGCATCAAATATGTTCAGGCCGGGCTTACCCGGGACAATTACCGCGAGGTGCTCGGCAAACTCCTGCAGGCCGGCAATGGCCAGGGCTTCTGCGTCAACCTTTCGGTCGACACTTCGTCGCTCGACATCATGCGCTATGCGCGCGAACTCGGCGCGCTCTATATCGACACCGTGGTCGAACCCTGGCCGGGATTCTATTTCTCGAAGTCGATGGGCAACGAGGCGCGCACCAATTACGCGCTGCGCGAGACGGTGCTGGAGGAGCGCCGCCGCAACCCCGGCGGACCGACCGCGGTCTCCTGCTGCGGCGCCAATCCGGGCATGGTGTCGTGGTTCGTCAAGCAGGCGCTGATGAACCTCGCCGCCGACCTCGGCGACGACGGCGGCCAGCCGAAGACCCGCGAGGACTGGGGCAAGCTCGCCCAGCGGCTCGGCGTCAAGGGCGTCCACATCGCCGAGCGCGACACCCAGCGCGCGAAGCACCCGAAGCCGCGCAATGTGTTCGTCAACACCTGGTCGGTCGAGGGCTTCCTCTCGGAAGGCATGCAGCCGGCCGAGCTCGGCTGGGGCACGCACGAGAAATGGACGCCGGCCAACGCCGGATTCCACAAGGAGGGCTGCGGGGCGGCGATCTACATCAATCAGCCCGGCGCCAACACCCGCGTCCGCTCCTGGACGCCGACCGCGCGCGGCCAGTTCGGCTTCCTCGTCACCCACAACGAGGCGATCTCGATCGCCGACTACTTCACCGTGCGCGACGAGAAGGGCGAAGCGCTCTACCGCCCGACCTGCCACTACGCCTATCACCCGTGCGACGACGCGGTGCTGTCGCTGCATGAACTGTTCGGCCGCGCCGGCCAGATCCAGAGCGCGCAGCACATCCTCGGCGAAGCCGAGATCGTCGACGGCATCGACGAACTCGGGGTGCTGCTCTATGGCCACAAGCGCAACGCCTACTGGTACGGCTCGCAGCTTTCGGTCGAGGAGACGCGCGATCTCGCGCCATACCAGAACGCAACCGGCATGCAGGTGACGTCGGCGGTGCTGGCCGGAATGGTATGGGCGCTCGAGAACCCGAAGGCGGGCATCGTGGAGGCGGACGAGACCGACTTCCGTCGCTGCCTCGAAGTGCAGCGCCCCTACCTCGGCCCGGTGGTCGGGGTCTACACCGACTGGACCCCGCTCGAGAATCGTCCAGGGCTGTTCCCCGAGGACATCGACGAGAGCGACCCCTGGCAGTTCCGCAACGTGCTGGTGCGCTGACGCCGGGTCTCGGCCGGCCGGCGCGGCGCCCGCCATTTGGGTAATGGGCCTTTCGGGCGAAACCGCTCGACGCGTCGGTTGTCGGCGTACTACACACGTTCACCATGAACGATCTCGCCGACGCCATCCGCACCATCCCCGACTATCCCAAGCCGGGGATCCTGTTTCGCGACATCACCACCCTGCTCGGCGACGCGCGCGCCTTCCGCCGCGCGATCGACGAATTGGTGCAGCCGTTCGCCGGGACGAAGATCGACAAGGTCGCAGGGGTCGAGGCGCGCGGCTTCATCCTCGGCGGCGCGGTCGCCCACCAGCTTTCCGCCGGCTTCGTGCCGGTGCGCAAGAAAGGCAAGCTGCCGCACCACACGGTGCGGATCGCCTATTCGCTCGAATACGGCGTCGATGAAATGGAGATGCACCGCGACGCCGTCGAACCCGGCGAGCGGGTGATCCTGGTCGACGACCTGATCGCGACCGGCGGCACGGCGGTCGGAGCGGTTCAACTTCTGCGCAAGCTCGGCGCCGACGTGGTCGCGGCCTGCTTCGTCATCGACCTGCCGGCGCTCGGCGGGGCGAAGAAGCTCGCCGAGCTGGACGTTCCGGTGAGCGCCCTGATGGCGTTCGACGGGCACTGAGGCGGCCAAAAGCCGGCCTCACGGAACGAGCCAGGCGATCGCGCCGCCGCGGCGCGCCGAGCCGGCGCGCTCGACGAACAGGCCGGTCCTGATCGCGTCGGCGTCCAATCCGATCGCCTCGGCAAGGCAGTCGGCGGTCGAGGCGATGTCGCCGTCGGTCCATTCGCCCGGATCGTCGCCGAGGTAGAAGCCGCGGGCGATCGCAACCGCCTGATGGATTTGGCTGATCGCCGCCATCGCGCCTGATGTCCTGTCGCTGCGCCCCGGCGCCTCCTTCGGCCAGGCGGCGCGGGAAGGCGAGACGACGAAACGCCGCGACGGGCGTCGACTTGACAGCGCATCGAGCGGCCGCCTCCGCTCGGCGGGGCGCGGACGTCATCCTTCGCCGCCGTCGGGCTTCGCCTTGCGGGAGATCAGCTTGGCCAGGAAGCCGGAGCCGAGCAGCGTCCCCAAGGCGCCCACGACCGCAGCGAGGACCGCGAACAGATCATAAGTTCGCTGCGTGACGCCGAGCGTGGTCAGGACCTCGACCGGGAAGCTCAGGGACTGGTTCTGGAGGTCGACGACGACGTGTCCGAGCCTGGCGAAGGATTCCGAGGACGCCAGGCGATCCGCTTCGTCGCTCCGCTGAACCATCGTGATCAGGCTTCTGTCGCCTCCGGGCGGCGGCGGCGCGATCAGCGGCGTGGCGAGACCGATCAGCGCGCGTCCGGTCTCCTTCGGCGTCACCGTCCAGACGAAGCGCACCGGTCGCGGCGGAGGCTTGGCCGTGACGCAGGCCTTGACGACCCCCGCCGACGCGTCGGCCTTGCAGGCCTGGGTGGTGCGCGCTTCGAGCGAATTCGGCGCCGTGAGCGTCGCCGAGACCTCGCCCGGCCTCGCCGCTGCGTCCGCCGCATATTCGAACACGATCGCGAAATCGTCGCGCTGACGCACGGCCGGCGGATAGGCGATCGCGACCGCCGACAGGGGATGCGCCTGTTCGGCCGCCTTGTCGGCCGGCTCGCGGCAAACCACCGTCGGCTTGCCGCTCGCCCCGTCGATCCGGCACGAGGGCGGCAGCGGCGCGCTTGCCCCGCGGCTCGTGGCGATGGTGATCGCGCTGGTGGCGTCGAAGCGGGAATCGTCCCAGGCGGGCCAGACGCGCGAAACCAGGACGACCGCGACGACGGCGGCGACGGCCGCCGCCACAGCCGCCAGGAGGATCGCCGGGACCGAGAACGTCGCGCTCACGCCTCCCCCGCCGCCAAGCGCGTTCGCGAATGGCGTCAAGACCGGCAAGTCCAGCTGGATGTCGCCGGGCTTCGCCCGACTGACGAGATATCCGAACACGACGGAGATCAGTCCGATTGCGACAATCAGCCAGGCTGCGATCATCTGCGCACTCTCGCCGCCGCGCGTTGGCGAGCGGCCTTGAACGCCGTCATCCCGGGCGTCGGGCGGGTCCACGCCATTCTCCAGCGCCCGCGCGGACAGTCAATCCTTTCGAGGCGCGGACGCATCTTTGCCGCCGGTTTCGCCGCCATTGACAAGGCGCCCCGCGGCGGGGGAAACCGCCGCGCCGCAAGACCAGGGAAACGCCATGACCGACGCCAAGCTTCAGACGCTGATCGAACAGGCCTGGGAGAACCGCGCCGCGATCAACCCGCAGACGACCGGCGACCTGCGCGACGCGGTGGAGAAGGCGCTCGAGGCGCTCGATTCCGGCAAGGCCCGGGTGGCGGAGAAGATCGCCGGCGCGACCGGCCCGAACTCGTGGAAAGTCAACCAGTGGCTGAAGAAGGCGGTGCTGCTGAGCTTCCGCCTCAACGACAACGTGATCGTCGAGGGCGGCCCGGGCGGAGCGACGTGGTGGGACAAGATCCCGTCGAAATTCGTCGGCTGGGGCGAGAACCGCTTCCGGGAGGCGGGGTTCCGCGCCGTGCCGGGCGCGGTCGTGCGCCGCTCGGCCTTCGTCGCCCGCGACGTCGTGCTGATGCCGAGCTTCGTCAATATCGGCGCCTATGTCGATTCCAAGACCATGGTCGACACCTGGGTGACGGTCGGCTCCTGCGCCCAGATTGGCAAGAGCGTGCATCTGTCCGGCGGCGTCGGCATCGGCGGGGTGCTCGAGCCGCTGCAGGCCAACCCCACCATCATCGAGGACGATTGCTTCATCGGCGCGCGCTCGGAAGTCGTCGAGGGCGTGATCGTCGGGGAAGGCTCGGTCGTGTCGATGGGCGTGTTCATCGGCGCTTCGACCAAGGTGGTCGACCGCGCGACCGGCAAGATCCACATGGGCTACGTGCCGCCCTATTCGGTGGTCGTCAGCGGCTCCCTGCCCGGCAAGCCGTTGCCCGACGGCTCGCCCGGTCCCTCGCTCTATTGCGCGGTGATCGTGAAGACGGTCGACGCGCAGACGCGGGCGAAGACCGGCATCAACGAACTGCTGCGCGACTGAACGCCGCTTCTCGCGTCAAGCGGGAAACCGGGGCGGGTCCCGGGCGCCGGCCCCTGTAGCCGCGCTCGCTGAGCGCGGCGGACGCGGTCAACGACCGCGTCTACACAGCGCCGCTTCAACACGTCGCCATTGCTGCATATTCCCATTTTCCAAAACAAAGACTTGCATCTTTCCGCTGGACCGGGCATTCTCGGGCAAGATCGAGGAATGCGCCTCAGCGCCCCTCGTCGCCTCCCGAAGCCTGCACGACCCCGGCCGCTCCGCGGAGCCCGACGCGCGTGCGCAGTCCGGAGCCTCCCGATGGCCGACCCCGAAATCCCTGTCCCGCCTCGCCGCCTGCGCCGGATGCTCGACGCCCTGATCGGCGGCCTCAGTCCGGAGATGATCGCCGTCGAGGAGAACCTGGCCGCGGAAACGGTCGAGAAGGTCGTCGGCGACGAACTCGCCCGGCGCTGGGTCGCCCCGGCCGACATGTTCGCCAAGATCCAGATCGCCCGGCTGGAGAGCTTCTGCGCGAGTCTGATGGATCGGGTCGAGGCCGGCGAACTCGCGGCGATCGACCGGGCGCTGAGGATTCTCGACCGGCTCGACCGCTATCACGGCCTCGGGCGCCGAACTCCGGTCACCGCTTCCGAGGACTACCGCGCCCGCCTGATCGCCAAGCTCGACGCGGTCGAGGCCAATCTCGCGGCCGACCGGCAGCGCAACCCGGAAGCATGAGCCGCGCGGCGCCGCAGCCCGGGATCCGGCGGATCGCCGACCTCCTGAAGCGCCCCCGGAGCGAGCGGGCGCGCATCCTCGCGGAGCTCAGCCAGAAGGACTGCGAGGCGCTGCTCTACGACTGGAGTTTTTGGGCCCGCCCCGACCAGGAGCCGCCGCCGGGCGACTGGATCGTCTGGCTGATTCTCGCCGGCCGCGGCGCGGGCAAGACCCGCGCCGGCGCCGAGGCGGTGCGGCGCTGGTCGCAAGACTTCCCGCTGGTCAACCTGATCGGCGCGACCGCCGACGACGTGCGCGACGTGATGGTGCTGGGCGAATCCGGCCTGCTCGCCTGCTGCCCGACCGCGGAGCGTCCGCGCTTCGTCGCCTCCGCCCAGCGGCTCGACTGGCCGAACGGGGCGACCAGCCTCTTGTTCTCGGCCGAGGAGCCGGACCGGCTGCGCGGCAAGCAGCACATGAAGCTCTGGCTCGACGAACTCGCCGCCTGGCGCCGGCCGGAGGCGTTCGACCAGGCGATGTTCGGCCTGAGACTTGGCGCCAGGCCGCAGATGATCGTCACCACGACGCCGCGCCCGACCCGGATCGTCAAGGCGCTGGCGGCCGACAAGGATACGATCGTCACCCGCGGCTCGACCTTCGACAACCGCGGCCACCTCGCCCGCGCCTTTCTCGACCGCATCGCCAGGCGCTACGAGGGCCGGGCGATCGGCCGGCAGGAGCTGTTCGCCGAGATCGTCGAGGAGACGCCCGGCGCGCTCTGGACCCGCGCGCTGATCGAGCGCCAGCGCGTCGCCCCGGAAGACGCGCCGAAGGCGTTCGCCGAAGTCGTGGTCGCGGTCGATCCGCCGGCGCGCTCGGGCGCCCGCTCGGACGAATGCGGCCTGATCGTCGCGGGCAAGGCGGGCGGGCGCATCTTCGTGCTCGCCGATTGCACCAGCCAGGGCGACAGCCCGGCGGGATGGGCGGCGCGGGTCGGGGCCGCCTATCGAGGCTTCGCCGCCAACCGGGTCGTCGCCGAGGTGAACAACGGCGGCGAGATGGTGGCCGAAGTCCTGCGCCAGGCCGAGCCCAACCTGCCGGTGCGCATGGTCACCGCGACGCGGGGCAAATATCTGCGCGCCGAGCCGATCGCGGCGGCCTACGAGCGCGGGCTCGTGGTCCACGCCGGGGTGTTTCCGAAGCTCGAGGACCAGCTCTGCACGCTGACGCCGGGCTTCGACCGCCGCGCGGGCTCCTCGCCCGATCGCGCCGACGCGCTCGTCTGGGCGGTCGCCGACCTGCTCGGCCTCGACCGGCCGAGCGGCGGGATGATCGACTATTGGGCGAAGCGTTCCCTGTAGGCGCGGCCGCCGGCCGCGCCAGGCGACGCCGCCTTTGAGGGCGCCTTGGGAGCGGCGGCGTCCCGCCGCCGGGGTGCGCGGGACGCGCACCCTCCGCTGGACATCCCGTCAATTGACGCGCATATTCCCGTCAGGAGACGCGCAATGATCGCACCCGCCGCCCTCGTCGAGACCGCCCCGGCCATTCCGCAAACCTTCGCCGTCGAGGCCGACCGCGCCCGCCTGTCCGAGGTCGCGGTCAAGGCGTTCCTCGCGCTGGCGCGGGCCTGGTCGCTCTCCAACGCGGAGGCCGCGGCGCTGATCGGCGCGTCGCCGAGCAGTCTTGACCGGATGAAGCGCGGCCAGCGTCCGACGCTCGGGCAGGACCAGATGACCCGCGTCTCGGCGCTGGTCGGCATCTTCAAGGGCCTGCACCTGCTGTTCGCCGACGGCGCCGCCGACCTGTGGCCGCGCCGCGCCAACAGCGGCCCGCTGTTTCACGGCAAGACCCCGGTCGAGGCGATGATCGAGGGCGGCATTCCGCTGATGCTCGACGTCCGCCGCACCGTCGACGCGGTCCGCGGCGGACTGTGATGCGTGACGTCGCGATCGGCGGTCGCGCGACCGCGGTCAGCGACCGCGGCGACAGCCATGCCTGACGATCTGCCGGTGGTGCGCGAGGCGCTGCCGCGCACCGTCCGCCTCGTCTCGACGGCGCAGCTGAGGCCGCCGGTGCTCGAGGCGCTGGTCGGCGCCGACGAAGTCGGCGCGCTCGCCGAGATCGAGGGCGCGACGTCGAGCCGGCTCATCGCCGAGCGGCGCGGAACCCAAGGCGTGGCGCGCGACGAGCTCGTGTTCGGCGTCCCCTACGCGTCCTTCATCAATGCGTCCTTCGCCTATTTCAAGCCGCGCGAGCCGAACCGCTTCAACCGCGCCCGCGGCGCCTGGTACGCCGCGCTCGCGGTCGAGACCTGCATGCGCGAGGTCGCCTGGCACATGGCCGATTTCCTCGCCAAGGCCGGCGGCATGGCGGCGACGGTCGACTACGCCGAATTGTTCGCCAGCATGGCCGGCGAATTCGTTGACCTGCGCGCAAGGCCGGGCCATGCGAGCCTCGATCCTGACCCGGCGGTCGGCTACCCGGCCGGCAACGCGGTCGCCGACGCGGCGCGCGCGGAGGGGCTGAACGGCGTGATCTGGCCTTCGGTGCGCGACCCCGGCGGGACTTGCGTCGTCGCGCTGCGGCCGAACGCGGTGCAGTCGGTCGCGCCGGGCGCGGTCTATCGCATGGTGTGGTCGGGCGGTCCGGAGCCGGCGATCGAGCGCCTGTAGGCGGCGTCGCCGACGCCGCCGGCCGGTGGAACTCGGCGCCCTGGAGCGGCGGCGTCCCGCCGCCGGGGCGCGCGAGACGCGCGCCC
>CAMFKX010000062.1 GCA_945957375.1 uncultured Roseiarcus sp.
CGGCATGGGCGATCACCGCGTCGGAGACCGCCAGAATGAGTTGATGGAGCAGCGCCGGCGTCATGTTCGCACCCTTTCGCCCGCAGCGTTGAAAAATAGGGGATGCTTGAGCGCGATCGCCACCTCGTCGCCCGCTACGAGCCCTGAATCCGGGTCGGCGAGGGTGATGAAGTCCTGGTGCCCGAGTTGGACGTGCAGGTGGTCCTGATCGCCGAGATGCTCGACCCAGCTGACGCGACCGGAAGCGCGCCGACCGTTCGCCCGGGTGATCTCGGCATGTTCGGTGCGCGCGCCGATCGTCGCGGCGCTTTCTGGCGCCGGCATGTCGGGGAAGGCGGAGCGCGGCGCCAGATTGATCGACGGGCTGCCCAGACGCGCCGCCACATAGATATTGGCCGGGTCCTCGTAGATTTGGCGCGGCGTGCCCACCTGCACGAGCCGGCCGCTTTCAATGACGCCGACTTGGCTCCCCAGGGTCATCGCCTCGGTCTGGTCGTGGGTGACATAGAGAATGGTCGCGCCGAGTTCGCTCTGAATGCGCTTGAGCTCGATGCGCAGTTCGGCGCGCAGCTTCGCGTCGAGCGAGGAGAGCGGCTCGTCCATCAGGTAGATCGACGGCGAACGGACCAGAGCCCGTCCGATCGCCACGCGCTGCATCTGACCGCCGGAGAGCTTGGTCACCCGCTGCTCCAGCTTGTCGGAAATACGCAAGAGCGTCGCGACGTCGTTCACCTTCTGGCGGATCACAGGCTCCGGCGTCGGACGCGCCGGCGAGCGCAACGGAAAGGCGAGATTGTCGAACACCGACAGGTGCGGATAGAGCGAATATTGCTGGAACACGAAAGCAACGTCGCGCTGCGCCGGCGAGTCGCGCGTGACGTCCCGGCCGTCGATGCGGATCCGGCCGGCGTCCGGCCGCTCCAGACCGGCGACCAGCCGTAGCGTGGTGGTCTTGCCCGCCCCGGTCGGCCCCAGCAGGACGACGAAGGCGCCGTCCTCGATCGTCAGCGACAGATCGGACACCGCCTGCGTGGCGCCGAATCGCTTCGAAATGTGATCGAGCGCGACCTCAGACATTGGCCTGCTCCAATGGATGCGGATGATCGTGGAGCGCGGTGCGGATCGCCCGGCCGGAGCCGGCGTCGAAGATCGAGATGCGGTCGGGTCGGAACGCGAGCCCGACCGCTTCTCCGATCGAAACCTTGACGCTGGCGGCGAGGCGCGCCTTGGCCACCCCATGCGCGGTCGTCACCGTGACGATCTGGGTGGTGCCGAGATATTCCGTGCCGAACACTTCGCCGCGCAGCCGGGAATCGTCGCTCAGGCGCACATGCTCGGGGCGCACCCCGAGGATGAGGTCGCGCCGCGTCAGAGCCTCGCGCGGCGCCGGAACGCCGACGTCAGCGTCGCCGAGGCGAACGCTGTCCCGGCCCGGCTGCAGCGCGTCGTTGAACGTCAGCAGATTCATCGGCGGCGAGCCGATGAAGTCGGCCACGAACACGGAGGCCGGCCGGTCGTAAACCTCGCGCGGAGTCCCCATCTGCTCGATGACGCCATGGCTCATCACGGCGATCTTGTCGCCGAGCGACATGGCTTCGGTCTGGTCATGCGTCACGTAGACGGTGGTCGCCTTCAGCCGGTCGTGCAATCCGCGCAATTCGCCGCACATCACGTCGCGCATCTCCGAGTCCAGCGCGCCGAGCGGCTCGTCCATCATGAACGCCATCGGCCGGCGCACGATGGCGCGTCCCAGCGCGACGCGTTGGCGGTCGCCGCTGGACAGGCCGGACACCGACCGGTCGAGCAGTTCGGTAATGCGCAGGATGCGCGCCGCCTCCTCGACCCGCGCCTTGACCTCGGCGCGCTTCATGCCCATCGAAACCAGCGGAAAGCCGATGTTCTTCCGGACATTCATGTGCGGGTAGAGCGCGAACAGCTGGAACACGAAGGCGATGTCGCGCTCCGCGGCGCGCTTGAAGGTGACGTCCTTTCCGTCGAGCAGGATGCGGCCGCTGGTCGGCAGTTCGAGGCCGGCGATCATGCGCAGCGTCGTCGTCTTGCCGCATCCCGACGGGCCGAGCATCACGAAGAACGTGCGGTCTTCAATCACGAAATTGGAATTCTTCACGGCGACGAAGCCATGGAACTCCTTGTGCAGCTGTTCGACCCGTATCTCCGCCATGGCGAGGCCTTACTGCGGAAAATGGCTGACGACGACGAATCCGAGGGTTCCGCTCAGGATCGTCGCGAACGAGTAGGTGTAGAGATCGAGCGAGAACGGCTGGGTCATCATCAGAATGCCGAAGCCGATGACGGCCATCGCCGCGTTCTCCCAAGGCCCACGCCGGAACCAGCGCGCCGATCCCGCATGTTCGATGTCGGACAAATCTCTCATTTGCGCACTGCTCCGAAGGTGATGCCACGTAGCAGGTGCTTCCTCAGGGCGATCGTGAAGATCACGATCGGCAGCAGGAACAGCGTCGTGCCCGCCGCGACGGCCGGCCAGTTCTGGCCCCCTTCGCCGATGATGAACGGGATGAAGGGCGGCATCGTCTGCGCGTTGGAGCTCGTCAACAGGAGATCGAAGGCGTATTCGTTCCAGGAAAAGATCAGGCAGAAGATCGCGGTCGCCGCGATTCCAGTCACCGCTTGCGGAAGCACCACCTTGCGAAACGCCTGCAGCCGCGTGTAGCCGTCGACCAGCGCCGCCTCTTCGTATTCCCGCGGAATCTCGTCGATGAACCCCTTGAGCAGCCAAACCGCCAGCGACACGTTCACCGCGGTATAGAGCAGGATCATGCCGATCCGCGTGTCGTAGAGGCCGAGCCAGCGATACATCATGTAGATGGGGACCGCGACCGCGATCGGCGGCATCATGCGCGTCGACAGGATGAAGAACAGCAGGTCGTCGGCGAGCGGCACGCGGAAGCGCGAGAAGCCGTAGGCGGCGAGCGTACCGAGGAAGGTCGCCAGGATCGTCGAACCGAAACCGATGATCAGCGAATTGAGAAAGCGCTCGACCACGCGCGACGGGCCGGCGATCACCATGTCGCGGTCGCGAGCGATCTTCTCGTACCACGTCGTCGGCGGCGCCATCTTGGCGATGAACTCGTGCGACTGATGCGTCTGCACGGTGAACAGATCGACGAACCCTTCGAGCGTCGGCGAGAAGAAGATTTTCGGCGGATAGGCGATCGCGTCGGCCTGCGACTTGAAGGCGGTCGCGCCGATCCAGATGAGCGGCAGGATGGCGATCACCGCGTAAAGGACGACGGCGACGGCGGAAAGCGCGCGCGAGAGCGGGGAGGGCTCCGAGAACGGGCGCGGCGTGGTGTCGCTCATTGCTGCTTCACCCAGTTGAGCGCCCTGACATAGACGTTCGCGGCGCCGAAAATCGTAACGAACAGGATCACGGCGAGCGCAGACGCGTAGCCCGTCTGCCACTTTTCGAACGCCGCGCGCTTCAGCGTGATCGACACCGTCTCGGTCGTCGATCCCGGCCCGCCGGAGGTGAGGAGGTTGACCATGTCGAACATCACGAACGACTGGATCGCCTGGAACAGCACAGCGAGCATGAGGAAGGGGAGGACCATCGGCAGGGTGATCGACCAGAACTGCCTCAGGGGCGAGGCGCGATCCACCTCCGCCGCCTCGTAGATATAGTCGGGAATGGAGCGCAGCCCGGCGAGGCAGATCAGCATCACGTAGGGCGTCCACATCCAGGTGTTGACCAGCACGATCGTCCAGGGCGCCAGGACCACGCTGCCGATCATCGAGAACGAGCTCGGCGCGACGCCAGTGAAGAATCCGATGACGTAGTTGAACGGTCCGATCTGCGGCTGGAACAGCAGGGTCCAGAAGTTGCCTACGACCGCCGGGGACAACATCATCGGCAACAGGATGATCGTGGTCCAGAAACTGTGGCCGCGGAACTTTTGGTTGATCAGCAAGGCGAGGCCGAGACCGATCAGGATTTGCAGCGCGATCGTCCAGAACACGAAATGCGCAGTAACCCGGAAATTCGCCCAGATGTCTTCGTCGGTGAGGATGTCGACGTAGTTGTCGAGGCCGACGAAACGGGCCGGAGTGGGCAGGTTGGCCATCAGGCTGGTGAACGACAGCCGGATCGCCCAGATCAGCGGAAAGATGTTGATCGCGAGGAGCAACAACATCGTCGGCAGGATGAACAGCCAGGCGACGGCGCGATCCGACAGCCCGGCCCGTGCTGCGAACCGGGCGGACCCGCGCCGGGCTGCTGCTTCGGCGAGGCTTCTGGCAGGATTCGTGACCGTCATGACCTGGCCGCTCGAGACGACGCTATTCCTCGGCGGCCGGCGCCGCCGAGGATCGACATGGAGGATGCTGTCTTGTCCGCCATCATGCGATCAGGACGGGTCCTTGCCTTCCTGCTTGAAGACTTTGATCCAATCCTTGACCAGCGAGTCGAGCGCCTGTTGCGAAGTCCCCTTGTTGGCGACGACGTAGTCGTGCACGCGGTTCTGCATGTCGAGCATCAGCGGCACGTACAGCGGCTCGGCCCAGAAGTCCTTAACCATACCCATCGATTCCACGAAGGACGGCGCGTAGGGGGCGCTCTTTTTGAAGGCGTCCGACTCGAGCACCGCCTTCGACGCCGACGCGCCGCCGAGATCCGTCCATTTCTGCTGGATATCCGGCTGGGCGAACCATTTCACGTAAAGCAGCGCGTCGTCGACGTCCTTCGACGCCGCGACGACCGAGAGCCCCTGGCCGCCGAGCTGGGTGAACTGTCCGGCGGGACCGGCGGGATTCTTGAAGAAGCCGATCTTGTCGCCGCCGACGTTCGGATCCTTGGCGAGGCCCGGGAAGAACGCATACCAATTCATCTGCATCGCGACCTGTCCGGACTTGAAGGCGTCCAGGCCCTCCTGCATGTAGGCGTTGGTCAGGCCCGGCGGCTGGCAGCAGGTGAACAGTTCCTTGTACACGTCCATGCCCTTGGCGGCGCCGGGCGAGTTGACGAAGCCGGTCATGTGGTAAGGCTTCTTCGGGTCGTCGTACTGGAAGCCGTAGTTGTACATCGCGTTCGTGACGCCCATCGTGATGCCTTCGGAGCCGCGCTCGGAGAAGACATATGAGCCGTAGACCTTCTTGCCGTCGATTTCCTTGCCGGTGAAGAACTTCGACACTTCGAGCAGTTCGTCCCAGGTTTTGGGCGGTTCGAGCTCGCGATTGTACTTCGCCTTGAACTCGGCGCGCAGTTCGGGTTTGGCGAACCAGTCCTTGCGATAGGTCCAGCCGACGGCGTCGGCCATGGCTGGAAGGCCCCAGTAGTTCGGCGTGTTCTTCGGCCACTCGGCATAGCCGACGACGGTTGCGGGCAAGAACGTATCCATCGAGATCTTGTTTTTCTCGAAGAAATCGTTGAGTTTGACATACCACTTGTTCTCAGCCGCGCCGCCGATCCATTGACTGTCGCCGATAATCAGGTCGCATTCAGTGCTGCGCGAGTTGAGCAAATTGATGAAATGATCGGCGTAGCTCGTCCAGGGAACGAACTCGTGCTTCATTTCGATGCCGGTGGCCTTGGTGAAGTCCTTGTCCAACTCGACCAGCGCATTCGCCGGGTCCCAGGCCGCCCAGCACATCGTGAGCGACTTGCCTTCCGCCTGCGCCGAGGACGAAACCCCGAGCGTAACAGCCAGGGTTCCCGCACAGCATAACAGCGATAGATTCGACCTGTTCATCCTCATGGTGTCTCCTCCACTTGACCAGGCGCTGCTGGCCGCCACGGGCCTCGCGTTGTTCGCGACATTACGGCTCGTCTGGAGTTTAGTAACTCACGCCCCACTAAGCATGTCAACTGAATTTCAGCGTTTCGCCCAGCCGCGCCGGCGGATCCCAACTCTGGCGTGCGCTCGCGCCGGATCGTCCGTCATGTCATAAAGTCTTGGCGGCCATTGTCCCGCGGGCTCTTGCTCCCGGAGGCATGTCTCGGTTAGTTTCCGCGCCGTTGTCGGACCCCTTCGACGAGCAGAGGGCCGCTCATGGCGTCCTTCAAGCGCCTCGAGTAGCCCTCGGGCTTTGAGAAGGGATCAGGACAGTCCTTTTGCTGCAGCGAATCACCTAATGATTTCAGAGTTCCTCGAACCGATTCTCGAGGTTTTTCGCTCGCATCGAAGGGTTAACAAGGCTCGCGGATCGTGGTGCGGTGTCTTGCGCGCCGACTGGATTGCGTGCGGGTCTGGCAAGCCATTATTGGCGCATAGGGGCGGGCGGCTCACGTCCGCGCGGGGGTAAATTCCGATGGCGACGAACGCTTCGGGCGAACCGGAATTTCAGCGGCGGCTCCAGATGGTGAATTGCCAGTTGCGGACCGGCGACGTGGTCGATCAGACCGTGCTCGCGGCGTTTCTCGACACGCCGCGGGAACGCTTCGCAGCGCCTTCAAGCGTCTCGTTCGCCTATCTCGACCGGGCCACGCCGGCCGCCGGGGCGAAGACCCGCAGGCTCCTGCGTCCCCTGACTCTCGCTCGGATGCTGCAGGCGGCGCGCGTGCAGGCGGGCGACCGCGCTCTCGATGTCGGCGGCGGCTCAGGCTACGGAGCGGCGCTCTTGCGGTCCATAGGGGCCGAGGTCACGGCGCTCGAATCGGATCCGAGCGCAGTCGCCGCGGCGCGCGAGCGCCTCGCGGGTCTCGCCGGCGTCACGGTGGTGGAAGGCCCGTTGCCCGCGGGCGCGGCGCCCCGCGGCCCCTACGATGTGATTGTGATCGAGGGCGCGTTCCGCGTCCAGCCGGAGGCGTTGATCGGCCAGCTTGCGGACGGCGGCCGGCTGGTCGGCGTTGATTCGAGCATGGGCGCGTCACAGGCTGCGCTCTATGAACGCTGCGGTTCGGCCGTCAGTCGGCGCGCGTTGTTCGAGGCCGCCGCGGACGTCCTGGACGGGTTTCAGCCCGCCGCGACCTTCGCCTTCTAGTTTAAAGTTCGGCTTAAACTCCTGAGAGAACTACCGTTTCAGGGGACCTTCGGCAAGGGGGTGTCTCATCTTTGCGACGCTTCGTCGAAAAGTGGCTTGAATTGCGACCGCTCGGTGGCGTCGCGGCGGTTAACGATTATTATACGCTTCGTGCCGGCGCGAGCATGGCGGCGAGCGAAGGCAAGGGAGCGCGCAACCGCGAAGCTTTCGCGTGAGCGAATAGGTGTTTCGCGGTCAGCGTGAGACGGTTAGGCTGCGGCTTTGAGAGATTCGTTCCTTCGGCGCGGCGGGCTAGGTTAAGGTGGAAAGTGGCATGGGCGCAGGCGAGAACCGACGAATCGCCCCGACCGGCGCTGTGATGGCGGCCGGTCGTCTCGCGATTCTCGCCGCTGCGCTGCTGGTTGCGCCGCTCGGCGCGCTGGCCTCCGCGGAAACGCTGAACGGGGCCCTGGTCAAGGCGTATCTGACCAACCCGGACATCAACAGCCAGCGCGCGTCGGTGCGGCAGACCGATGAATCCGTGCCCCAGGCGAACTCGGGCTATCTGCCAAAGATCACAGCCAGCGCGAGCGCCGCGGTCGCGCATCAGAACGGCAACCTGATCGCCGGTGCGCAGCAGGACACGAACTACGCAGTCGGGACCCTTCCGCGGAACTACGGAGTGGGGATCTCGCAAACCATCTTCGACGGCTACAAAACGATCAACAACATCCGTTCGGCCGAATCGAACGTGCTCGCGGCACGGGAAAAGCTGCGCAACACTGAGCAAGGGACGCTGCTCCAGGGCGTCACCTACTATATGGACGTCCTGCAGAATTCGGCGATCGTCGAGCTCGACAAGAACAACGTCGAGGTGCTGAAAGAGCAGCTGCGAGAGACCAGGGATCGATTCACCGTCGGCGAAGTGACTCGCACCGACGTCGCCCAGGCGGAGGCTGGCCTCGCCAACGCCAACGCGCAGCTCCTGACCGATCAAGCAGCGCTGGACACTTCGCTCGCCCAATATCGTCAGGTGATCGGCGACGAACCCAAGACGCTTGCGCCGGTCAAGCCGATCGTCAAGCCGCTGCCGAAGTCGCTGACGGAAGCGGTGAAAATCTCCCAGGTCGAGCACCCGGCGATCGTCGCGGCAGAGCACGGCGTCGACGTGGCGCTGCTCAGCATCAAGGTCGCCGAATCGTCCCTTTATCCTCAGGTGACCGTGTCGGCGCAGCTGAGCCAAACCTTCGACGTCAGCTCCACGCCGGGGCAGCGTTTGTTCCAGGGCCAGATCGGCGGCAACATCAATATCCCGATCTACGAGGGCGGCCTGGTCTACGCGCAGGTCCGCGCGGCGAAAGAAGGTCTCTCGGTTCAGGAATTGTCGGCGAGTTCGTTTCGCGAGCAGATCCGCGCGGCCGTCGTCGCGGCCTGGGGCAATAACCAGGCGGTCATCGGGGTGGTGAAAGCCGCACGCGCATCGGTTGCCGCCAACGAAGTCGCGCTCGCCGGCGTCCGCGAGGAAGCCAAAGTCGGTCAGCGCACCACGCTCGACGTGCTGAACGCCCAGCAGGCGCTGCTCCAGGCCCGCGTCGGGCTCGTGCGGGCGGAGCGCAATCAGGTCGTCGACTCCTATTCGCTGCTGTCCGCGATCGGCCGGCTGAATATCCCGACGCTCGGACTCGCTGTCGCCGAGTACGATCCCGGCGTCCATTTCGATCAGGTCAAGAACAAGTGGATCGGCCTGAGGACGCCTGAAGGCAAATAAGGGCGGGACAAGCCGTTCACTGCCGATCTGCGCGCTTGTGCTCTCCGGGTGCGACGTTAGTTTCAGACAGGGTGATTCGTCCGCGGCGTAGTGCGTGCCCGTGGCGATACCGCGGCATCGAGAACCGGGACGACGGGAATGAGCGCTGTCAATGCGAACCCGAGCGACCGCGAGCAGGAATCGCTGCGTCGCGCGCAGCGGGCGCATGAACCTTCGATGGAGGAGATCCTCGCGTCGATTCGCAGCATCATCGCCGAGGAGCGCGCGCCAGCGGATGACGAGCCGAAGGCTCCGCCCGCGAAAGGTCAGCTGCCCGGCCCGCAGATTGTTTACTCAAAGACGGAAACGTCCGCGGCGCGCGCGCCCGCAGCTTCTGACCGCCGGCCAGAGACGGCCACGGAGTTGCCCGCGCCGATGTGGAGCAAGAACCCGGTTGCGTTCCCGGAACAGACCACGCCTATAGACGAGGACGCGCGCCTCGTATCGCCGGAGACCGAGAAGACAGTTGCGTCGGCGTTCGACGATCTCTCCGTCAGGCTGGCGGCGCGGAGCGTCGAGGTCGCGGAAGGCGTCGCGCGCGAGATGCTTCGCCCGATGCTCAAGGCGTGGCTCGACGAGAACTTGCCCCAGATCGTCGAGCGTCTGGTGCGCAGTGAGATCGAACGCATGAGCCGCGCGGCGCTCTGACCGTCGCCCCTTCGTTCCGTTGACTTGCCGCGCCGCGTCGGGCTTAAACCCGGCGCGCCGTTCGGTCGCCTGCTTCGACGGGCCGAGGCCGTTCGACGCCGCAATTCAATCTCAAGAGAGCCGCCCGGCGGGGCGCGGACGGGTACGCCATGATGGACAAATCGTTTGACGCGGCCGCGGTCGAGTCCCGTGTCTCCGCCCTGTGGGAGGAGACCGGGGCGTTCCGCGCAGGCCGGCCGGAGCGTGCAGGCGCCGAACCGTTCTGCATGGTCATTCCGCCGCCGAACGTCACCGGCAACCTGCACATGGGCCATGCGCTCAACAACACGCTGCAGGACATCCTCGCCCGCTACCGCCGGATGAACGGACGCGATGTGCTCTGGCAGCCGGGCACGGATCACGCCGGCATCGCGACGCAGATGGTCGTCGAACGCAAGCTCGCCGAGGCCCAGCAGCCCGACCGGCGCACGATGGGGCGGGAAGCGTTTCTCGAGCGAGTCTGGGCGTGGAAGGCCGAGTCGGGCGGGGCGATCGTGCAGCAACTGAAGCGGCTCGGCGCCTCCTGCGACTGGAGCCGCGAGCGCTTCACACTCGACGCCGGCCTGTCGCGCGCCGTCGCCAAGGTGTTCGTCCAGCTCTATCGCGACGGCCTCGTCTACAAAGACAAGCGCCTCGTCAACTGGGATCCGAAGTTCCAGACCGCGATCTCGGACCTTGAGGTCCTGCAGGTCGAATGCAAGGGCGCGTTCAAGTGGACGCGCGAATCTGACGAGCCGCTGAATGCGGCGGCGCTGGGCAAGGTTCTCGCGAAGAATCCCAATGGCCACCTCTATTACTTTGACTATCCGGTGGTGGACGCGGCCGGCGAGGAAACCGGCGACCGGATCACGGTCGCCACAACCCGTCCGGAGACGATGCTCGGCGACACCGCCGTCGCCGTCCATTCGGACGACGAGCGCTACGCGACTCTCGTCGGGCGGCAGGTTCGCCTGCCGCTGGTCGGCCGCCTGATTGCGATCGTCGCCGACGAATATTCCGACCCGGAGAAAGGCACCGGTGCGGTCAAGATCACGCCGGCCCACGACTTCAACGACTTCGAGGTCGGCAAGCGGCACGAGGCGGAAGGCGCCCGCCCGATCAATGTTCTCGACGCCGAGGGACGCGTCTTCCTCAAGGACAATGTCGCCTTCTTCGAAGGCGTCGAGAGCGACAACGACCACGCCCGGCTGATTGCGGCGGTCGACGGCGCCGATCGCTTCGTCGCCCGCTTGCGCATCGTCGAGTTGATGGCGCTCGCCGGGTTCCTCGCCCGGATCGAGCCGCACGCGCATATGGTTCCGCACGGCGACCGCTCGAACGTCGTGGTCGAGCCGTGGCTGACCGACCAGTGGTATGTCGATGCGAAGACGCTGGCTGAGCCGGCGCTCGAGGCGGTTCGTGACGGGCGAACCCAATTCGTGCCGAAGAACTGGGAAAAGACCTACTACGATTGGCTTGAGAACATTCAGCCCTGGTGCGTCTCACGCCAGCTGTGGTGGGGCCACCAGATCCCGGCGTGGTATTCCCCCTGGGGCGGCTGCTATGTCGAAGAGAGCGAAGATGCGGCTTACGCGGCCGCACTCGCCGACGGTCTCGAGCGCGGCGCGTTGACGCAGGAAGAGGCCGACGGTCTGGCGCGCGACCCGGCGCGTCTCGCCGCGACCCTTCGACGCGACGAGGACGTGCTCGACACATGGTTCTCCTCCGCGCTGTGGCCGTTTTCGACGCTCGGCTGGCCGGACGAGACGCCGGAGCTGAAGCGCTACTATCCCACCGACGTGCTCGTCACCGGCTTCGACATCATCTTCTTCTGGGTCGCCCGGATGATGATGATGGGCCTGCACTTCCAGAACGAGATCCCATTCCGCGACGTCTACATCCACGCCCTCGTCCGCGACGAGAAAGGGGCGAAGATGTCGAAGTCGAAGGGCAACGTGATCGATCCGATCCAACTCATCGACAAATTCGGCGCGGACGCACTGCGCTTCACCCTGGCTGCGATGGCGGCGCAGGGCCGCGACATCAAGCTTTCCGAGGCGCGCGTCGAGGGCTATCGCAACTTCGCCACCAAGATCTGGAACGCCTCGCGCTTCGCCGAGATGAACGGCTGCGCCCGCGTCGCAGGGTTCGACCCGGCGTCGGTGCGCGAACCGCTGAACCGCTGGATCCTCGGCGAGGCCGCCCGGGCCGCGGCCGAGACCGCCGGAGCGATCGAATCATACCGCTTCAACGACGCCGCCAACGCGGTCTATCGCTTCGTCTGGAGCGTGTTCTGCGACTGGCATCTCGAATTGGCGAAACCGGTGCTGCAGGGCGAGACGGACGCTGCCGCCAAGGCCGAGACGCAGGCGACGATCGCCTACGTGCTCGACGCAATCTACGCGCTCTTGCATCCGTTCATGCCGTTCCTGTCGGAGGAACTGTGGGCGATCAAAGGCGAGCGCGGGACGCCGCGCGCGGGGCCGCTGGCGCTCGGGCCGTGGCCAGCGCAAGGCGTCGAGGTCGACGAGGCGATCGAGGCGGAGATCGGCTGGGTGGTCGACCTGATCGGAGAGATCCGGTCGGTCAAGTCGGAGATGGGCGTCTCTCCGTCGGCGCCGGTGTCGCTGGTTCTGGTTTCGCCGAGCGCGCGCGCGCAGAGCAGCGCGGCCGGGTGGAGCGAGGCGCTGAAGAGGCTCGCCCGGGTCGATGCGGTCGAAACCGCCGAGGTCGCGCCGGCGGGATCGGTGCAGTTGGTCGTTCGCGGCGAAGTCGTCGCCTTGCCGCTGGCCGGGGTGGTCGACCTCGCCGCCGAACGCGCCCGGCTCGACCGGGAGATCGACAAGGTCAAGCTCGAGATCGTCAAGGTCGTCGCCAAACTCTCGAACGACGACTTTCTCGCTCGGGCGCCCGACGAGGTCGTCGCCGAGCATGAGGAGCGGCGTGAGGCTTTCGAGGAAAGACTGGCCAAACTCGGCCACGCGCGCGAGCGACTCGAAGGGGTTTGAGCGGCTGTCGTCCGAGGACATGTGTCTTCCGGGCAACAGCCTTTTTGCATCTCGGAGGAGGCCGGATTCCGACCGGGCCGCGCCGCGATTGCGCCATAAAGGACTCGCAGTTTCGCAGCCTCAGTTTACGGTTGTCGCACGTTCACCGCATCCGGTGACGCAGCGCGGCGCCGGAGGTTTGGCGGATTGGAAATCATGCGCATAGTCGCGTGTATCGACGCGTTGGGCTTGCGCCGGAGGGATCGACGCAACGTCGCGATCCTCGCGGCGGTTTTGATCCCGGTTGCTGCGGCGTCATCATTTGCCTTCGACGGGGCGACCACCGGCGCCCCGGCCCGGATCGCTCCGAAGAATTACGCCAACGCCGAACAAGCGCTGCGTGCCGGCCTCGACGATCTGAACGCAGGGAACGCCGCGTCCTGCGTCGATGCCTTGACTTATGCAGCCGAGGGCGGTCAGCCCGTCGCGCAATGGAAACTCGGCGAGATGTATGCCGACGGAGTCGGCGTTTCCCGTGACGACGGCAAAGCCTATCACTATTTCAACAAACTTGTCCAGGACTATGATGAGGACGCGCTCGACCCGCGCAGCCGAGGGGCGGTGGCGAACGCCTTCGTCGCGGTCGGCGTCTACAGCCTGACCGGTATTCCCAACAGTGACGTTCGACCCGATCCCGAGCGGGCCCGCGAGTTGTTCCAGTATGCCGCGTCCACCTTCGGCAACCCGGACGCGCAGTACAATCTGGCGCACATGTACCTGGTCGGGGCAGGGGGGCTGGCGAAAGACAGGGTCGTCGCAGTGCGCTGGCTCATGCTCGCCTCCGGTAAGGGCCATCGGCCGTCCGAAGCGCTGCTCGGGCACCTGCTGTTCACCGGCGAAGGCGCGCCGGCCCAGCGGGCGAGGGGCCTGATGTGGCTGACGATGGCCAACAATTCGGCCGAAGGCCCGAAGGACGACTGGATTCGCGAGCTCTATCGGACCGATTCCGCGGCGGCCAGCGCCCAGGACCGGGATTTGGCTACCGCTATGCTCGACGAGCGCGCCAAGGGTCCGCCGCCGCCCTCGGTTATCTCCCGGACCGTAGTGCAGGCGCTTCAGTTTCTCCGTCCGCTCGGCATTCCGGTCATGGCCGAGGCGCCCACGAAACCGGTGGCGCCCGCCGCGCCTCCCTCCGCGCAGTGACCTGACCGGCTTGCCGCCCGGGAACGGGCGGCTATAAGGCGCGGACGCGCGGGCGCTTGGTCCGCGGAGGCCCCCGCATTGTTCCTGCGAGCGTTCATTGAACGGCAACTTGCGCGCTCCTGGGCGGCGCCCGCGTTGATCGCATTTGCGGTCTATGTCGTGCTGTTCGCCCTTGCGGGTCAGACCGTCAACGCGCCGTTTCTCTACGCTCCGTCGCAATGAAGCGTAGCGCCTCGCTGGATTTCCTCCGCGGCGCCGCGGCCCTCGCCGTCGCGGTTCCGCACTATCTGACCGCCGGCGCGCCGTTCAGTCCGGCGATCGAGGCGGTCGCGATCTCCGCGGTCGAGGTGTTCTTCGTCCTCTCGGGCTTCGTGCTCGCGCCCCAGATCGTCGACCAGGTGGTCGGGAGGCCGTGGCGCAACCTCGGCGTCTTCCTCTCCCGCCGCTGGTTGCGGACGATCCCGCCTTATGTCGCCGCGCTGGCGGTCGTGGCGCTGATGACCGGCCATCTTTTGAGCGCCGACACGCTGCGCTATCTCCTTTATGTCGAGAACCTGTTTCGCTCGGCCAACGTAGTCGACTTCTATCCCGTCGCCTGGAGTCTGGCGGTCGAGGAGTGGTTCTACCTCCTGTTCGCGCCGCTCCTGTTCCTGCTCGGGCGCGCGATCGGCAGGCGCGACCGGCGGATGGACGTCGCCTTCGCCGTCTTGTTCATCGTCGCCTTCGCGTCGCTGCGGGCGCTCGCGGCGCCGCCCGACTGGGATCTGAACGTCCGCCGCGTCACCATCTTTCGCATCGATTCGATCGTCTGGGGGTTCCTGCTCTATCTCGCGCTCGAACGTCGGCCGCTGCTGGCGCTGAAGACCGCCGCGGGCGGCCGGGCGCTGCAGGCGCTCGCGGCGATCCTGGTCCTCGCCGCAGCGGCCGAACTGCGGGCGGCCTATCTCGCGCTCGAAGGGGGCCGCCTGGCGCAACAGGCGTTTCCCTACGCCTCGGCGCTGTTTGGCGTGGCGGCGGTCGCCTTCTTTCGTGAGGCGGACGGGCTGTTCAAGGGTCCGCGCGTCGCCGCCCTGGGCTTCGCCCTCGGCCGCATCTCGTATTCCGCCTACCTCTTTCACCTCGCCGTTCTGATGGCGCTGAAACCGCTCATCGGCGGCTGGCCTATTCTCGTGCAGCTCGCGCTCTACGTCGCGGCCGTGTGCGCGTTTTCCGCCCTGTTCTGGCGCGGTTTCGAGCGTCCGGTCCTCGCGGCGCGGCCGGACTATCACGCCCGCCCGCCCGCCGTCGTCGCGCCGCCGTCGCCGGTCTCCCCGGCCAAAGAGGGGAAACTCGCGACCGCGGCGCTCGGACTCGGGTTTCTCCTCGCCGCCGTCATCGCGCGCAACGCCTTTATGGCCAACACGCCCTGGCTGTTCTACGGGGCTGTGATCGTGACCGCGCTTCTGGCGCTTGCGCTGGCGGAGCGCGCGGGCCGGTTGTCGCGGAGCCTGGGCGTCGGGGCGCGCGCGATCGTCGTGTTCGCCGTCGCGCTGCCCGCGGCGGACGCCGCCTATCGGTCGGCGACCGGCGTACCGATCGCCGGCTCGGTCGCCAACCCGACTTATTCCTACCGCGCCGCCCGCGAGAATCCGGCCGCCTTCGCCATGTGGTGGTTCTACTATCTCAACGAATGGATCCGCGACGACGGCGTCCGGGGCGCGATCGAGACGGCCGACCCGCAGAAGAAGCTGCCCTTCCTGCTGATCCCGGGCAGCTCGGGTCGGATGTTCGACACCACGATCCGGATCAACGCCGCCGGCTTTCGCGGCCCGGAGATCGCACCCGAGAAGGGCGACCGCTTTCGCATTCTCGCGCTCGGCGAATCTCAAACCTTCGGCCCGACCCTGCGCGACGGCGAGAAGCCCTGGCCGGAGCAACTCCAGGCCCTGTTCGCGACCCATGCGTCCTGCAACCGGCCTGTCGAGATCGTCAACGCGGGCACCGAAGCCTACACGCTCGAGGACAATATCGAGCGTCTGCGCCGCGGCGGGCTCGCCCTGAAGCCGGATCTGATCCTGTCGACCCACGGCATGAACGGGCTGCTCGCGCTCGGGCTGCGGCAGGTCGCCGAGCCGAACGAACCCGGCGTGCGCCCGCGCGCTTCGGCGCTGCTCGGTCGCGCCGTCCTGACCATCGAGCGCGCATTGCACGACTGGCGGACGCGCAACGTCTCTCCTTCGCCCGAGCCGCCGCCTCTCCCCGACGCGACGCTGATGACGAGCCGATACGCCGAAGCCTACCGCAAGCTGATCGCCCTTGCCCGAGAGTCCGGCGTCCCCGTGGCGCTCGCCACCTCGAGCCTCGCGGTCGATGCGGGCTCGCCGCGCGAGGTCAGGGACTTCTACGGCGCGGTGTTCAAGCCGATCGACGACATCATCGCCGCCAACGCCGCCCACAACCGGCTGGTGCGGCTCATCGGGCGCGAGCAGAACGCGCCCGTCGTCGAGGCGATCGCCAGTCTCGACGGCGACTGGGACGACGACCTCTATCTCGACATCGTCCACTTCACCGAGCGCGGCAACGCGCGCGCGGCGCAGGCGATGTTCTCGGCGCTGCAACCTGTTCTGGCCGCCGCCGGCGTCCGCTGCGTCCCGCGCTGAAGCGCGTCAGAGCGTCGGCGCCAGGACGCGGACCCGTCGCTGACCGCCGTCCGGGTCGTCTTCCTGGACGACCTGGCCTTCCTTCAGGCCGAAATGCAGTCCGGTCTTGTCGTCGACGTCACGGATGCCCGACGTCTCGCGACTGACCGCCTCCGCCGCGGCCTTGAGCCGGGTGTCGACGCCATTGACGTCGAGCTCCGGGTCGAGCGCGTTCGCCCCCGCTGCGAGCGTGTCCCTGGCGTCGGCGCCATTCGCGTTCGCCTTCTTCGCGGTCGGGTCGGGTTTGGGGCGCGACATCTCCGCCGCCAGTTGGGCCGTCACCACGAGTTCGTGGGAGCGGTGGCCGTAACGGGCCTCGGCGCCGGCGAGCGCGTCCGCCCAGCTTTGCCCGGGCCGCTGGCAGGAGCAGGTCGGTTCGAAACTCTGCTGGAACTTGAGGGCGTTCGGCAGCGACGCATAGGGCGTCCCGGTCGCCGACACGCCTTGATCGACGGTGCCGCCGAACGGCATGGTGAACAGCGTGACCGCCGCGTTGGGGCACAGCGCCTGGCAGACTTCGGCAAGCGTGGTCGGCGAGCCGGTGTAGGGCATCGGAAAGAACCCGCCGTCGCAGGCGCGAACGCAGACGTAGACCGGGCCGCCGGTCGCTCCGCCGCTCTTGGCGCCGCTGCCGCCCGCGCTCGAACGGTGACGCGTTCCTCCGCCGGACGGCGCGCCGTAACTTCGACGAGGGCGCTCATCCGGCGCGCTGGCCCCCGGCGGCGGGCTGGCGAACGGATTCGGGAAGCTGAACGGGCCGATATGGAACAGCGAGTCGGCCCGAGCCGGCCAGACGGCCGCGGCGGCCAGAAGCGGGACGACCACAAGCGTCAGGCGCAGCATGGGAGCCGGAAAAACCGAACGCCGGAGGGGGCGGAAACGCGGGAGGCTGGACATGGAAGGTCTCGACGCGAGGGAACTTATCGCCTCTCTTTCACACTTGCGCATTTCAACCTCGTGTCGCAAGGCTAACCCGGGAGTCGGCGCGGCCGCCGTCGCTGGAATGTGGGACGGCGTCGGGATGGACGAACAATCCGATCCGGTTTTCGCCTGGTGAGCAGCCCGTCGCAAACGCCGCCTGACGCTGCGCCTGCCTCGCGCTGGGGCGTGTTTGGCCACGTCGCCTTCACCGTCATCCTGGTTGCGAGTTCGATTTCGAGCGTCGGCATCGCGATGTTCGACACCGCGATGAGCTGGCTGATGATCCGGCTCGATCCCGATCCGCTGATGGTCTCGGCGGTCCAGGTCGCGACCATGGCGCCGATGTTCCTGCTGACGATTCCGGCCGGCGCGCTCGCCGACGTCGTCGATCCGCGCCGGCTGCTGATCGCGGCGCAGATCGGCGTCGTGGCGGTCGGCGCGGCGTTCGCGGCGAGCGTCGTGGCCGGCCTGGGTTCGGCGCAGATGCTGCTGGCGACGACCTTCCTGCTCGGCGCGGCCGGCGCGCTCGCGGCCCCCGCGTGGCAGATCGTCACGCCGCTGCTCGTGCCGCGGAGCGAACTCGATCCGGCGATCGCGGTGATGAACGCCGGCTACAACGTCAGCCGCGCCATCGGCCCGGCGCTCGGCGGCCTCGCGATCACGGCGGTCGGGCTGGTCCTGCCGCTCTGGCTTTATGTCGCGACCAACCTCATCGTCCTGGCGACGCTGCTGTGGTGGCGGTCGCCGCGCAGGCCGCCCGAGTCCCTGCCGGCGGAGCGGCTGGTCAGCGCGGTGCGCGCGGGGCTGCGCTACGCCCGCAACAACCGCGACCTCGACGCGACCCTGATCCGCGCGGTGGCGTTCTTTCCCTTCGCCGCGGCGTACTGGGCGCTGATGCCGCTCGTCGCCCGCGACCAGCTGCACGACGGAGCCGAGCTGTACGGCTTGCTCATGGGCATGATCGGGCTCGGCTCGGTCGTCGGCTCGCTGTCGCTCGAGACCCTGAAGGCGCGCCTCGGGCCGGACCTTTCGGCGTCGGCCGGCGCGATCGGCACGGCGCTGGCGTTGGCGCTGTTCGCCTCGTCCCGGCGGCCCGAGGCGGCGATGGTTGCGGCCTTCGTCGCCGGCGCGTCGTGGATCGTGGTGATGACGACCATGTTCGTTTCGGCCCAGGTCGCGCTGCCGGACTGGGTGCGGGGCAGGGGACTGGCGATCTTCCTCACCGCCTATTTCGGCGCGATGACCGTCGGCAGCGCCGTCTGGGGCGTGACCGCGAAGGCGTGGGGCCTGCCCTTCGCGCTGAACGCCGCGGCGGTCGGCGCCCTCGTCGGGCTGGCGCTTACATGGCGCTGGAAGCTCGAGACCGGCGCGGCGCTCGACCTCGCCCCGTCAATGCACTGGCGGGCGCCGGCCTTTGTGCAAAAGATCGCCGACGACGCCGGCCCGATCCTGGTGGTCAACGAGTACCGCATCGACCCGAGCGACGCGCTGCAGATGCTGGCGGTCATGCACGACATCGGCCGCGAGCGGATGCGCGACGGCGGCTTCGCCTGGCGCCTGTACCGGGATCCCGACGACAGCGGCCTCCTGATCGAGACCTGGCTCGTCCACTCGCTGCTCGAACTCCGCTATCGCGCCGAGCGCGAGACCAAGGCCGACGAACAGGTCGAGGCGCGCGCCCAGGGTCTCCTGAGGGCCCCGGCGAAAGCGAGCTACTTCATCGCCGCCGACCGACCCCACCCGTCATGGCTCAAGAGCCCGCCGCCCCGGTGACGGTTTGGAAGAAGGCGCAACGACGAGACCAGACGGCGCCAGGGGGTGCGCACAGCCGTCCAAGCCGCAAGGGAATGGGGCAATGACGGGCCGGTCTCGTCGCCATTGCTCTGTTAACATTCCTCGGACCCGGCGCCAAACGATGAATCGTCGCACCCCAAGAGCGTCTGGTCACTCCTCGGGCAGCACCCCCTTCTTGAACAGGAAGCAGCCGTAATGGCGGCGCTCGCCGGTGACCAGAATGGCGAAGGCCTCGGCGGCGCGATCATAGAAGGCGAAGCGCTCGATCCCGACCAGCGGCTGACGCCGCCCGACCGCCCGGTCGATCGCGGCTTGCACCTCCTGCTGCACCGGCGGGACGGCGACCGGGTCGCCGACGACCTCCATCCGCAGCGCCGGATCGGGCACGAAGGAATCGAGCGGCATGACCGACAGCACCGCCTCGACCGCGCGCGCCGCGGAGACGCCGTTCATATAGATCGGCTGGCCGGTGACGGTCTGGGTGGCGGTCGAGGCCGCCGGGAAATTGGCGTCCACCACGGCGATCTCATCGCCATGGCCCATGCGCCGCAAGGCGTAGAGCAGGTCGGCGTCCAACAGCGGATCGATTCCCCAGAGCATGTTCGCCTCCCGTCGCGCGTTTCCAAACCGGACACTACGCGGAGACCCAGCCTGCGAGCAACACGCCGAGCTGGGCGCGCAGGCCGGGCGCTCGCTTCGTGCGCCGCACGTGGGATTTCAATGCGATAACACCTCCATTCTGCAACGCGACGCCGTGGTCGCCGGCAATCCCGGCGGGGCGGCGGTGGCGACGCTCGACGGCGCAACCGTGGATCGTGCTTCCGCCAAGCCGAGACCGTACCGACGCAAGCGACAGGGGCGGCAAACCGAAGCGGACGCGAAATCGAGGGAAGGGCCTGCCTTCGTTGACAGCGAGATTGCGAGGCTTTCGCATGCGTGCGGGGTAGGCGAGGGGCGGCATTTCGGAATTCCTGCTGCGACTATTCATCATACCGAAAATTCTGATTTTCCGCAATCATTATCAGGGACGCGCGCGGGCAGGGCCGGGGCCGAGGCGAAGTCGATGCCGTCCTTGTCCTGCGTCGCTTGCGCCTCCGCCGCCCCCTGTGGGGGAGGACAGAGGAGGCGCGCCAAACTCAGGAGGCTTGGCGTTCCACGCCATCAGCGGACAGGTTCGCGCGACCCCCCATCCTGTCCTTCCCCCACAAGGGGGAAGGGACGCCAAAGGCTAACGCGACGACGAGGCTCGGGCTCTTCCTCTACCGGGGGCGGGACGTTCGTCTCTCCGGCTCTTTCGCAAAGCCGAGCCGCCCCTTCGCGGTCAGCCGCGCCAGCGCCCCGCCGACATTGGCGGCGCAGGGGCGGCCGGCGGCGGCGGCGGCGGCGAGGCGGGCGGCGAGCGCCTCGATCTTCTCCAGCGCTATCCGCGATTCGTCCTGCCCGCCGGCGACGGCGATGCGGCGCAGGAGGACGCGCTGCACGATCGCGATCGGCAGCGCGAACAGCGCGCGCGCGTCGATCGGCCCGTCCCCCAGCCGCGCCTCGGCCTCGTCGGCCGCGCGGTCGAGCGCCTGGCTCGCCTCGGCCGCGCGCCGGGCGAGCCGGGCGAGGCCTTCGGCGGTCAGTCCCTCAAGGGCCAGGGCTCCCATCAACGCGCGCAGGCGGGTGCGCGCGTAGGCCGGATCGGCGTTCGACGGGTCGTCGGCGAACGCGACCTCACGCGCGCGGCAGAAGGCGACGAGATCGGCCTTGGCGAGGCTGAGCAGAGGGCGGCTCAGGATCACGCCGTCGCGCTCCGTTTCGGGCGCCATGCCGGCGAGGCCGGCGACGCCCGAGCCGCGGATCAGGCGGAACAGCACGGTCTCGGCCTGATCGTCGAGGTGATGCGCGGTCGCGATCCGGTCGGCGCCGATCGCCTCGGCGTGGGCGACGAGCAGCCGGTAGCGCGCCTCGCGCGCCCGCTCCTGAAGGCGGGTCGCAGGCTTCGCGCCGGTCCAGACGAGCGTCGCGTGCGGCACGCCGAGGCGCCGGCACAATTCCGCGACGGCCGCGGCCTCGGCGGCGCTGGCGGCCCTGAGCGCGTGGTCGACGGTGGCGGCGTACAGCGACGCGCCGGATCTCCCGGCCCATTCGGCGGCCATGACGAGCAGGGCGGTCGAGTCGGGTCCGCCGGAGACGGCGAGCAGCGTCGCGCGAGCGTCGGCGAGCGGCGCCAGCAACGCGTCGACACGCGCGGCGTCGAACGCGCCTGCCTCCGTCATGGCGAGCGGGGCGACGCCATCCAAAGGCGAGGGGTTCGGCGGCGACATGGATCGCTGCGTCGCTTACGCTCCTCGCACGGACGGCGCAAAGCCATTCTGCTGCGTTCTGCCGCGCTCCCGGCCGCCGTGCTCAGCAATGGTTCTTGGCGGCTTCCCGTTCGCCGAGGCGCTTCACCGTGGGCGAGGCGTTCGGGTAGCGCCGGCCGAACTCGGCGAAGGTGGCGCAGGCCTGATCCTTGTTGCCGAGCGCGGCGAGCGCCTGGCCGAGCCGCACCATGCTTTCCGGCGCGCGGCTCGATCGGGCGTAGTCGGTGGTGACCTTCAGATATTGCTCGGCCGCCTCGCGCGGGCGCGAGCGCTGGAAGTAGGTCTCGCCGACATAGAAGATCGCGTCGGGCGTCAGGCGATGGCCGGGGTTGGCGACCAGAAACGCCTTGAAGCCGTCCTCGGCCTGCTGAAACTGGCTGACCTGAAAGGATTCGAGCGCGGCGTTGAACTGGTCGCGCGGGCCGTCGAGCATCGCGACGCCCGAACTGGAGACGGTCGGACCGGGCGTCGCGGGCGGCGGCGCGGAGCCGAGCGTCAGCGGCGCGCCGGCGGCGGGCGCCGGCG
>CAMFKX010000063.1 GCA_945957375.1 uncultured Roseiarcus sp.
GAACAGGGGCTTGGACGGCGGCGGAAGCGCGATCAGACGAACCATGTCACTCGATTTCGCGTCGAAACGCCCCGGCCATCGCGCGACTCTGCCCGCGAACGGGCGCGGTGACAAGCCGCTGGGAGCGGCGGGATCCCGCCGCCGTAGCGCGCCGCCGCTTGGTCGCCGGGAGCGGCGGCGTCCCGCCGCCGTGGTGCGCGGGACGCGCACCCTCCACGCACAACTGGAGCGGCGGCGTCTCGCCGCCGGGGTGCGCGGGACGCGCACCCTCCACGCGCCGCCGGGGTGCGCGGGACGGGCGCCCTCCAGAGGCCTACCCCATCAGCAGCAGCGGGTTCGGCGCGTGGCGGGCCCAGCCGGCTTCGGAGACCATGACGTCGAGGGCGAGGGTGGCGAAGTCGTCGGCGTAGGGGTCGAGCGATGGCGCCTTCGCGTCGTAGAACAGCTTTGCGTAGGTCATGCACTCGTCGCAGGTCTCGGCCTTGGCGGCGCCGTCGTCGCCGTCGATCCCCCTGAGCGCAAGCGTGCGCGCGCCGCCGCAGGTGATGCAGACCGCGCGGGTGTGGTTCCAAGCCGTCGAACACAGGGAGCAATAGAGGTAGCGCGCGCCGGGCGTCTGGCCCGAGCCGCGCACCACGCCCGCCGACGGCGTCGAGCCGCAGCACGGACATAAGCCGCGCGGGTCGAGGAGGCGCAGCTCGCCCGCCTCAAGTCCCGCGGCGAGGCGGGTGAAATAGACTTGCAGCGCCGCGGCGATCCAGAACGCCGCGCCGGCGTCGGACGCGTCGAGCCCGCCGCGCAAGAAGCCGTCGGCGAGCGCCTCCGTTTCGGCGGCGGAGCGGCCGCGCAGATCGACGATCACCGTCGCCGCGGCGACGGGAAGCGCCGCGTCGTCGAAACGGCGCAGGAGCGCGGCGAGACCGTCGCGCCAGGCGGGGTCGCGGCGGAAGCCGTCGGCGGCGAGCGGCGGCAGGCCGGCCTCGACCGCGAGGCGGATCGCGGCGGCGTCCGGGCCGACGACCGAAAGCGTCTCGGCCGCGGCGCGCTGGGCGTCGGCGACGTCGGCGAGAAAGCCGAGCCAGCCTTCCATCGGGTGGCCGTCGGCAAGCTGCGCCAGCCGGTCGGCGGCGCGCGCGAACCGGGCCGCCGGATCGGGCAGGACAATCGGCTCCGGCGCCTTCACGCCGCCGAACGGCGCGCCCGTCCACGCGCCCTTGGGAGGCGCCTCGCCCTGTTTCAAATCCCTTCTCCCCGCTTGCGGGGAGAAGGTGGCGCGCAGCGCCGGACGAGGGGCTGCGCTGACCACCCGGCGGAGGCGCCGCCCCTCACCCCGGCCCTCTCCCCGCTTCGCGGGGCGAGGGGGGCTTGCTCGAACGCACTCTTCAACCCCGCGGCCTCGGCCCCGGCGATCCCGTGATCACCAGGTCGCGGAACCACTTGCGGTGATGGCGCCAGGCCCAGCCCGGCGTGACGTAGCCGCGGGTCATCGCCCGCACTGATCCGCGCACCCAGATCGCCGCATAGACGTGGACGATCCAGATCATGATCGCGGCCGCCGCGGCCATCGAGTGGATCAGCGCCGCGCCGCGCTGGGTCTCGATCGTCGTCGAGCCGCCGAAATACTCGCCCCAGAGGGCGAGTCCGGTCAGCAGCAGCGCCGGCACCAGCAGCGCCATCGACCAGAACACGAATTTCTGGCCGGCGTTGAAGCGGCCGACCTCCGGGATCTCGGCTTCGTCGTTGGCGATCACCTCGACGATCGACCGCAGCCAGCGGATGTCGTCGCGATTCCAGAAATTGTCGCGCCAGAACTGCACGATCAGTCCGGCGTAGCTGACCGCGAGCACGATGCCGATCCAGGGATGGATTTCGCGGGTCCACTGCCCGCCGCCGAACAGGTTCGACAGCCAGAACAGCATCGGGTGGAACATGGCGAGGCCCGACACCATCAGGAGCACGAAACAGCCGCCGGTGATCCAGTGGTTCACGCGAGCCGCGCGGGTGTTGCGGACGATCGTTCCCTCGGGGTACTTCATTTCGCGACCCCCTCGTGCTTCTTGATGAAATCCTTGGCCGACTGGTCGTCGTTCTCTTCGACCTCGTTGGTCCCGGTGATGACCCAGTGCAGGAAGCCCGCGACCGCGGTGAAGGCGATGCCGGCGATCGCGAGCGGCTTCACAAAGCCCTTCCACGCGTCGACGAGCGGACTGATGCTCGGCTTCTCGGGGAGGCCGGCGTAGATCGACGGCGTGTCGGCGTGCGGCAGCACGTACATGACGTGGGTCCCGCCGACGCCGGGCGGATCGTAGAGTCCGGCGTTTTCGAAGCCCCGCCCCTTCAGGTCCTCGACCCGGTCGGCCGCCCACGCCTTCATGTCGGATTTCGAGCCGAACAGGATCGCGCCGGTCGGGCAGGATTTCACGCAGGCCGGCTCCAGCCCGACCGAGACCCGGTCCGAGCACAGCGTGCACTTATAGGACTTGGCGTCGACTGCGCTGACCCGCGGGATGTTGAACGGGCAGCCCTTGATGCAATAGCCGCAGCCGATGCAGTTGGCGCTGATGAAGTCGACGATGCCGTTGGCGTATTGCACGATCGCGCCGGGCGACGGGCAGGCCTTGAGGCAGCCCGGGTCCTCGCAGTGCATGCAGCCGTCCTTGCGGATCAGCCATTCGAGATCGCCCTTGGCGTTCTCGTGCTCGGTGAAGCGCATCAGCGTCCAGGTGTGCGGATCGAGATCGGGCGGGTTGGTGTAGGAGCCCTCGAAGGTCCCGACCTCGCCGCGCAGATTGTTCCACTCCATGCACGCAGCCTGGCACGCCTTGCAGCCGATGCAGCGGCTGACGTCGATCAGCTTGGCGACCTCGGCCTCGTGGTTGCGCGCCGACGGCGGCGTCATGGTGGTCGCCGAGACGCGGATGAAGTCTTGCGATTGCAGATCGGTCATGGGGGCCGCTCCTCACGCCGAAGGCGCGCTGACTTTTTCCACGTTCACAAGAAACGCCTTGTATTCCGGCGTCTGGGTGTTGGCGTCGCCGACCGAGGGCGTGAGCACGTTGGCCGGGTAGCCCTTGAGCGTCTGCCCGGTGAAGCCCCAGTGCAGCGGCACGCCGATCACATGCTGCGCCTTGCCGTCGACCGTCATCGGCTTGATCCGCTTGGTGACGTAGGCCTTGCAGATGATCGCGCCGCGCCGCGACGAGACCTTCACCCAGCCCGCCTGCGCGATCCCCTTCTCCTTCGCCAGCGCCTCGCCGATCTCGACGAACTGCTCGGGCTGGAGGATCGAATTGATCAGCGCGTGCTTCGACCAGTAGTGGAAGTGCTCGGTCAGGCGGTAGGTGGTCGCGACATAGGGGAAGTCGGCGGCTGTGCCGAGCGCCGCCTTGTCGTCGGCGTAGATGCGCGCCGCCGGATTCGTCTTCACCTTGGGATGCAGGACGTTCTCGACCGGCGATTCGAACGGCTCGTAATGCTCGGGGAACGGCCCTTCGGCCATCATCCCGCGGGCGAACAGCCGTCCGAGCCCTTCGTCGTTCATGATGAAGGGTCCGACGCCCTCGGACGGCGCGACCGTCGGCCCGTAGTCGGGCACGTCGATGCCGGTCCAGCGGCTGCCGTTCCAGGAGACCACCGGCTTGGCCGGGTTCCACGGCTTGCCGGCCGGATCGGCGCTGGCGCGGTTGTAGAGGATGCGGCGGTTGGCCGGCCACGCCCAGGCCCAGCCGGGCGTGATGCCCTGGTCGCGCGGGTCGGCGGCGTCGCGCCGCGCCATCTGGTTGCCCTTCTCGGTCCAGGAGCCGGCGAAGATCCAGCAGCCCGACATGGTCGAGCCGTCGTCGCGCAGTTCGGCGAAGCCGTCGAGCTGCTGACCGGCCTTCTTGGTCACCTGGCCGGTCGCGTCCTTGAGGTCGGCGAGCGCCCGGCCGTTCAACTCCTTGGCGATCTCCTCCGGGTTCGGGTCGACCGGGTCGGTGTAGTTCCAGGTGAGGTGAAGGATCGGGTCGGGGAACGCGCCGCCGTCCTTGGCGTAGAGGGCGCGCAGGCGATGGTAGATGCCCGACATGATCCAGATGTCGGCCTTCGCCTCGCCGGGGGCGTTCGCCGCCTTCCAGTGCCATTGCAGCCAGCGCGCCGAATTGACCAGCGAGCCGTTCTCCTCGGCGAAACAGGAGGTCGGAAGCTGGAACACCTCCGTCTGGATCTCCGCCGGCTTCGAGGTGTTGAACGCCCCGACGTCCTGCCAGAAGTTGGCGGTCTCGGTGTCGAGCGGATCCATCACCACGAGGTACTTGAGCTGGCTCAGGCCCTTGCGGATCTTGTCCTTGTCCGGGAACGCCTGCAGCGGATTGAACCCCTGGCAGATGTAGCCGTTCATCTTGCCGTGGGCCATCATCTCGAAGGCGGTGATGATGTCGTAGAGCGGGATGTCGAGCTTGGGCAGCCAGTCGTAAGCCCAGGCGTTGTCCGCCGTGGCGGCGTCGCCGTAGATCGCCTTCTGGAAGCTGACGAAGAACTTTCGGTAGTTCTGCCAGTAGCTGGTCTGTCCCGGCCGCAGCGGCTTGAACTGCCGCGTCTTCATGTAGTCGTCGAAGGTGACGTCGAAATCGCGCGGCAGGGTCAGGTAGCCCGGCATCGCGTTCGACAGCAGGCCGACGTCGGTCAGCCCCTGGATGTTGGAGTGGCCGCGCAGCGCGTTCATGCCGCCGCCGGCGACGCCGATGTTGCCGAGCAGGAGCTGCACCATCGCCATGGTGCGGATGTTCTGGGCGCCGATCGTGTGCTGCGTCCAGCCGAGCGCGAACAGGCTCGTCAGCGCCTTGTCGGGCGCGGCGGTCGAAGCGATCAGCGCGCACACTTCCAGGAACTTGTCCTGCGGCGTGCCGCAGATGCGCGACACCATCTCCGGCGTGTAGCGGTCGACGTGCTTGCGCATCAGGTTGATCACGCAGCGCGGGTTCTGCCAGGTGTCGTCGACCTTGGCGAAGCCCTGGTCGTCGAGTTCGTAGTCCCAGCTCGACCGGTCGTAGCTGTGTTTCTCCGCGCTGTAGCCGGAGAACAGGCCGTCATCGAAGGCGAAGCCCTCCTTCACGATCACGCCGGCGTTGGTGTAGGCGCGCACGTACTCGTGCTGGATCGTGTCCTTGTCGAGCAGATAGCGGATGACCCCGCTCAAGAACGCGATGTCGGTCCCGGGCCGGATCGGCGCATAAGTGTCGGCGACCGCCGCGGTGCGGGTGAAGCGCGGATCGACCACGACGAGCTTGGCGCCGTTCTCGATCTTGGCCTCGATCACCCATTTGAAGCCGCACGGGTGGGCTTCGGCGGCGTTGCCGCCCATGACGAGGACGATGTTGGCGTTCTTGATGTCCTGCCAGGTGTTCGTCATCGCGCCGCGACCGAATGATGGGGCCAGACTGGCCACCGTCGGTCCGTGTCAGACGCGCGCCTGGTTGTCGAACACCACCATGCCGAGCGCCCTTGCGACCTTCCAGGTCACCAGCGCGGTTTCGTTCGAGGACGCCGAGGCGGCCAGCATGCCGGTCGTCAGCCAGCGGTTGACGGTCGTCCCGTCCTTGTTCTTGGCGATGAAGTTCTTGTCCCGATCCTCCTTCATCAGGGTCGCGATCCGGTTGAGCGCGAAATCCCAGGAGACGGGCTTGAACTCGGCGCCGCCCGGCGCGCGATAGCGCGGCCGGGTCAGACGTCCGGGGGAATGGACGACGTCGAGCAGGCCGGCGCCCTTGGGGCAGAGCGTGCCGCGATTGACCGGATGGTCCGGGTCGCCCTCAATGTGCAGGACGTCGGCATGGGCGTTCTTGGCGCGGTCGCCGAGGCCGTAGATCAGGATGCCGCAGGCGACCGAGCAATAGGTGCAGGTGTTGCGGGTCTCGGCGGCGGCGGTGAGCTTGAACGGCCTGACCAGCGCCGCGACCGCCTCGCCCGCGCCGCCGAAGCCGAGCGCTCCGAGGCTGGAGGCGGCGAGGCCCGCCCCTGTGACTTTGATGAAGCCGCGACGACTGAGCTCCATGGTGCGATCACTCCCGGGTGGCGCGCGCCCGTGGCCGGCGCGAACTCTACAGAAAATCATAGAGAACGCCGCCGCCGTTGGAAAGGGCCTCCTCGGCGGAATCGGATCCTGATGAGTTCCTACGCCTTTCCGTGACTTCGCCGCTCGCGAAGCGCCAGCCAGGCGCCGCAGGCCACCACGAGGGCCGCGCCGACCAGCGTCATCGGCGGCGGAACGTCGCCGAAAACGACAAAGCCGGCGACGATCATCCAGAGAAGCTGGGTGTAGGTGAACGGCGTCAGCGCCGGCGCCGGAGCGTAACGGTGCGCGACGATCAGCAGCGCGTGCCCGGCGGCGGCGAAGGCGCCGAGGCCGCCCAGGACCAGCCAGACCCCGGCGGAAGGCGGCGCGCGCCAGATCCACGGCACGAACGGCGTGGTGAGCGCGAACCCCGGGACCTGGGACCAGACCAGCGTCGTCAGCGGCGGGTCGACGCCGGCGAGCTTGCGGGTCACGAGCACATAACCCGCGTTGCTGGCGACCCCCGCGACGGCGAGCAGCACGGCGGGCTGGAACAGGCCGGCTCCCGGCTGGACCGCGATCACCACGCCGACGAAGCCGACCATGATCACGATCATGCGTTCGCGCCCCACGCGTTCGCCGAGCAGCGGGCCCGCCGCGAGCGCGACGAAGATCGGCGTGAGGAAGGAGATCGTCGCCGATTCGGCGAGTTGCAGGCTGCGCAGCGCAGCCACCACGCAGGCGCTCGCCAGCAGCAGCAGCGCCGAGCGCAGCGCCTGCAGCGCCGGGCGCCGCGAAGAAAGCGCCCTCCAGCCCGTCCAGGGCCGGGCGGCGGCGAGCGCGATCAGGGTCGCGCCGGCGTAGCGCGCCCACACGATCTCGAGCAACGGCAGGCGCAGGCCGAGCCACTTCGACGACGTGTCGAGCCCGGTGAAGCACAGCATTGCGCCGCACATCAGCGCGACGCCGAGCAGGCGCATCCGGCGATCTTCGGCGGATGCGGCCTCGGCGACGCGGGCGCTCACACCCCGTCGCGTTCGATGCGGATCACCTGCGGTTTCTCGCGCACCACGCCCTCTTCGAGGGTGCGCGCGAGCGCGTCGCGAATCGAGGCCTCCGTGGTGCCGTGGGTCATGAGCACGACCGGCACCACGCCCGCCTCGGCCCATTCCTTCGTCGCCCGCTTCTGCATGATCGCCTCGAGCGAGATCATCCGGTCGCCGAAGCGCGCCGCGATCGCCCCCATCGCGCCGGGCCGGTCGACGACGGTCAGGCGGACGTAGTAGCCGCCCTCGTGGCGCTGCATCGGCACGCGGTCGGCGTCGGAAAGCAGAGCGGCGGGGCGGCCGAAAACCGGCAGACGAACGCCGCGGGCGACGTCGACGAGATCGGCCGCGACCGCGGAGGCGGTGGCGTCGCCGCCGGCGCCGGGACCCACCAGCGTCAGTTCGCCGACGGCGTCGCCGTCGATCGAGACGGCGTTGAGGACGCCCATGGTCTGCGCGAGCGGCGCGCCCTTCCCGACCATCGTCGGGTGGACCCGCTGCTCGACCCCGTGCGCGGTCCGCTCGGCGACGCCGAGCAGCTTGATGCGGTAGCCAAGTTCGTCGGCGGCGACGAGGTCGTCGAGGGTGATCGACTCGATTCCTTCGACCGACACCGCCTCCGCGTCGATCTTCGAGCCGAAGGCGAGCGAGGCGAGAATGGCGAGCTTGTGCGCGGTGTCGAAGCCGCCGACGTCGAAGGTCGGATCGGCCTCGGCGTAGCCGTGCCGCTGCGCCTCGGCGAGGCAGACGTCGAACGGCAGCCGCTCCGTCTCCATCTTCGACAGGATATAGTTGCAGGTTCCGTTGAGGATCCCGGAGACGCGCCGGATCGCGTTGCCGGCGAGGCTCTCGCGCAGCGTCTTGATCACCGGAATGCCGCCGCCGACCGCGGCCTCGTAGAACAGCGGCGCGCCGTGGGCTTCGCTGAGCGCGGCGAGCTCGAGCCCGTGCGCTGCGAGCATCGCCTTGTTGGCGGTGACGACCGGCAGGCCGCGGCCGAGCGCGGCCTTGACCGCCGCCAGGGCGACCCCGCCCGCCCCGCCGATCAGTTCGACGAACACGTCGACGTCGGCTTTCGCCGCGAGTTCGACGGCGTCGCCCCAGAAGCGCGCCGCGGCGATCTCGGGCCGTTCCGGCCTCGGGCTGCGCGCGCTGTAGGCGGCGAGCACGACAGGACCTTCGGCGCGCATCGCCAGCGCGTTCGCCTGCCGATGCAGCAGCCGCGCCAAGCTGGTCCCGACCACGCCGAGACCCGCTACGCCGATCCGCAGCGGCTTTGTCATGTGTTTCTGGCTCCGCAATCGGGACGATGGCGCCCGGGCGTCGTTGTGCCCGGTTTGCCGTCCCGGATCAATGAAGCCCGCAGGCGGTCAGCCCCAGCGTTCGGCGACCGACTTCTTCTTCTTCTTGCGCTCCTTGCGCGCCGCGTAGCGGGCGTCGCGCTCGAGCTTCTTCTCGAATTCGAGCCGCTCCTGCTCTGCGCGCAGGCGCTCGGCCTCCGCGTCGCGAGCGAGCGCCTCGAGGCGCTGCTGCTCCTGCCGGGCGGCCTCGGCGGCGGCCTTGCGCGCCGCGGCCGCGGCCGCCTCCTCGGCCCGGCGCTTGATGCGTTCGGCCTCGCGCAATGCGCGATTCTCGAGAACCGCCTTGCGCCGCGCCTCGCGCTCGACCACGGCTGGATCGGCCGGATCGTACTTGGCGTTGGAAAGGAATTTGTCAGCCAGCGCCTTGCGCGCCTTGGCGGCGGCCGCCTGGCGGTCAGCGAAGCTGTTGCCGTTCATAAAGGACATCGCGTTCCTGATGCGATTGATTATCGGGGATGCGGGCTCATGCCTCCGCGACGCGCTCATGCCACAGCGCGGCGGATTCGGCAACAAACTTCGCGCGTCGAATCGCAGCGACGCGCCCGCGCTCAAGCGGCGGATAAAACAAAAGTCGAAGAACCCGTTGCCTCAAGGTTGAGAACATGGTCCTATCGAGGCGAGCCCGTCAAGAGGCGCCTTAAGAGGCCGTAGAGGCCCGGGTGGGGAAACGACAGAAGGAGACAATCGATGGCGATAGTGGCTGACCTCGGGCCGCCCGCGACCGGCGCGCATCACGATGCGCGGATTCAAATCAACGACGTTTCCATCAGCGATCTGATGGATTGCATCGCGCTCGGGGTGAACGACTTCAAACGCGCGCCGCTCTACGGCATGTTCTTCGGCGGGGTCTATGCGGTCGGCGGCCTGTCCATCCTCTGGGTCAGCTTCGCGCTCGGCTATTTCTATCTCGCCTACCCCTTCATCATGGGGTTCGCCCTGTTCGCGCCGTTCGCCGCGGCCGGAACCTACGAAATCTCGCGAAGGCTCGAGCGCGGCCAGCCCCTGAGCTGGGGGATCGTGCTCGGCGCGGTGTGGTCGCGCGCCGGCATGGAGTTCGGCTGGCTCGCGCTGGTCAGCCTGTTCACCCTGATCATCTGGCTCGACATCGCGGTGTTCCTGTTCCTCGCCTTCTTCGGCGCGCACGTGCCGTCTCTGCCGGAACTGTTCACCACCGTGTTCAGCACCAGCTACGGCATGATGTTCTTCATGGTCGGCAACGCCGTCGGCGCGGTGATCGCCCTGATCGTGTTCTCCTTCACCGCGGTGGCGCCGCCCCTGCTCGCCGATCGCGAAGTGGACTTCGTCACCGCGATGACGACCAGCGTGCGCGCGGTGATCGCCAATCCGAAGACCATGATCGCCTGGGCGGCGGTGATCGGCATGGATCTGGCGCTCTCCTTCGTCACCCTGTTCGTCGGCCTGATCGTGATCCTTCCGATTCTCGGCCACATCACCTGGCACCTCTATCGCAAGTTGATCGACTGAGGGTTTCGTTGCATGGAGCGGCTCGCCGCGCAGCGCGCGCCTCCTGGGGCGGGGGCGGCGGAAGCGCCCGGATAACCGCATCGTCGCCGCTACGGACCTCATGGCCTCTCTCGCCGCTGTCAGCGTGAATTCCGAACCGGCGGTCGCCGCCTCCCGCCGGGGCGTGCGGGCCTGGCTCTGTCTCGTCGCCGCGCTGGTGTTCGCCATGGTGCTGGTCGGCGGCGCGACCCGCCTGACCGAATCGGGCCTTTCCATCACCCAATGGAAGCCGGTCGCCGGCGCCCTGCCGCCGCTGTCGGCCGCCGATTGGCAGGCCGAATTCGAGCGCTACAAGCAGATCCCGCAATACGCCCGGCTCAACGCCGACATGACGATCGGAGGCTTCAAGACCATCTTCTGGTGGGAATGGGGCCACCGGCTGCTCGCCCGCGTCGTCGGCCTGATCTACGTCTTGCCCCTCCTCTGGTTCTGGGCGCGCGGCGCCCTCAGGGGCGCGCTCGGGCGCCAGGTCGCCCTGATGACCGGCCTGCTCGCGCTCGAGCCGATCGTCGGCTGGTGGATGGTGTCGTCGGGCCTGAGCCAACGGACCGAGGTCGCGCAGGAACGACTGGCTCTCCATCTCCTGATCGCAGCCGGCGTCTTCGGCGCCGCGATCTACGCCGCCACGGGTCTCGGTCAGCGCCGGCCCGCGGCGTCGGCGTCGGGGTTCGGACTCGCCGCGGCGGTCTTCGCTTTGCTCGTGTACGTTCAACTCGGGCTCGGCGCTCTGGTTGCCGGCCTGCGCGCCGGGCGCATTTACGACACCTGGCCGCTAATGGGCGACCGCCTGCTGCCCGGCGAAGCGTTCGCGACGCCGGGCGCGCCGCTGAACGACGCCGCGACGGCGCAGTTCGATCACCGTATGGTCGCCTACGCCGTGCTGGTCTACGCCGGGATCCAGGCCGCCGCGGCGATCCGCTCGGCCGCGCCGTCGCTCGCCCGGCGTGCGCTGACGCTCGCCGGGGTCGCCCTGCTCCAAGCGGCGCTCGGCGTGGCCACGCTGCTCCTCGCCGTGCCGATCGGCGTCGCCCTCACCCATCAGGCGGTCGCGCTGATCCTGTTCGGCCTCGCCTGCGCCCACTGGAGCGCGACGCTGAGGGAGGCCGGCTGCCTCAAGGCATTTGCCGGCGCCATTCAATGACGACTTGTGACGCTCACGTATGGATGAGCACCGCGTCGCGAATGGCCGCGGCGGACAGCGTCGTCATCATAGCTCTGAGCTATTACTTTCGATCAATATACTCGCCAGATATGGCCTCTTTCTTCGCCGAACCAAGAGGATCTCTGCCGTGACCGCCAAGACGACGTTGGTCGAGAGCCGAGACGCCGTTCAGGGTCAGGGCAACGCCCGGGCGTTTCCGCTGCGACAGCGGGGCGCGAGCCGGCGTCCGTGCCCGCAGTTGACGCTCGAAGGCGACGACGGCGCTCACCGGCGCCCCATGATCCGCATCAACGCAGGTCGTCCGGTCGCCGGCGGCGAAGCGTCTCGCGTTCCACGTCGACGCCCACATGCGATAGGTCCGATCGAGAATCGAGGCCGGGCAGCTTCGCTTTCGATGACCTCCCTAGATTCAGCGTACGCGTTAGGATCCAACCCGTGAACATCGTCTCCAGTTTTGTCGTGAGCGATACTGCGATGGGCCGGGATAAACCAAGTAACACGGCCAAATTTCCACAGTTCTCCGACGAATATATTTACGATATCATTAAAACACGCTTCGATAGAGTCTTTTATGAAGACCTTTGTCACAGAGATTTTTCGAAAGAAGATCCGATCCGTCACTATATGGACTTTGGATACTGCGCAGGCCTTGATCCGAACCCGCATTTCTCAACAACTTATTACTTGACAAAGAATCCTGATGTTGCCGAATCGGGATTGAATCCGTTCTTTCACTATCTGATTGCGGGTGAATCTGAAGGTCGACAGGCAAAGACCGACCCAGGATCAACAGAGCTCAATGTCGATATTGAATTCGCCAAACAGATGATCGACCCTGAGCTGGATAAAGACTATTATCGCGCTCAGCTTCCCCGCGACGGCGACGGGATTTTGGATCTTTCAGCGCACTATCTGGTTGAGGGGTGGCGAGCCGGACTCGATCCGACCCGCGCCTTCTCGACGCGTTATTATCTGGAAACCAATGACGACGTGCGCCGGCACGGGATCAATCCGTTCCTGCATTACATTGGCTGGGGTCGAGCCGAAGGTCGGCGGCCTGCTCCATATCTGGCCGCCGCTGACCGGGCCGTCACGGATCCGCCTGCGCGCCCCGAACCGCTTGAACCCCTCCTGACGGCCTGCGACTTGACCGCCCTCGACGCGGCTTCCCAATCGTCCGCGCTGAGCAAGCTGCGATCCGCTTTCGACGAAAACTACTATTTGATGATGTCCCCAGATTTGCGGGGGTCGTCCATTGATCCTTTTACCCACTACATGACTTATGGATGGAAAGAGCATCGCGACCCGTCGAAGGACTTTTCTACAAAATTCTATCTCTCGACTTACCCCGATGTCGCGGAAGCCCATCTGAATCCGCTAACCCATTTTGTGCTCTATGGGCAGCCGGAGGGGCGTAAAGGTAATAGCTTTTTCCGAAGCATTCTTGCTCGGTCGTACTCTCCATCCGTGACCGTCGTCATACCGAACTTTAATCATGAGCGCTTTCTCAAACAAAGAATCGACTCGATTCTTGAACAGACGTATCAGAATTTTACAATATTGATACTCGACGATTGCTCTGTAGACAATAGCGTTGACATTATTCGCGCTTACGCGGATCGCTACCCGGAGCGAATAAGGGTAATTCTCAACGATCACAATTCCGGCAATGTGTTCGCCCAGTGGAAGAGAGGATTCGAAGAGGCGCAAGGCGATCTGCTGTGGATATGTGAGAGCGACGACTTCTGCGAGCCGGACTTCCTCGAGCGGTGCATACAACCGTTCCGCGACCCGAGCGTGATGATCAGTTTCGGGCGCGTTCAGTTCGCGGATGAAGATGGACGGGCATATGAAGGCTTGGACCAGTACAGGGAGCAGGCGGAGCCGCAAATCTGGACCAGGGCGACTACGCGATTCGCGGCGGAATGGTTCTGCGGGGCCTTCGCAGTATCCAATCTCATACCAAACGTCGGCGGATGCGTCATTCGCCGTCAGCGCGTGTCCGCTAACGTTTGGAACGAACTTCTCAAATTCAAGATATCGGGAGATTGGTATTTTTACCTAAATCTCGCAGGTGGCGGACAAATCTCCTATTGCCCCGACGCGATATCCTATTTTCGTCAACATACCAATAACACGTCCGTATTAGGCTTTAACAGTCCGGAATACTATAAAGAACACGAGCGTATCATGCGGGAATGCCGGTCGGCGTGGGGCACTCCAGACGATATTGCTGTTCGCATGTATATCAATCTCTATCATCACTATCGGCAATTGGGTGCGGCAAAAGCGATCGGCGCATTGGCGACGCATTACAGTAACGATGCGGTGTTATCGACGCCCAAGTCTCGCACGCACGTACTCATGTGCTTTCTCGGATTTCAACTTGGCGGGGGAGAAATTTTTCCGATTCATCTCGCAAACGAACTCGTCGAGAGGGGATATGTCGTCTCAGCCTTGTGTCTTGACACCGCTCGGCCGGACCCGGCCGTACGCGCCCTGCTGGATTCGCGAGTGGTGGTATATGATGCGCAGTTTGCGCGAGAATACGGCTTGACGTCATTCGTCAAGAAGGCGGGCGTAGACGTCATCCACACGCACAATGCCGGCATCGAGTTCCTTTTTTTCCAGACCCCGGACTTCCATCCGGAAGCACCCTATGTCGTCACTCTTCATGGATCGTATGAGGTCACGCCCATTCCGGACGACATGATGTTCCGGGTGCTATGCGGGGTTTCCCACTGGGTCTATCTGACGCCCAAGAACTTGCGGCATCTCCGCGGCCTGCCGATTTCGAAAGATTGCCTCTCGATGATTCCAAACGGGATGCCGGTCGATGATCGCGAGTTCGCGTTCGGGAGGCGCCACCTGGGGATCGCGAAATCCGACCTCGTGTTCGTGGTGGCGTCCCGGGCGATCCGGGAGAAGGGTTGGGAAATCGCCATCGCTGCACTCGAACTTGCGCAGCGGGAGACCGAGGTCCGACTGCATCTTGTTCTGTGCGGCACCGGGCCCGAGTTCGATCGCCTCTCGCCAAGCTACGATGGAAACGAAAGCGTGCACTTCTTGGGGTTTCAGGACCGCATTCCTGGAGTCTATCGAATGGGAGACGTCGCGCTGCTCCCCACGAGATTTCCAGGAGAGTCTCATCCCTTGGGTCTGATACAGGCCATGCAGGCCGGTCGTCCGGTGATCGCCACGGATATCGGAGAGATAAAGAACATGCTCATGAACGGCGACGCCTGCGCGGGCATCACGTTGCCCTTCACCAACGACGACTCCTCGTTCCTGCGATCCACAGTCAACGCGATGCTCACCATGACGGACAAGAAGAAGCGAGCGGGCTATGCCGCAAACGCCATCCGGATCGGGCAGGACTATTCGATAACGAAAGTCGCATCTTCGTACTGCGACCTATACCGACGCGTGATCGACGGCGGCGTTTCGCGATTTCCGCTAGCCCCGGTCTGACCCCTTTGGGGCTTGTTTCGGCTACCGAGCACAGTCGTCGCGTCGCGCGACGTCGAGCCGGCAGGACGGCCGCCCGGCTTGAAGCACCCTGTTTTCGCAGAGGGTGTTGGAGATCGGGCCGCCGCCCAAAGCGAATTCGCGCACGAAGCGCCAATGCGCTCCGCCGTCCGAGCAGTCCGGATGGGCCGGGGAACAATCCGGAACTACGGCTCCACTCTTGCCGGAGGATAGCGCTTTCAGGATCGCGCCATTCGCAAATGCGAACGAGTCCAGCGTGACCGACATACCCACCCGCCACGGTCGATATCCCGTTCCCTCCGAGAGTCCGCAAGTAAAATCTTGAAGTTTTCGGTCGACCTCGACAACATTGGAACTTATGGTATTCCGAGATCCAGTCCCACCGAACGCAGGATTGACTAGGACGTTCGATAAGACACTTGAGTCCGACGGATTTGACCTCAGAACTTTATCGTCACCGAAATGAACAATGAAATCCTCGCTATGATTCCGGCCGTTACCGATCACTACGTTAGATCTTACGATATTATCCGATCCGTATACAGCAATACCGTTCAATCTGACGCCAATAACAACATTCCCTTCGACAATATTGTTATCTCCCGATATCGAAATACCATTATCCCCGGTGTGCGCGGCAAGATTATCTCTGACGATATTTCGGAATGATGACCATCTCACCCCAATCAATTCAATCCGATTTTCGTCTGTCCGTAGATTCGACACCTCGTTATCGTGGGCGCCGTCTCCGATGTCGACGCCGAAACCACTGTTCCTTTGAAAGTTCGCATCCGTGATCCGGCAGCCTTTCGAGCCTGCAGTCAGAAGCACCGCCGCTTCGCCAATCCCGTCCTCGAACCGCGAATTCGTGTCCACTTGGCCCGACTCGGCGCCCGAGAAGATCAGCGCTCCGCCTCGCCGAACCCGAATGTTCGAAGCGTGAAATCGGCTGCCCCGTACGACGGCGAAGATTCGTGACTTCCAAAGTTGATCGAAACGCACGTTCCGCACGCTGACTGAATCCGCTCCTTTCGGGACATCCATCATCGGCGCGTCCCCGGTTGCCTCGAGACAGACGCCGTCGACGCCATCAAGGGCGGCCCCGACTCCGAATGTTATCGTCCCGCTTAAGCCGACACATCGAGTGCTGGGCACGCCGAAAAGTCGGACGTGTTTGCCAGCTTTCAATTGCGCCTTCAAAACATCGGATATTTCCAAATCCGACCATCTGCTTCCGTCGATTGCGACCGACTCGGCGTCGTCCGCCTTCGCGGCGTTCACATGAATGGATAGTGCAAAAACAGCCAACAGCCGGAAAAAACCTAACATGGAAGCCCTTCGGCCATACGCGCCGCTCGAAAGTCCATTCAGGGGCGAATGCCTTCAGCAACGGGAAGTCCATTTTCGTCAAAGAAGTTGATAAATTCTTTGAGATAAGGTGTGTACCCGCGAGTCAAATCGTCGTAGTCGATCCCTCTTGCAAGTTCCCTGATGTCTTCCGACCTAAACTCTTTGAACTGTTCCGATAGGACGTAGGGGATCGACATTTTCTTGGCCATCTCCAACGTGCGAGAATCATGAGCGACAAGCACCGCGGGGGTTCCCGACAGAATGGCCATGACGGTTCCATGAATCCGTGTGCCGACACACGGCCCCGATTCCTTCAGAAACGCCATCCAGTCCTCGAGGGTGAAGAATATTCTAGCCTTCTCTCTTAGAAAGGTGGTGACAGAGGCGAGGTCGTCCGTGTCGTAAACCTTCGCAAGAACCGCCCCTGCCGCTTCCATTTCATCTTCGTCAGCGCCGCGTCGAACAATCGCGTCCGCCAGTTCCGACTGCAGGACAAGGTCTATGCGTTGCTGGTATGATTCCCTGTAGATCCGGAGCTGATACGGGTCAGCCAAATTGAACAGATGACGTGTGGCGTGAAGTACGATCGGGCGCTCGAGCCGGGACCTGTCGATTGACGGAGCTGTGGCCCCGCTCAGAAGCAAGGATGGGCACCCCGTCGCCCGGACGTTGGTGACGCCATATGCGTTCAACACCTCCCGGGTGAAGTCGCCTCGAACCGAAATGCACTTTGAGGATTCCGATGCCAACCGGACGAGTTTCAACGTGCCGGGGGTCAATTTGGGAATCGAGTGATCCAGAGTCGACTGCGCGCCCAGCCCCACGATCACAACTGGACGTTGCGTGGCTTCGAGGCGGTCCGCGAGAGCGCCGAAATCACTGTACGGATTGAGCCAGTTTGCCGCAGCAATGACGAGCACGTCAGACTGAATCGCCGCGCCATGGTCGAATGCGTATGGGCTGCGCCGAGCGTTTGCCAAGGATCGAAAGACAGCTTCAGAAAAGACAAGATTGCCTGTATTATTTCCGAAATCAGCTAATAACTGGCGAGTCGATATTTCTCTTCGGAAAGCTTTATTACTATCAATGCCCAGAACTAGGGGACGATTATACATAATATTTGTCCTCTATTTACCACGGCCTATTTTCAAAGTCAGGGCATGAACGATCATCGGTCAAATCTGCGAAACGTCGCGAATTTCATCTTGATGTCGATACCGGAATTTCTTGCCCTCTAAATCGTGGAAAGGCAAGACTGTGGCCAATCGGATCGTCCCAAGACATCCGGGATCGCGACCGCGGACTCCGCCGGCAAGGCCCGCGCCTCATCCTGAAGAGTCCGAGACGAAGTCCCGGGCGGGCCCGCCCGCGGTTTCGTCCAGACGGCAGACGACTGCTTCCAGCGTCTCGCGCCGCTGAATTCCGCCTCCGGCGAGCGCGTACTTGGAGGCGCAGGCGAACCGGCCTTTGATCATGACAGATTCCCAGCAGGGCTGCGATCCATCGATGCGGCTGCAGCCGATACTCTGCCGCGCGCGGATGGGAAGCGCCGGAGCCGTGACGCGGGTCAAGACCGATATTGCGCTAATAGTCCTGCGCGCCTGCGCCTCCCGACCGGAGCGCGCGCGCCGAGCGGGCCGGCGCGTCGGCCGGCTGGGAATCCGGGACGGCGGCGGGGGCTGCGGCGGCGAGCGCCAGACGGCCCTGTTCCTGCAGCGTCCGGTAGGATTGCTCCCAGGCGCCGGCGCGAGGATGGGTGCGAACCAACCGTCGGACGAACGCATCGAGCGCGGCCTGCCGGGCTTCCGCGGCGGCGAGCCGCTCGACGAGACGCGCGTACTCAGCCTCCGGGACGAACTGAACCTTGCGGTCCTGGCAGACGCCGATGCAGGGCTGCGGCCCCTCGATTCGCCCGCAGCCGATGCATTGCCAGGCCTCGACGAGGTGCGGCGAAGCAGCGTTGGCGTCGGTCATGAATCTCGCCCTCGTCAAGCGCGGCGCCGGCGACCGCCGCCCGAGCGGCGACAGGTCGGGCCGCAGGCCGGCGTATCGGAGATGAACGCGCGTCCTGTCGAGGCGGCGAAACGTCGCCGCGACGACATTTCCGACTCGCCGCCCCGGCGGCCTCGCCCCTCGACAGATTTGCCGCCCTGACAGACTTGCCGCCCTGACAGACTCGCCGCGCTGCCGGACTTGTCGCCCTGCCGCACCTGCCGCTTGCGCTATGTCACGGGGATCCCGGCCGAATCGCGATGGCGGCGGCCGCGCTCCCTGAAGAGATCGCGCATCGCGAGGACGGCGCGCGCGCCCCAGGCTTTCGCGTCGTTGCTCCACGACCGGTCCCGCGGCGAGCGCGGGCCGACGCCGAGGCGGCGCAGCCGATGGTTGGTCTTGTAGACCAGACCCAGCCGCTGCATCGACGCGAGGTCGAAATTGCAGCTGACCGCGATCGACACTTGCGCGCCGGTCCGCGCCCAGTGCGGCGCCAGACAGGGGACATGGGCGCCCGTCCCCGCCCGGAGATCGTGTTCGGTCGCCTCCGCCTGCCGCTCCGGCTTGAAGCGCGCCGCGCTGGCGTCCCCGGCGAAGTAACGCTCCACCTCCTCGTCGGAGGTCAACGTGCGGTCGGACGGATCGAAGACCGAAAACGATTTGTCCCCCGTGACCTGGAACAGGAAATTGACGTCGGAGTCGACATGATACGACGTCACCCGACGGGGCGAGGCGATCAGGATCGTCGCCCTTCCGACCTGGACGTCTTGCGCCATCTTCCGCCCGGCCAGCTTGACGATGGTCGTCAGCAGGTCGCGGAACAACGGGCCTGCGGTCGGATCGTGGACGACGAACTTCAGCATCACCAGCGAGTCGTTGACCGCGATGTCCTCGATCGTCTCCCGCAGGGAGCGGCGCCGGTCGGCGCCCGCTTCCCAGCCGTCGTTCACCCCGACCGGACCATTCGACCAGTAGCAGCCGTGGTAATTCTCCAAGCGGCCGGCCAGCGCGATCAGGCTCGGCAGCTCAAAGAGCGGATGCCCGGCGAGGCCATGGCGGAACAGGAAGGTCGATCGGTTGTAATTCGCCTCGAACTGGCCGTCGAGGTCAGAAAGGATTTCCTGCGACATCGCTTCGGCGCTCCAGCGATCCCGAATGCCGGGACCCGGAATCTACGCCCGACGCCGCGTTGCCGGCTTTAAACAATTCTTGAAATCCGCGCGCCCGGAGGCGTTCGACGCATGAAGCGCCGCGCGCCCGGGCGTCGGCGGCGGAGCGCGCAACGACGACCGGAGCTCCCCGGGGCAAACCTAGAACGACTTGCCGCGCGCCAGCATCAGGTGATGCATCTGGTGATGCATGCCGAGCGCCAGAATGCCGAAGAAGCCCAGCCCCTCGACTTTCGCGGCGTCCTTCGCCGGGGCGCGAACAATCAGCGACGCGCCGCCGGGGATCGAGGCGGCCTCGAGCGACCAGCCGTCGACGCCGTTCATCATCGCCGCATGCGCCAGCACCATGCGCCGGATCGAATCGGCGACCGGGCCGTCGCCGGTGACGTCGAAGCGCAGGCCGCCGTCGACCGGCGTCCGCGCCGCGCGCGCCTGCAAGGTCACCGCGTTCATGTCGACGAGGTGCTGGCGCAGCGCGTCGATGTCGACCTTCGACCAGTCGGTGTCCGGATCGGCCGCGAGAAGCGCCACGATCTCGCCGATCGCCGCGAAAGCGCCCTGCCCGACCTCCGTCGGCATGCCGGCCGGCGACGGCGTCTGCGCGTGAGACATCGCGCCGTGCATCGCCGAATGGCCCGCCATGGGCGCCGGCGCGGGCTCCTGGGCGAAGGCGCCGCTCTGCGCGAGGCAGGCGGCGAACGCCAGGGCGCTGAGCCCGGGGCGTTTGCAGAGGGCGCTGCTCATCGACTCTCCGCCAGCTCCAGCGCTTTGGCCGCGACCCGCGGCTTTGCTGCGGCCCGGCCCGCCTCGATGTTGTGGAGGAACTGCCGGGCGCTCTCGCGCCAAGTATAGCGCAACGAATATGCGCGCGCAGCCTCGCGCGGAACGGTCAGCGCCTTGAGGCAGGCGGCGCGCAGGTCGACGTCGAGCACGCCGGCGCTGGGGCCGACGACGTCGATCGGGCCGGGAACCGGGAAGGCGGCGACCGGCAGGCCGCTCGCCATCGCCTCGATCAGCACGATGCCGAACGTGTCCGTGCGCGAAGGAAAGACGAACACGTCGGCGCTGGCGTAGGCCTCGGCCAGCGCCTCGCCGTGCCGGGCGCCGACGAAATGCGCGTGCGGATAGCGGCGCTCGAGCGCGGCGCGCGCCGGCCCGTCGCCGACGACGACGGTCGACCCGGGCAGATCGAGCGCCAGCAGCGCCTCGAGGTTTTTCTCCACCGCGACCCGGCCGACATAGAGGAAGATCGGACCCGGCAAGTTGAAGATCCGTGAATCGCGTGGGCGGAACAGCGCATGATCGACGCCGCGGCTCCAGAGGCTCACGCGCTCGAAGCCTCGCCGGGTCAACTCCTCGCCGATCGCCGGGGTCGGGGCCATGACCGAGGCCGCCGGGGCGTGGAAGCGGCGCAGCCCGGCGTAGATCAGGCTCTCGGGCAAGCCGGTGCGGGCGGCGATATATTCCGGAAACCGTGTGTGATAACTCGTGGTGAAGGTCCGGCCGCGCTTCAGGCAGTGATGGCGGGCGAGCCAGCCGATCGGACCCTCGGTGGCGATGTGGATATGATCCGGCGCCGCGGCGTCGATGCGGGCGTCGATCGCCGCGGGCGTCGTGATCGCGAGGCGAATGTCGGGATAGGTCGGCATCGGCGCGGTCCACATCCCTTGCGGGGTGAGGAACTCGAACTCCGCGCCGAATTCGGCCGCGGCCCGGGTCATCCGCTCCAGAGTCGAGACGACGCCGTTGACCTGCGGCCGCCACGCGTCGGTCGCAATGAGAATACGCATGCTAGGCTGCTTCCGCCTCGACCTCGTCGCGCTCATCCTCGGAGGGCGCGTTGTCTTCGGGGGCGACCGCCTCGAGGATGACCGGCCAGCGCATCACCTCGAACCGACCGTCGAAATGCTCGACCACCAGCGAGCAGGATTCCACGAAGTCCCCGGTGTTGATGTAGGTGACGCCGTCGATGTCGCGGATGACGGCGTGATGGATGTGGCCGCAGACGACGCCCTCGACGCCGCGGCGTCGGGCCTCGCCGGCGAGCTCCTTCTCGAACGAGCCGATGAAATTGACCGCGTTCTTGACCTTCAGTTTCGCCCAGGCCGAGAACGACCAGTAGGGAAGCCCGAGCGCCCGCCGCGCCGTGTTGAAATGGGTGTTGATGAACAGCGCCGTATTGTAGGCCCAGTCGCCGAAATGGGCGAGCCACTTCGAGTGCCGCACCACCACGTCGAACTCGTCGCCGTGGATGACGAGGTAACGCTTGCCGTCGGCGGCGGTGTGCACCGTCTGGCGCTTGATCTCGATGCCGCCGAACGAGAGACCGAGAAACTGGCGGGCGAATTCGTCGTGGTTGCCGGGGACGAACACGATCCGCGCGCCGCGGCGCACCTTGCGCAGCAGCTTCTGCACCACGTCGTTGTGCATCTGCGGCCAGTACCAGCCCGAGCGCAGCCGCCAGCCGTCGATGATGTCGCCGACGAGGTAGATCGTGTCGGCTTCGACATGGCGAAGCATGTCGAGGATCAGATGCGCCTGGCAATCGCGCGTGCCGAGGTGGAGGTCGGACAGGAAC